>NZ_JAIOUU010000028.1:0-27318 GCF_019931125.1 Aestuariivivens sp. NBU2969
TTCCACAAGAACTTTTTGTACTTTTTTTTTAATATTTTTTTGCCCCAATCTTAACTGCCTTATATCCCGATATTTATGAACAAAACTTTTTTCGAGGTAAGCAGTCAAAACGAAAAAGCCCCACAAATATCGCTGGAAAAATACTTGCGGGACAATCCTTAAACAATCAATTTATTTTATAATTAAGTATATAAATCAAATTATATCATATTATTGTTGATGTTTCTTAACCGCTTGAGTTAAAAATCATTGCTTTTAAGCTCAACTTTTGCAGTCAAAACATACTTGAAAATAATTATTTGCATTATAAATAAACCGAGTTTTAATAAGAAGGGTTTTGTTCAACCACACCTCCCCCTGATTGAATCGATACGGCATCAATGGGTAAAATAAATTTATCAGGTATTGTAGCTGTAGACTTGACAGTTGTTACATCGAAACCATCTATGAAATGATACCTCACTAGGTCAAACCATTCTTCCCCAGTTTCCACAGCTAATTCAATTTGTTTTTCGATACGGACAGCTTCCAAAAATTGTGATAAAGAAATGGACGCTGGATAAGTTTCAAACCCATCATTACCGGTGGAAGTCGCACCAGCCCTTACTCTGATAGTATTTAAAGCATTCAGTGCCTCAGAAGTCACACTATTACTAGCACGTGCGTCTGCTTCTGCATAAATCAAATAAATTTCGGCCATTCTTAGCAGATATACCATTTCGTATAGTTGACCAGGAGATCGAGTATTATATTTATATGTATCATAACCAAAAAAACCTGAATTATATATGGTTGAAGATAATCTTGTGCCATCATGAACAATAGTTTGTCCATCTATTGTTGTAGATTTTGAAGCCTCAGCTGAAAAAGTAGGGTTTATAGATGCCCAAAATCCAGTAAAATTACCAATACCTAAAATTGCTCCAGGCTCACCTTTAGGAGCAAACAAAACTTCAGAGCTACTAAACAGATCAGGAGTTTCATGATCTAAAAAAATGTCTCCGTAATTGGCCTCAAGTTCAAAATTTGGTCCAGAATTATCTATAACATCTTTTGCCATACTTGCTGCAGTTGCATATTCTCCTTTGTATAACATTACTTTAGCTTTTAACCCTTTTGCGTAAGTTTTATTAATAAAATATTTAGCTCTTAAATCTGGAGCAGAAGCAATCGCAGCATCTAAGTCTTCAATAATAGCATCATATGTCTCTTGCACTGAACTTCTTGGTAGAGCCTCTGCCGATCTCGCGGGCTCTTTTCTAAGCACTATGCCATATTTTGATGATGAATCATAAAACTGTCCCCAAAGGCGTAATAAAAGAAAGTTAGCTGTGGCTCTTATAGCTTTAGCCTCAGCTATCATAGTTGTTTTTCTATCTGGCGAAGAAAATTCACTTTCAGAAAGTTCACTTGTCTTTTCAATAAACCAATTTGTTCTATTGATCAAATCATACATACGTGTATAAGCACCTATATTTGCATTTGTGGCATCAGATAATGGATTATTTGCAACATAAGATCGTCCTTCCGGGCCGTTGTTGAAAACGAAATGATTTACAAGCATGCCGCTCATTAATCCAGGTATTAAATAAATTTCTGGATTACCACTTCCATTATTACTTTGTCGAAATCCTGCATAAACTCCTGCTAAAGCTAATTCAGCTGTTGATTCATCAACAATAGCTGTTTCTGCATCTAATGTATATAGTGGTTTTATGTCATCTAAATCTTCAGCTAATTGACAAGATGATAAACATAATAGCGATAAGCAAATAGCTTTTATATATATAAACTTCATTTTTTTCATTTTTTTCATTTTAAATTTTATAAACCTATATCTATTCCTATAGTAAAAGTCCTCATTTGTGGATATGAGAACCCATTATCATTTTGCAAGTAAACTGTACTTCCTGTTGTTAGCCCATCGTTACTTTCTGGATCTATACCAGGGTAATTGGTAATTACAAATAAATTATTTCCAGATATTGATAATTTAACATTATCAAGACCAGTTTTATTCAACCACTGTTTAGGAAAATTATAAGCTATTGATGCAGACCTTAACTTTATATAAGAAGCATCTTCAATAATTTTACTATTTCGCTCATGGGTTCTTGAGCCAAAACGCGCATATTCAGCATCGGTGTTATCTGGTGACCAAGTATTAAATACATTAGTTGTTACGTTTCTAAACAAATTAACGAATGAAAGCTCAGCATCACCTCGAAACCATATTTTGTCATTACCTTTTACATAGTTAAAGTTAAAAGTAAAGTCAAAATTTTTGTAACTTAATGTATTATTCCATCCACCAAAAAAGTCTGGGTTAATGTCTCCTAAAGGTATTATATCTTCAGAAGTAATTTCGCCATCTCCATTTGTATCCCTATATATATAATCGCCCGGCTGAGTTAAGCCACTATAGTAATTACCATCAGGAGCAGCTGTATTTAAAGCATCGATCTCATCTTGGGTTTGAGCAATAGAAATAATATCATAACCTTCAATAAAGCCTATAGGTTGACCTTCTTTAATACCAAAGCTACCAAAAGAAGTTGTTTGCCCTCCATTTAAAGCATCAACATTATTATCAATAAATGAAATATTAAATGAAGAATTCCATTGAAAATTTTTACTTCTAATAATATCACCACCTATTAATAGTTCCCATCCTTTATTAGAAACATCAGCTATATTTGAATTCCATCTGCTAAACCCAGTTTGTGCAGGCAGCGGGGTTAATAAAATAATATCACTAGTCTTTTTTTCAAAATAAGTAATCTCACCGCTTAAACGATCATTAAATAAACCAAAATTCAAACCTATATCTAATTGGTCTGTCTCCTCCCATCGAATTTCATCGTTTGGAATACCTGTTACAACAATACCATTTACACCATCATAAATTGAACCACCACTATTTTGTGCAGCATAATTTGCAAGAAATGTAAATGCCGGTAAATTATCTGACCCTGTGCGACCTATACTAGCACGAAGTTTGATTTGGCTTATTAGATCGTTGTCTTTTAAGAATTTTTCATTGTGTAAATTCCAAGCTATAGCACCAGACGGGAAAAATCCACTACGGTTATCTGGACCAAACTTTATGGATTTATCAGATCTTGCAGTAAAAGTCAACAAGTACCTGTCATCATAATTATAATTTATTCTTGCGAATAAAGAGTTTAGAGCTGTTTGAGAGGCGTCGCTTGATTTAAAATCTAATTGTTGCGCTGACTGGATATCCGTTAAAATTTCATCATCAGGAAAACCAGAGTAAGCTTGAGAGTCTAATTCTAATTTAGAGTAGTCGTGTGCAATACCTAAAACTGCGTTTAGTGTATGTATATCATTAAAGGTCTTATTAAAATTTAAAGTATTAGACCATGAAGCGCTTATTCCGTTGTTATGTTGAACATTTAACTGCGCTCCAGCCCTACCATTAAATCGTTGATCGAATAATGCAAAAGTGGAAAACGATGGGGTAAAAGCTGTACTTTTGTCGTTGGTAATATTAATTCCTAACTGAGATCTAAAACTTAGTTCATCAATGATTTTGAATTCTCCAAAAACAGATCCAACAAAATTTTGGGCTACAGCTTTGTTTTTTGCCTTAGCCATATCTCCAACAGGATTTCTTATATCCCCTAAAAAATTTGTAATCGTAGAATATGAGCCATCATCATTAAATACAGGCAGGTCTGGCCTCCAAAATCCACCTGCAGCCAAACTATTTAAGCGAGATGTTTTGTTTATACTATAATTGTAACTAAAGTTAAATCCCGTTTTTAATCTATCATTTAAATCGGTGTCTAAACTACTAGAAATACTATATCTACTAAATTTATTACCTAACATTACTCCCTCTTGTTCGGTAACGTTAGCAGAAACAAAGTAATTTGATTTAGAAGTTCCGCCTGAAACATTAAAATTATATTGATTCCATAAAGCGTTATTATTTGTAATCTCATCTTGCCAATCTGTATCAGCATTTCCGAAGGATGGATTAAGACTTCCTTCACTACCTTGACTTATTATATGTTCCCGAAACTGAGACGCATTTAGCAAATCGTATGTATTTAAAGGGTTTTGAATAGTTGAGTTATAGGAAAAGTTAAAATTTGTTGATTGGTTTCTTTTTCCTCGTTTTGTTGTTATTAAAATCACTCCATTTGCAGCTCTTGAACCATATATTGCTGCAGCTGAAGCATCTTTTAAAACATCTACCCTTTCTATATCCTCAGGGTTTATAGACAATAAAGGATTTTCCCTATCTCCAGATACCCCTATACTAAACCTGTCTTCAAATCTCGGTCTAACAACAATTGGGATCCCATCAACGACATATAAGGGTTGATTGTCTCCTATTAATTGGCTTAGGCCACGAATATTTACCAATGCTCCACTACCTGGAGGTCCAGCATCTGCAGCAACATATACTCCAGGCATTTTACCTATAAAGGTTTGGTCTATTGTCTGTGATTTAATTTGTTTAATGTCTGTAGATTTGATTGAAGACACTGATCCCGTTAAATCTTTCTTTTTAGCTGTTCCATAGCCAACAAGGATAACTTCTTCTAGTTCGCTTGTATCTTCTTGTAATTTCACATCTATTATATCTTGGTTTCCAACTGTAATTTCTTGAGTTTTAAAACCTAAATAAGAAAAAACCAAAACATTATCTGGGTCTGAAACTTTTATTTTATATACTCCGTCGACATTTGTAACTACTCCAATTGTTGTTCCTTTAACTATTATTGTCACTCCTTCTAAAGGAAATCCCGATTCACTGGAAACGAGACCTGTAATCTCACGTTGTTGTTTGTCCTTTGTCTTTATAATGATAGAATTATTGTGTGATAATATGACATTGAACTTATCTGCTGCAATTACACCATTTAGTAATTCACTAACTCGAATACTACCCTTTTTAAGTTTTACTTTTGGTAGACCCTCAAACAAATCAGAATTATAAATAAATGAATAATCTGTTTGTTTATTGATAATTTTAAAAACCTGATCCATTGTAACCACCTGATCGGTATCAATTCTCACTTTTGTATTTTGAGAAATGAGATGGTCTGGTGATAGACTGAATAAAGTAGTACATAAGAAAAATAAATATATTCTCATAATGAGTTTAATTAGCCATTTCTTATTGCGAAAAAATGCTGCTGTTTGTATGTTTTTCATAAATTTGTATGTTATTGATTAGTTAAGTAAGCATTGATTAATTAATAGCTCTTTTAGGAACTGGAAGCTTACTTGTCCAAATTTAAAGCTTCCTTTTCCTTTTTTTGTTTTTAGTTGTTGTATAGCTTTATTTCATATTTGTATATTTTAGGTTAAACATCAATTTAGTTATTTTTTGCTTTTTTAAATGTTATCGTTTTATCATTTATATCATAATTAATTGATTCAAAACTACTTGAAAGAAGTTTTAAAATATTCTCAACATTTTCTTCTTTCTTTAATCCTCCATTAAATTTTAATGACTCAAGTTCATAATCATCAAAAACAACATCCATATCATACCATCGAGAGAGTGATTTCATAATATCCTTTAATTTCATATTTTCAAAACTAAAAACTCCATCTTTCCACGATGTATGATAATACACCTCTACTGGCTTAATAGTTAAAGTATTATTAGAAAGATTCAACTCTGATTGCTCACCAGGTTTAAGTATTTCTTCACTAAATTTAGAACTAATCATCACTTTACCTTCAACAAGAGTACAATATATAATCCTTTCATCTCCATATGCTTTTATATTAAACTCCGTACCCAAAACATTAATTTCCTGACCTTCATTTAATACTTTAAAAGTACTAAAACCGTCACTTGTACTTGGTGACACATCAAAATAAGCTTCACCATATACTAACTCAACAACTCTGTCATTTCCTTTACTAAAACTTACAGGATATTTTAATTGAGTTTCAGAATTCAACCATACTTTGGTACCATCAGATAGCGTAATCTGGAATTGCCCTCCTCTTGGAATAGTGAGATAATTATGCTCTATATTTTTTTCGTTAATCCAATTATACACAACTTCCTCACCATTACTAATCATATTATTGGACTCATAAGCCTGCCCTTTTTCTAAGGTAACATTCGATCCATTTCCCAATGTTAATATTGCTTTATCTGTTCCCGATTTTATATTATTATTTACAATAATTGGCGCAATAAATTCTTTAGTCTTACTTTGGTTTTGCAAGAATATTGCTAAGAACAAGCTCAGTAAAACTATTCCCGCCATTGCGTATTTAAAGATTGGTTTAAACAGGATAGGTTTTTTAAAACTATTTGCAACTATATGCTTATTGGTTTTCATAAATGATTGTTCGGCATCAAAATTTATTTCTTTTGTTTTTAACTGATAGTGATCTTGAACCAAATTTTTATAAATCTTAGCATTTTCATGGTTTTTTGGAAGCTTTTTTAGAGTGATTAACTCTTTCTCAGAAATACTTCCTTTAAGATGTTTTTCGATTAAGAATACTAATTTGGATACGGACATTTATTACTGTTTTATAATGTATAGACAAATAAAACGAAAAAAACCATGACTCAATTTTTAATTTTTTTCGTTAATTTGCTAAAAACCCTTTAGTCCATAATACATGATATTCGACATCAATGGTAAAGAAATAATATCAGCAATAAAAAAAGGGGATAAAAGTGCTTACAAAAAAGTTTATCTAGCGTATTACAATTTATTATGTAAATATATTTATTCATTATCGCCTAACTATAAAGAGGCTGAAGATCTTGTACAAGAAACGTTGTTGGACCTGTGGATAAAAAGAGAAAAAATAATCATAAATAAGTCCTTGAACAATTATTTATATAGATGCGCATATAATAAATTTATCAATCATCATAGAAAAACAAAACGCAGTGAGCTATTATTAGACCAATTGTATATTGAAGCTATTATTGAACTTGAAGGACTTGAAAATGAAGATAAAGAATCACGGTTAATTGCAATCGAAAACGCAATTGAATTACTTCCGCCAAAACGTAAGGATATTTTTAAACTTAGCAAACTTAACAATTATAAATACAAGGAAATTGCTATTATGCGAAATATTACAGTAAGTACAGTTGAAACCCATATCCGAAAAGCGATGATAACAATTCGCGAGCAAATGAAGAATCCAACCAAGGAGTCATAGTATAGACACTATCCAAAATTTTACACGAAATTTTAAATCATAAAATTCCAAAAACATCCTTTTATAAATGGCAAGCTTCTATATCAAACCAACAAAATATTAATAATAGTTTATAAAAAGAAATTCCAAACGACACCAAAGCGAACTACAAAATCTCGATAAGGATAGTTTGGAGCCGAATAATAATTGTATCCTGTTATTGTCGGGTTAAAATGTTCAGCCTTTAAAAATATTCTGGTTTGTCGAATCTTAGCATTTACAAAAAAGTCAAGCCTTGGAAACCCTCCATATTCTTTTTCATTCTGCACATAAAACTCAGCTAATAGGGGATTGTAGGCATCCATATAATATTTGGTAAAATAATTTAAAGTGACACCAGTTTGTAAGAACATGGCCTTTTTGAATAAGTGGCTTGAAAAATATAAGGTATTACGAGTTATAAATTGAGGGACATTATATATATTATTATCATTTTGAACATTTTGATATAACACTGTATTGTTTAAAGCAAACTTACCATACTTAAGTTCATTGGCCAGTTTAACCCTCAAATATGCAATAGACTCTGAGGATTGAAAAGGTTTAACGAAACTGGTTTGTATGTCTTCAGCAAAATACACATAGTCGTTTATAGTGGAATAATCGACCGTAACATCGGCATAATCTTTAAACTTTAATTGAAACGCCAATTGTTGGGTCTCTATATTATTAAAACTATTTTGCCAATTATAGTTTATATATCTACTTTGATATAATAACATATTATAATTAGGTGCTTTTGCATTATGATTAATAGACGCTTTTG
Source organism: Aestuariivivens sp. NBU2969 (assembly GCF_019931125.1). Taxonomy (NCBI): domain Bacteria; kingdom Pseudomonadati; phylum Bacteroidota; class Flavobacteriia; order Flavobacteriales; family Flavobacteriaceae; genus Aestuariivivens; species Aestuariivivens sp. NBU2969. Next base: position 7,994 of record NZ_JAIOUU010000028.1, read on the forward strand.
CAAAAACATCCTCTTTTAATTTAAACGTTGCATGCGCTCTTAAAAAATTACCTTCAAAATCTCCTGAAACATTTAACCCCATTTCACCTTGTAGTTCAAATTTCTTAAACTGTTTACGATATTTTCCGCCAGCACTTAATATATCGCCCTTTAACCTATTTGTAATTGTGATATTATTTTCCTCATCCCTGAATAGCGAATTATAGCCATAGTTATAATTGTTATGACTTACATTGAACTGCAAATCCCCCAAAACATCATTACTATAATTAAGGCTTAGCTGGTTGTAAAAGTTTTCTAGGGTCACTTTATCTTTTATTGCACCCGACGCAGAAATACCAAAGACACTATTGCCTGTAGCTTGATTATATTCATAGAATTTATCCTTAAAGGACATGATATGGCCTATTGCAAGCTTGTTCTTAGACAATGAATCTTTTTTTCGAATAATGTGATAGCTATGATCTAAGTGAAATCGTTTACCTTTTAAAACACTTTCAGCTTGAGCTCTTTCAAAATTCACTTCTAAAAGGGATCGATCCAAAAACTCCTCAACTCCACTTTCAAAATTTTCCACACTTGCTTGGTCTAACCCCCCATTTTCCTGATTGAGCAGGTCTTGTGTTACTATATGACCTCGAAAATGATACCGATTGTTTTTGGTTGAATAATTTGTAGTGAACCTAAAATTACCTGTACTGGTTAACTGATGCTGATAATTCCCCAAAGACCTTAGTCCTTTATAAGCTATTGAAAAATTGAATTGAGGTGATGTGTTAACGGTAAAAAACGAATCGGCCAACTGCCCCTGTTCAAAAGCTGTTTTAAAAAACAACTCGGTTAATGGGGTTGGCACTCTATAATAGTTAATATCCTCTATTTCCATATAATTATAATGCCTGGCCCGAGCACCAAACTTTGGCATTAAATCTGTACTTTGGAAATCTTGAGTAAGGCGATTATAAGTTTGCCCTAAGTTTGCAAAAGGCATTAAACCAAAATTATCTTTTCTTAGGTAATTGAATTTATATTCCTTTTTAATGGTAAGTGTTGTGTCAACATGTATAGTGTCACTCAAATGTGATATAATAAGATAATCTTCAATTTTAGCATTGGAATTTTTAATGTTCTTAATACCTGTACTTTTTCTTTGAGCTCTGCTAAGTGTATCATGACGCCTGTCAAAACTATCGAATTCTTCCTCTGGTCTGAATCGTCTCTCTTGCGCCTCAATAACATTAAATAAACTTAATAAAACGCCTATTAAAATTATTCTCCTCATTCTTTAATTTATGTTACTATTGAGAATTAATACCAATATTCAACCAATCACTTTTTTTTAACATAGTATTATTTTATAGATAAATCCTTATTTCTTCGCAACAAAAGTAATTATTTGAACGATAAATGGCATGAATTATTTCAACAAAGAAAGCCGGTAAAAATTTTACCGGCTTTCTCTTGTTTATCATCTTACAAAAGACAATAATTCGAATATTTAATTTGAGTTAGTCGATGGCAAACATCTAAATATTATCTTAAATATCCAAAAAAAAAGTTAAAAAAAACATAAAAACCAATTTCCGAATTAAGCATTCAATAAAATAATCTTATATTTTTTAAATATTATATAAATAAATTACAATTATATTGAATTATCTTAAAAAATAATTGCGTAAAATTTATTATTTTTATGCACGCATAATAACTATAAAGGAATATTAAATGATTCTTTATTTAAGGAAAAATCTTTTTAAAGATCTCTAAATATCACTTTTTAGTTATCTGAGCAGCTAATACCCTAAAATTCTTTTTAAATTTATATTTAATCCCATAGATTTGAAAATTAAAATTTTCAATGCTTTTACGAAATTATTCAGGTTATGTTTTAGAATGTGGTACCGATGAAGCTGGAAGAGGGTGTTTAGCTGGACCTGTTACAGCAGCTGCCGTACTTTTGCCAAAAAATTTTGAAAATGAACTTTTAAACGATTCAAAACAACTTTCTGAAACTAAACGCTTCTTACTAAAACCGGTTATTGAACAACAGGCCTTAAGTTTTGGAGTAAGTCACATTTTTCAAGAAGAAATAGACACCATTAATATTTTAAATGCTTCTATTCTAGGAATGCATAATGCCATTTCAAAATTACAACCACCCCCTATGTTCATTATCGTAGACGGAAATAAGTTTAAACCTTACCCTAATATAAAGCATAAAACCATAGTAAAAGGAGATTCTAAATTTTTAAGCATTGCGGCTGCTTCGGTTTTAGCTAAAACTTACAGAGATCTTTATATGGATACCATACATGAAGAGTACCCTATGTATAATTGGAAACAAAATAAAGGTTACCCAACCAAGGAGCATCGTGAAGCCATAAAAAAATATGGTATAACAAAATACCACAGAAAATCGTTTAGACTACTTCCCGAACAATTAAAATTAGAATTTTAACACATAAAACATGATTGGTTTCTTCCTTAAAAAATATATTTTACATATTAAAACATTACAAAGTTCAGCTTCGCTTGAATAACAACTTTAACAGTTTAAATAATTTTTTCATTTGGCCTTTATCAATTTTCAAATGAAAAAATTCATGTACTTTTGTAGAAACCAATTTATTTATGAGATTTTTTTGTTTTGCCCTTGTCACAACTCTTATTTTAAGCTGTTCCAACTCCAAAACAAATCGCTCAAAACCCATCCATTATCTGCCAGAACAAGCTACGGTAATTATAGGATTCAACTCTGTAGAAAGTTTAAAAAGCAGCATTACAAACAATGATTTTTTAAATCATTTTTCAAATACAACATCCTATAACAATCTTGCTTCTAAATTAAAGTTTTGTGAATTGTTAAAACCTAAAAGCAAACTCATTTTAGGAATAGGCAAAAACAAACAGGATAGCTTGTTTTTTACATTGGTGACCAAGCACCATAAAGGTTTATTTGTTAGGGATTCATTACAAGATTATATTGAGGAAACGTTAAAATATAACAACAAAACCATTATTAAATCAACATTAAATAACGAAATTATATATAGTACATTTATTGATAGCATATTTATGGTTTCTTCTTCAAAATCAATTATTGAAGAAGCCCAAAAACAGGTAATTATTGATGATATGTTGGAAAAAATGAATAGTATTATGAGATCTGATAAAACAGTATCTTGTATAATAAAACCCAACAACCCATTTTTTAAATCGTTATTCATTAACGATTCTTTGTCTTATAATAAATTTACAAATTATACGGCTTTAGATGTAGACATAAATCAAAACAAAATCACTTTTAATGGTATTACCAAAGCCATAGATTCAACTGTAAGCCTAATTAATATTTTTAAACATACCATCCCCCAGGAAAATCAAGTACAGCTTATTGCACCATCTAACAGCGATGGTTTTATGAGCTTTACATTTCATGATTATAATAGATTTAAAAATAACCTTACGCAATTCAACCAAAAAAATTCTATTGTCGAACAAAATAACAGTCTATTTGAAAACATTATTGAAATTGGCGTTATTTATGAAGGTAAAAGTCAAGCCGTTGTATTGAATTCTATTGATGTTATAGCCACTAATGATGCACTATTGGGTGAACAAACTAAAGCAGATACTTATAGGCAAGTTGACATCTTTAATTTTAGCCAATTCGATGTGTTTGCCAAAACTTTTCAGCCTTTAATCACCCACAGCAATTTTAATTTTTATTGTTTTTTAGATTCTTTTTTTGTGTTTGCTGATAATATAGACTTACTTCAAAATATTATTGCCAATTACCAAAACAAAACAACTCTAAGTGAGTTTAAGCCATACAAAGATAACCAAGAGGCTTTAAGCAGTGCATCATCCTTGATGTTTGTTTCTAATGGCGAAACCCTGAAAAATGTTATTTCCAAAAACATTGAGGACAACTTAAGTTTTAACCTAAATGATTATAAAACATCTGTTCTCCAGTTTGTTTATGATTCTAATTTCGCACATGTAAATGGCATTATAAATAAAAACAAAGCTAGAGCCATTGAACAATCTGTTAGTGAAGAATTTAGTATAAAATTGGATAGCGATTTATTGAACAGTCCACAATTTGTAACCAACCACAGAACCCAAGAAAAGGAAATTGTAGTACAGGATATTAAAAACAACTTGTATTTAATTTCCAGCCAAGGAAAAATTCTTTGGAAAAAACAATTACACGGCCCTGTTTTAGGTTCCATTGAACAAATTGATATTTACAAAAACGGCAGACTCCAATTAGCTTTTACTACTCCCTACCGTCTTTATGTTATTGATAGAAATGGCAAAGACGTAGCCCCATTCCCTGGCAGGTTTAATGATGAAATAACGCAACCGCTTTCGGTTTTTGATTATGACCGAAATAAAAATTACAGATTTTTGGTTACTCAGGGTAAAAACCTTTTAATGTACGATAAAAAAGCAAAACCAGTTTCTGGATTTATATTTAAAGGTACTAATGATGATGTAATTTACCAACCACAACATTTTAGGGTTGGAAGCAAAGATTACCTAACCATTAAAACTAAAAACAAGGTCTACATTTTAGATCGCACAGGTAGGAACAGAGTCACTCCAAAAACAAATAGTAACTATTCCAACGAAGCCATATATTTATATAAAGATAAATTCACTACCACAAGCATTGACGGCAAACTAATAACCATAGATACCAAAGGCAATACAGCTTTCCAAGATTTAAATCTTTTAGAACAGCACCACATCTATACCTCATCAAAAACCTTGGTTACCCAAAGTGATAACAAACTTTCCATTAATAGTAAAACTAGGGAGTTGGATTATGGTAACTATTCTCCGCCTAAATTGTTTTACATCAATGATAAAATTTATGTTACCCTAACCGATTTACAAGCCCAAAAAATATACTTATTCGATAGTCAAAATGAAATGTTGCCCAACTTTCCACTTTATGGTAATTCTTTAATAGACTTGGATAATATCGACAGGGACAGAAACCTTGAGTTTGTAACCAAAGGGGATAATAATACCATAATCCTATACCAAATAAATTAAGTATTATAAAAAACCTAATACATCATTGTTACATATCCTTAAGTTATTCATATATTTAAACCAGCTATTAATCAATTCGTTACAAAATAAACCAAAACTTTTTCCAATTAAAAAACAAGTCCTCAAATCTAGGGCGTCAAAACACCTGTTTTGGCGCTCACTTTTTTTGTATGCTTTACAATTATTTTAATAGTATTGTATTCTTAAAATACAGACTATGATTTCAAGAAAAAACGCTACAATTTCAAAATTCATTATACATAAAGTTGGTAATAAATTTAACGACACTAAAAATGCCTTTTCGGAAAAGGTAATTGATTTCGACGAGGTAAGTTACGACCTTATGCTACCATTTTTACTTAGGCCATTTGGCAGTGTTATACAAAGTTACCGCTTTAACCACCACGCCAATATTTCTCTCAATGAAGTTAATATCTATGCGTCTCAAATTTTTGATAACGAAGGTGCTTTTGTAGACGTCTCCAAACATATCGTTACCCACCTTTACGAACAATCTACCTCAGCCCAAATAAAAACCGGGGATGTATTGGTCGCTCTGTTTGAAGGCATACAATTTGGTGAGATGACCACCAATGCTTTGGGCATTTTTAAAATTGAAAATAAGGTTAACTTCTTCCAAACCTATCTGGAAAACAACAGTTATGATGTAATAGTACAAAAAGGCATAAGCTCAAAAAAAGTAGATAAAGGCTGCCTTATTTTTAACCAAAGTGATGTAGAAGGCAATATTGTATTAAGTGTAGATAATAATAATTATGATGCACAATACTGGATCAACCAGTTTTTGAACATTAAATTTGCTGATGATGCCAACAACCACACCCAACAATACCTAACATTGTGTAAGGACTTTTCTTCAGAAATCATTAAAACCAGCTACGGTGCCCAGGAACAAAATAGTTTTTTAGCAAAAACCATCGACTTTTTTAAGGAAAATGACGTGGTACATTTTGAACGGTTTAAGGAAGAACTGTTTGAAGAGGACAAGCACAAAAAACAATTTGACGATTACAAAAAAGAGTTCGAGAACGAGCAGAATGTAGTGCTTAGAAATCAGTTTGATGTGGCCGAAGCCGTTTTAAATAAAGAAAATAAAAAGATTAAAACAAACATTAAGCTAGATACCCACATACAAATAAAACTGGATATTGATGCTCCCGATGCCTCTACCGAATATTTAGAACGCGGTTACGACAACGACAAAAAAATGCACTATTATAAAGTGTATTTTAATGCCGAAGCTTAGCCTACTAAAAATACAGTATTTTTTTAAAGTCTTTGTTTTATGCAGGTTTATTACCTATGTTTACAGTAATATATTATAAAATAATCAAAATAATGTTGTCCTCTTGATACTTGCAAGCAGATGAGGAAACCACACATAATCATAATTCCTTTCTTATTGTTGTTTCAGACTATGTTTTCCCAAACGAAAGAAATAAAAGGAGACACCGTTTATTGGTACAAAAGAAATATTGAGTTTCAAAAAACTTTGAACTTAAAAAATTTTGAAAAATCGCAAAATGAATTCAATTTTAGATTTTGGAATCACGGACAAATAATTGAAGTTTCAAAAAACAGTTCTGAAATAAATGGTTTAATTGTAAATTATATATATCATACCAAAAAGCCCAATAAGAGCGAAAGAGAAATACTTACTAGCAAAATTCTACTGACATCGCAAAAATCAAAAAATATATATGAAATTATAAAGAACTCTAAAATTTTAGAATTACCGTCCGATGAAAATATAGAGCAATGGAGCCAAGGAATGGACGGAATTACCTATATCATAGAACATTCCGACAAAAAAAGCTACTGGTTAAAAAATTACTGGACACCGACTTCACAAGACTCAATTCCAGAAGCAATTATTGTGTTAGATTTAGCAAAAAAACTGTCGGACACATTAAACCTAAAAGATGTTTATAAATCATTTAAAAAATCATTACCAAAGAAAGGTTGTTACAATTCTGGAGGAATGGTAAATATGTGTTATATATCAAATTCTTTTGAGTTAGGATATAGCGGAGCTACAAAATTACCTTTAGGTTTTTATTCATCTTATTCTGCCACGTATATAGGCGAAACAATAATAAATGGAGGTGCTTCATTTCAGTATAATTTTGACAATAACGGTTTTTATCATCTAAACTTACAAATTGCGAAATGGAATATTTTTTACAAAAATTCAAGTCTATCCGATTACATAGCATATAATTATCAGAATAGTATTCTTGATTTAAATGACATGAAAAATGAATTTGAAAATCATCAATTGAAGTACGGCTTAAATCTAAAAAAGAACTTTAGTATAGGTGTTGGATTGGACTATTTAAGCAAGAATTATGATAAAATTGGAGGCCTTTTATATGCTTCTAAATGGTTTTCTGAACCCAAAATAAGCACAACATTTTCAACATCAATATTCAACAGTCGAATTAATTACAAAGCTGAAATCTTTAAGGATATCAACTTTAACAATGCATTCCTTGTAAACAGAATTTCTTTCGGAGTAGCTTACGAGGATTTTATGGAATATAAAGATTTGTGCTTTAGCTTTAGGATACTGATTTAAGAAATACCAGAAGTCAACAATCGCTCCTATGCTTAATACGAGTTGAAGTGCTAAACCAAAGTTTCAACTTTTTTAACCGCTCGCAATTTAGATTTTTATGAATAGAAAAATAACAAATATAAAAACGGCTCGCTACAGTTAGTGCAATATTGAAAACTACCGATTTCAATTCCTCAATACGCATATCTGAACCGTAAGACAAACTAAAATTCTATTTGCAACAAAATTATACTGTTACCATTTTTCTTTTTTTATTAACTTGGTGGACATGAAACCATCAAACAACAACACCTCTAACAATACAACTTTCGATTACGATAAAGAACTGGCCAAATTACATGTAGAATTAGTACACCTTCAAGAATGGGTAAAAAGCCAAGGGTTAAAAGTGGTCATTATTTTTGAAGGCAGGGATGCCTCTGGAAAAGGCGGTACCATAAAACGTTTTACCGAACCATTAAATCCACGTGTGTGCAAAGTTGTTGCACTTGGTGTACCCACAGAAAAAGAAAGGACCCAATGGTATTTTCAGCGCTATGTTGAACATTTGCCACATGCTGGTCAAATTGTGCTTTTCGATAGGAGTTGGTACAACCGTGCAGGCGTTGAAAAGGTTATGGGCTTTTGTACCGATGAAGAATACAGGGAGTTTTTACGCTCTTGTCCGGAGTTCGAACGCATGCTGGTGCGTTCGGGAATCGTTCTTTTAAAATACTGGTTTTCGGTAAGCGACGAAGAACAGGAAAAACGTTTTAAAAACCGCATTAAAAGTCCTTTAAAACGTTGGAAATTTAGTCCCATGGATTTAGAATCGCGTTCCCGTTGGTTAGAATATTCGAAAGCCAAAGATACCATGTTTGCCCATACCGATACCAAACAAGTACCGTGGTATGTGGTGAATTCAGACAATAAGAAAAAGGCACGACTTAATTGCATAAGTCATGTGCTAAGCAAAATACCTTATGAAAAAATGAATATTGAACCCATAGAACTCCCCGATTTACCAGATTACCATGCTTACGTACGTCCACCCATGGATTACCAAACGTTTATTCCTGAGAAGTATTAGAAAAACTCCCGATACTGCATCACTCGAAAATCGAATGTATTGAATTTATGGTTTTTGGTTTTAAGCTGTTTGTAAAGTGGGATGCTGCCTATAGCTCTATTTGCACTTCCCGAAGCAGAGGTTAAGGATACTGTTTTGATGGTTCTTATTACATTTTGAACTACATTTTTAGATTCTTCCCCCAAATTCTCGGGGTCTGAATAACAGAACAGGTTAAATTGATGAATTCTAGGAATCCCACTTGAAACCAACTTCAACTTTATATTATGTTCTTTAATGTGTTTTCTAAAGAAATACTCTGGGCCATTTTTACTATTGCCTCCTGTAAACAAAATGGTATTAATACTTGGGTACTGTTTTAAATAAGCTAACAGATTACGCAACTTAACTTGTTGCATACCTAAATCGGAAGCATCCATTTTTTCTCGTTTGCAGCTTTCAACAATATCGCAAACCCCAATTTTATGATCTACTAAAAATTGTTTTCGCTGGTCTATTGCTTCTTGGGAATTATCATAGCGCAGTTTCAATCTGTGAATGACATCAATATACAGCCACAGGGAATTATAATAACTACCATAACAAAAGTTAACGTCCTTTTCTAAAAGTTCACCTGTTGAAAACCGCGGTGGTGGCAAGGTTCCCACAATAAGTTTTTGGGTATCATGTTGAATAAACGGTGCATATGGATGTTGGTGTTTGAACAAAGACTTGACTTTCTAGTAATTTTTATTATTTTATAAGAAACTAAAATATACTTTTTATGGGAAAAGGCGATAAAAAAACAAAACGTGGCAAAATTAACCGAGGTACTTTTGGCGTAAGACGTCCGAGGATTAAGAAAAAACCATCCGTTGAGACTAAAATCAATGTAGGTAATAAAGCACAGGCTAAATAGGATATAGCTCTGTCAATGTTTTGTCAACTTCCAAGATAGTTGATTTGTACTGACGCTTATTAAACTTTGTCATGTGCTGGGACTCTTTTTGAATCTCCTCCAATATTTCTTTAGCATCATTTACTTTATTTCTGCTTATTAAAAATTTGGCTAAAACCAATCGTTCTTCATAAAACGAGTATCTTATATCTATTTGTCTTAAATGGTTTTCTGCGGCATCTAAATCGTCTAACTTTTCTAGAGCTAGGCCATAGATGAATTGGCTTCTTGATTTTTTAAATTCGGCTTGGCCCATAATTCTTTCACCATAATCCATAACCTTATCATACGCTTCAATCCAAAAATAAGTCTCAATTAATTTACTTACTACATAAAAGTCGTTTTGGGTACTATCCTCTAAAGCTTCAAGATAATGGGGAAGCGCATTATTATAATCCTTTATCTCTACATAGGCATCAGCCAAATTAACCCTGTTTTGATAGGATTCTGAAAATTGTAATCGTTTTTCCAGATCAATAATCTTTTTGGTTGGATTAATAATATGTGATATTTCATTAGTAATCTTTTCTGCATCACTCCTATTATAAACTTTAAGGATGATATAGATTACACATCCAACTGGCGGAAAAAACAAGATAAGAAAAACCCAATAGTAATTGGTTCTGTGCTTATAAAAATGATACAAACAAAAGGCCTGAAGCGCAATGATTAAATACCAATACATAAAATTTTAGAATCTTTTAATTTCAAAAAATGTAAATCTAGAGAAAATTCTTAATGTATTGAACATATTTTTTTATCAAGGTTTTAACAGAAGATTATTAGTTGTATATCTAAAGATAGTGTCTCCTATCAGCCTGGTTACAATTTCACAAAGGCACCTTTAATTTTTTCTGAAATAACTATTTAAATTTACCTAATAAACACCAACTCTTTTTCAGACGACATAGGCTCACTAAAATTATAACCTTCATAATTAAATCCTTTAATATCATCTAATGTGTTGGCATTGGTATCTACAATATATCGGGCCATAAAACCACGGGCGAGTTTGGCATAGGTCATAATCGTTTTGTAATCCCCGTTTTTAAAGTCTTTAAAATTGGCCACTACCACAGGCACCTTTAAAGCTTTAGCATCAATGGCCTTAAAATATTCATTACTGGCGAGGTTTAAGAACAATTCACCATCTTCCAGTTCTTCATTTAAAGCTTTTACAATATCCTTTTTCCAGAACTCATAAAGGTTTTTGTTTTTGCCAACGGGTAATTTGGTTCCCATTTCCAAACGGTAGGGTTGTATTAAATCGGTTGGCTTAAGCAATCCGTAAAGTCCCGATAATATGCGGACCTTCTCCTGCAATATGCCAACCTTATCTACGGGAATGGTATAGGCATCCAGTCCACGGTAAACATCACCACTAAAAGCATAAATAGCTGGTCTAGCATTTTCTGCAGTAAAAGGCAATCCCCATGATTGGTTGCGCTCGTAGTTTAACTGCCCCAAGGCATCGGATATGCTCATGAGTTTCGATAAGCTCTTGGCCGATTTTTTCCGAAGCACTTTATTCAATCGTTCCGACTGAATTAAAAATTGAGGTTGCGTGTGGACATCTATGGGTAGCTGACTTTCAAAATCCAGTGACTTTGCTGGTGATAATACTAACTTCATAATCTTAAAATAGGTTTATGATTCAAATTTACAATTCCTTGCTTATAATCGAAAAAAGGTATTATAAATTTTGCCAATTGGGGTATAAAGACAAAAAACAGTTGGCAGTTTGAGTCACTGTCTCAATATTCAACAAATAAAAGTTCTGAAATTTTTAATTTTGAACTTGAACCCTTAGGTCTCCTCTTACTAATCCTGATGTTTGGCATAGGCGCGCCACTTTTCAATACACTGCTGCATGTCATCTGGAATTGGTGTATCGAAACGCATAAACTCACCCGATTTAGGATGTTTAAATCCTAAGGTTTTAGCATGAAGTGCCTGTCGTGGCAACACTTTAAAACAATTTTCAACAAACTGTTTATATTTTGTAAAAGTCGTTCCTTTTAGGATCTTTTCTCCACCGTAACGTTCATCATTAAACAAAGTATGTCCTATGTGTTTCATGTGTACCCGTATTTGGTGTGTGCGCCCTGTTTCCAATTTACAGGACACTAAGGTTACGTAACCCAAACGTTCCAAAACTTTATAATGGGTAATTGCTGGTTTGCCCTTTTCAGCTTCATCGCCAAGAAAAACAGTGTTTTGTAAACGATTTTTGGGATGCCTGCCTATATTACCCTCCACAGTACCTTCATTGGCTTCAATATTCCCCCAAACCAAAGCAATATACTCACGCTCACTGGTCTTCTCTGCAAATTGAAGGGAAAGGTCATTCATGGCCTTTTCGGTTTTGGCAATCACTAGTAAACCACTAGTATCTTTATCTATTCGGTGTACCAATCCTGGACGTTCACTGGAATTGTTGGGCAGATTATCAAAACGATAAATCAAGGCATTAATCAGGGTCCCCGAATAATTGCCATGACCTGGATGCACAACCATTCCTGCAGGTTTATTCACTACCAAAAGCTGATCATCTTCATAAACCACATCAATAGGAATATTTTCTCCCACCAATAAGTTTTCGTGTGGTGGATGGGTAAACAAGACCCGTATATGATCATTGGGTTTTACCTTGTAATTCGATTTTACCGGAGTGCCGTTAACAACAATGCTCCCGTTTTTAGCAGCTGCCTGAATTTTGGTTCGGGTGGCATTTTCAACAAAATTCATCAAATATTTATCGATACGTAAGGGCGACTGACCTTTATCTACCGTAAAGGCATAATGCTCATAAAGATTATCATCGTCGTCTGGAAACTGTGGGGTGTAATCGTCCATATCAAGGTCTGTTACCATTGCCAAGTACCAAATCGATGACTGAAGTTTTTGGTAGTTTATCTCCTGGTTTTATGGGTTGACCTTTATGTGATAAACCTAAAACAATATCCTTTCCAATATTGTCCTTGTACGTTAATTTACCAATATTAAACTCTAATGCTTCTAAAGTGCTTTTTGCCAACCTAAACGTTTTATCTTCTAAATTGGGCACTAAAATCTTACGATACCCCGAAGGGTTTAGCGTTAAATAAATCTTTCTATTTTCCTTTACCTTAGTTCCAGATTTTGGATCTTGGTCGATGACCGAAAACTTGGGGTAATCAGGATTGAAATTTGCTGAATCCTGAATTTGCATAACTAAATTATTGTCTTTCAGTTCCAATTCTGCCACGCTAATAGACTTTCCCGTTAGGTCCGGAACCGTTTCAAATTCGCCATGGTTGGTAGACGCCTTAAGCCATTGGAGCATAATAAAACTTATTACCACAACCGCAATAATGGCCAAAATAATTTGTTTAAGAAAGTCTTTACTAGTAAGGAATTTTATAAGGCTCATTTAATGGATTTACTTTGAAGCAAATATATAAAAACACAACTGTTTTTTCTTTTGCAATTTATATGATATTTTAGCTTAACTTACAATAGATACGTTTTATTGTGGTTTTTAGATGGTATTTAATTAAATTATATGAAATGAACATAAACAAATTAAAATTTTTGCTTTACTACCGAAACAATTAATTTTTTATGCAAAAGCACAACGGCTCATTTGAGCAGAATTTTTTTGTTCGTTTTATTTTCAATGAAATAAAAAAATTTAAAATAGATGAATAAAAACATCGCCATAATTATGGGCGGGTATTCGAGTGAATATCAAATTTCCCTAAAAAGCGGCAATGTCGTTTTTGAAACCCTAGACTCTAGCAAGTATACTGCTTATCGGATTCATATCTTTAAAGATAAATGGGTTTATGTTGATGAAAATAATGCTGAATTCCCAATTAACAAAAATGATTTTTCCGTCAATATTAACTACAATAAAGTTACTTTCGATTGTGTATTTAATGCCATTCATGGAACGCCGGGTGAAGATGGGTATATGCAGTCCTATTTTCATTTATTAAACATTCCTCAAACCAGTTGTGACATGTATCAAGCCAGCTTAACCTTTAACAAACGGGATTGTTTAAGTGTATTAAAACCTTATGGTATTAAAACAGCAGAATCATTCTACCTTAATTTAGGTGATACCATTAATGAAAATGATATTATCAATAAAGTAGGACTACCGTGCTTTGTAAAAGCCAATAAGGCTGGAAGTAGTTTTGGAGTCACCAAAGTGCACCAACAATCAGAATTACAAAATGCCATTGAGGTAGCCTTTAGGGAAGATAATGAAATTATTATCGAATCGTTTTTAGATGGCACCGAAGTTTCGGTTGGTGTTATAAAGTACAAAGGCAAGACCAAAGTTTTACCCATTACCGAAATTGTTTCCGAAAATGATTTTTTTGATTACGAAGCCAAATATTTAGGAAAATCTCAAGAAATAACCCCTGCACGTTTAACAAAAGAACAAGAGGATAAAGTAAATACTGTTGCCAAAAAAGTTTACGATATTTTAAAACTTAAAGGATTTAGTCGTAGTGAATACATTTTTAAAGATGGTGAACCCCATTTACTTGAGGTAAATACGGTACCTGGATTAACTAAGGAAAGTATCTTACCGCAACAGGCCGCTGCAGCTGGGATAAACCTTCCTGAACTTTTTGATAATGCCATTGTAGAAGCTTTAAAATAAAAGTTGTAATTTTAAATTCATGAAACGCGCATTATTTCCAGGATCTTTTGATCCCCTAACATTGGGGCACTACGATATTATAAAACGTGGTGTGACGCTTTTTGATGAAATTATTGTGGCTATTGGTGTCAATTCTGATAAAAAATATATGTTCACTCTTGGTGAACGCAAGCGGTTTATTGAAGAAGCTTTTGCCGATGAACCCAAAATAAAAGTGGTTACATATAAAGGGCTAACGGTTGATTTTTGCAAAGAAATAGGCGTTGATTTTATTTTACGAGGATTGCGAAATCCTGCAGATTTTGAATTTGAAAAAGCTATTGCACATACCAACCGCGACCTTGCTCCTATTGAAACCGTTTTTCTGTTAACCTCTGCCCAAACCTCTTACATAGCCTCTTCTATTGTTCGGGATGTGATTAGAAACAATGGTGATTACACCAAATTGGTCCCTGAAAGTGTGCGTGTAAAACAACATCATTCTAAATGAACCTCTCTTTAAAATTCAAAAACTATTATTTAATCGTTTTACTCCTAATGGTTTCTTGTGGTAAAACCAAATCCATCTCAGAAAAAACAGATTTCTGTACCAATATTCATAGAAATGATAGTATCACACTTACCAAAGAACTTGAAGATGTAGCTTTCTTGATGGAAACTAAAACTGGGGTTTATGTTTTAGAAGATGGCAGTGGCTCTATGGTGGCTAGAGCTTGGTTAAGTGAATATGCCGAAAAAACAATTGATATTCAATACTTCATATTTTCAACAGATAATATTGGACTAATAGCTTGCGACTATTTAGTTAGATCAGCTGATAGAGGTGTTAAAGTGCGAATTATTGTTGATGACATAATGGTAGATACCGATATTGAAGACATATTAACTTTTAATTCACACGAAAATATTTCGGTCAAAATATATAATCCAGGAGTTAACTTAGGGAAAAATATATTTCAAAAAATAGGAAAATTTACTACAGATTTTAGAGATGCAAACCAACGTATGCACAATAAAACGTTTATTGTTGATGACAAAGTTGTTATAACTGGAGGCAGAAATATCGCAGATGAATATTTTGATTACGACCATGAATATAATTTTAGAGATAGGGATATTCTTTTATTGGGAAAAGAATCTAAAACCGTAAAAAAATCTTTTGATGAATTTTGGTATAGTCCGTTAAGTGTTAACGTAGAATCTATCATTAAAAACAAAGCTGAAGATACTATCAAAGAAAACCCTTTTGAGAATCTTCACGAGTACGCATGCAACCCTGATAATTTTTGGCCTCAAATAAGAAAACGCATTGAAAAATTACCAGAAACATTTCAATCCATTAAAAATTCGGGAGATTTAGTTTGGTTGGATGATGTTAGATTTATTTCAGATATACCTGGAAAAAACGATGGAGAAGATGGTTTAACTGGTGGAGGTGTTTCAACAAGTGCACTTATTAATTTACTTAAAAACGCTAAGTCATCAATCGATATTCAAACGCCTTATTTAATAACAACCGAATTGAGTAGAAATCTATTTAAAGAAGCTGTTGATCGTGGTGTAAAAATTAGAATTCTTACCAATAGTCTAGCGTCAACAGATAACATAGAAGCTTTTAGTAGTTATCAATCTGATAGAGAAAAATTACTAAAAACAGGCGTACGCGTTTTTGAATTTAGACCAGATGCCGAAGAACGAAAAAAAATAATGACTGGAGAATTACAAGTTAAGTTAGACCACAAACCTACATTCGGACTTCATGCAAAATCTATGGTTATTGATAACCATATAACGGTAATCGGAACTTTTAATTTAGACCCTAGAAGTGCTAACTTAAACACGGAATGCGTTGTTATTGTAAAATCTGATAAAGTGTCTAAGGGGGTTTTGGAAGGCATGGAAATAGAATTTAAGCCCGAAAATTCTTGGGAAACCACTTTAGAATTTAATCCTGATAGCGAAGTTGGAAACTATAAGCGCTTAAAAACATGGACTAGGAAAATTATTCCTAAAGAAATTTTATAATGCTTTTTATTGTAGGCAAAATTAAAAACGAGTATCTCAACTTATAAATTCGTAACATTTCTTGAGTATTTCATACCAATAAGTAAATGATATATTTAAGAATCCATGCTTTTTCAAATTACATATTTACTTTTTAAATTGAAGTTTGTTCAGCCTTCTGAGAGAGCTATTAACTTTTGGATACAGAATAATGATGTTGAAAAACTAGAATATGCATTACAATTTGGAAACTACAAAACCAGAAAATTAGCCGCTGAAGCCTTAGAAATTGCCGGTACATCTTCATCTATTCCTGTCTTAATTAATGCCATGAACGATAAGGTTCAAAACGTTTCGATAGCTGCTTTAAATGCTTTGGAACAGTTAGGTGAAAATGACGAGCTAATAAAAACGATTGTAAAAAAACGTTTTAATTGGGTTAACCAAATTAATGAACGTAAAGCAAAGTATGAAGCCAATAAGCACAAAAAATATAAAATATATCGATGGGAACGTACCAGTAAAAAATCATTCGACCGCGTAAAAGAGCAACTTAAAAAACCCATAAAATAGTTTTGTGTTAGGGATTGTAGTGAAAATCCTTTTGCTCTTTTGCAAAAGATTGAAACGGAAAGCCCGACCCCCCGAGACTTCGAGGGTAACACCCAAATTATTATACTAAAGCTTGTATTCCGATAGCCCTTTGGTAAATGCCTCAGGGTTTTCGGCCAAGTAATAACGTGGATCGTCAACGGCTTCAACAATTACCTCTCTAAATTTAGGGCTGGATTTGTAAAGCAATACTTTACAGTCTTCGCTTAAATGAGTGAGTTTAATCTGCTTTCCAGCAGCTTCATATTTATTTACCAAATTGAATATTGCCTCAATGGCCGAATGGTCACTTACACGAGATTCAATAAAATCGACTTCAACCTTATCCGGATCGTTATTTACATCAAACTTTTCGTTAAAAGCAATTATGGATCCAAAAAATAAAGGCCCCCAAATCTCATATACTTTGGTGCCATCATCCTTCATGCGTTTACGGGCACGTATACGCTTGGCATTTTCCCAAGAGAACACCAAAGCACTTATAATCACCCCAGAGATTACCGCAATGGCTAAATCGAAAATTACTGTTAATGATGAAACTGCTACCAAAACAATAACATCAGTTACAGGAATTTTGTTCAATATCCTAAAACTACTCCAAGCAAAGGTACCTATAACCACCATAAACATAACCCCTACCAAAGCTGCAATAGGAATTTGTTCGATATAGGCTGATGCAAACAGAATAAACATGAGCAACAGCACAGCAGCAACAATTCCAGACAACCTAGTTCGCCCACCCGATTTTATATTGATTAATGATTGACCAATCATGGCACAGCCACCCATACCTCCAAAAAGACCTGTTACAATATTGGCGCCACCTTGTGCCATACATTCCTTGTTGGCATTTCCTCTCGTTTCGGTTAGTTCGTCAACCAAGTTAAGGGTCATTAGCGACTCAATTAAACCAATAGCCGCTAAAATTATTGCATAAGGCCCTATAAAAACCAAAGTCTGCATATTAAAAGGCACTTTGTTTAAAATATCCAACTGAAATTGCGGCAAGCCCCCTTTTAAGCCTTCACCACCACCATCTCTAATAAAACTACCCACGGTAGCTACATCTAACTTTCCAAAGATGACAATAACTGAAATAACAAGAATACCCATTAAAGCCTCAGGTAACTTTGCCGTTATTTTCATTTTTGGCAATCCCCACATGATTAACATAGTTAGACCTACCAAGCTTAACATCATCCAAAATTCACCGTTAGAAAATAATGCCGAAAACCAATCCCCTGGATTTGCCCAAAAAGAAATTCCATGAGTTATTTGTGGAAACATTTTTAATTGGGCTAAAAATATCACAATAGCCAATCCGTTAACAAAGCCCATCATAACAGGATGCGGAATAAGCCTCACAAACTTACCGAGCTTAAATACACCCGCCAACATTTGTATAATACCCATTAAAATAACTGTAGCAAACAAATAATACAAACCAAGATTTTCACCATCGGCTCCCATAGCATTACCTTCGGCTACAAGACTTACCATAACTACTGCTAAAGCACCCGTAGCGCCACTAATCATACCTGGTCGGCCCCCAAAAACTGACGTTACCAACCCAATCATGAATGCAGCATAAAGCCCCACCAAAGGATCTACCCCTGCAACAAAGGCAAAAGCCACAGCCTCTGGCACTAAGGCTAAAGCCACTGTAATACCACTTAAAATATCGTCCTTGGCATTAGCCGCTCGCTTTCTAATAAACTCAGTCATAATGGTTTGCTTAAAAAGCGGTAAATTTAAGGTTAATAAATAGAAGCACAAACCTTGTAAAGGTAATTTACTGGAAAGTTAACTAAAACGTTTGAAAATCTTATTGCTCCCGCAACCATTGTAAAGCTTCAGTTCTATTTTGAAATAATTCAATATTCCATTTATAATTGCCATTTACATTAATTAATGTACGGGTGGACATTTCTCCTCCATATGTAGACAGCAATACCGCCATGGCCTTTATTTCCTTTAAATTAGCAATTGTTTTTTGGGCATTGAACGTATAGGTGTATGAATACTTTTTATTAATTAATAAGAAAAAAGGAGGGGTTAAGGAATTGAGAAGGAAATCATGGTATTCATCAACCATAATTTCATCAAAAACTATACCTTCATCTACAATAACCTCTGCAAGATTTTTATTTAAAATTTTAATTTCACCAAAGGACAATTTAAAACGCTCCATTAAAACGATGTTATCGAGAGACTTACATATTAATAAACAGCAAGTTACTGCCGTACCCTTATAGCAAATTACAATAGCATAAAGTTAAAACATTTTTTTTGAGTTATTAATTTAAAATCCGTATTTTAATGCTTTAAAACATTAAGATATGGAACAATATGAAGGTAAAAATATACTAAACTTTGTAAA
>NZ_JAIOUU010000029.1:0-20881 GCF_019931125.1 Aestuariivivens sp. NBU2969
AAAAGAAGGCATTCCTTTTTAGGAAATAAAACTATAAGAGAATTTGAATTAGATATGTATAACCAGAAACTGGCAGCTTAGTCATTCAACTTAAAGTCCAATTTTTTGTTGCAAGTCCAATGATTAAAAATTACTTCATTAACTACATCGGCTTGTTTTTTTAATTCTTCATTAGATTTAGGATAATAAACAACTGTACTCTCATCCATTACAAACTTTTCTGCGTAAGTTTTAACAGCATTTGGCTGAGGAATTAAATTAAGCTTTACATTGTTAGTAGTAAGGGAAGTCTCCTTTTCTATACAACCAAACAAAATACATCCTACAACAACCAAAAGGATTTTTTTAAAAAATTTTATTTTATTTTTCATTCATATATTGAAGTGATTTAAACTTTTTTTGCTTTAAAAAAGAGGGCTACAGAATTTTGTGTTGCAAAACATAAACCCATATTACAAAGTACTAGACAAAGATACAATAGAAATGGAAAATGGAACGGTTTATAAAACCTGTATGCGTTATGGTTCGTAAAGTCTGTAACGTTAATGCCTATATTGAAAAAACTATTTTGTTAAAATACCCAATTCTGCCATAGACAGATAGGCATCGCCATTAATATTACCTAAACTGGTAAAACGTATGAATTTCGCGTCATAAGGCTCATCAAAAAATATCATTTGGTTTACAGGATTGTTTTTAATGTTACCAAACTCACCCTTTTTGGCAATTTCCCAATTTTCCCCATCCAGACTAACTTCAAATTTATAGTTTTTAGAGATACCGCCTAAACCGTCATTTCTAGGCAAATAGGTAAATCCTATCAAATTGAGCTGCTCCCCTAAATCTATAACAATATCATGTGGATTTGGTGGGGGATTATCTCCCCATTGAGTATGCCAATAGGTTTGAGGGTCACCGTCTACTGCTAAGGCAGCCTCATGGTGATCCTGTTCAGCACTAAACGACACCACTTTCCACTTGCTAGGACAAACACCTAATCTAACTTCTATTATTTCACTTTTTTGATTGCCTCCATTTATATAAGCAATTGCCCTAACAAAACCTCCCCTATCCAATAAGAATGGTTCTGTATACAATTTTGAGTTTTGGTCTGGTTCTGACCCATCGATGGTGTAATAAATTACCGGATCATAAGATTTAGAACTAATTGCTACTATTCCTTCCTTGTTTCTTGTAATTATAGGATTAGCCAACATTTCAGGCGAATTGTACAATTCAAATGCGGCAATGGTAGGAGCCACACGCGAACCCAATATGCGAAGGCGAACCTTTTTCGTTTTTACCTTACTAAACCGTTTTATGTTTTTGTATCCAATAGTTGTTCCAGTATAAAGTTGATGCCAATTATTGTTTTTCCAAATATCAATTGCAAATGCCTCAATCCTTTGTCCGTACTTGCTAATGCACTCCTGTAGTACGACCCGGTTTATTTCCATTTCTTCCTTAAGAATTATGGTTAAATCAGCCTGTTCATTTCCATCGTTTGGTTTCCAACAGGTTTCAAGGTTACCGTCAATTGCATTTTGGGCTAATTGGTTATTATTTTCTGCTGAAGCCTCAATTTCGACATCTGTAGCAAGATTATTTTCAAAAGCTTGCGCTATAATTTCACCCGCCTTTCGTAATCGTTTTGCATCCTTATCGGGTATTAGTCCACGTTTGTCGGGAGTTAGGTTTAATAGAAATACACTGTTACCACCCACTGATCGATACCAGGCATCAACAATTTGTTCCACCGACTTTACGTATTGTTCTTCATCCCTGTAAAACCAACCAATACGTACAGATGTATTGGTCTCAGAAGGATACCAATACAGGTATTTTGCATCCATCAATTTTTCCCTACTTCCAAGGTCCTCCTCTGTTTTGTCAGGCCAGTCATATTTTTCAGGGTGCTCTGGCAACGGTAGAACACTCCATTCACTATTCCGTGTTCTGCCAGCTTCGTTACCACACCACCTTACATCAGGGCCTTTAATTGCAATAACTGCCTCTGGTTGTAATTTCTGAATAAGATCGTACCATGCTTTTCTATCATATTCCTGTCCTAAACCAGGTTTTGGGTTTGCTCCATCAAACCATACTTCTTCTACTTTACCGTATTGTGTTAATAGTTCGTACAATTGATTTAAAAACAAAGCATTATAGTCGTCTACTTCATATTCATAAACTATGTCTGCTTTTTTTTGTAATTCAGGATTGGAGGGAATTTTTACCCTTTTTGGTACCGAACCATTGCCATAACTTCCATTTTCACGTTCAATTTCGTGTAAATCGGCCGGTGAAAGATAAACTCCAATCTTGATTCCTTCATTGTGTGCGGCACGTACTACTTCCCCTAGCACATCTCCTTTTCCTTGTTTCCACGGCGAACTTTTAACCGAATGATTAGTCGTTGTCGTTTGCCATAAACAGAAACCGTCGTGGTGTTTCACGGTAAGCATAGCCATTTTCATTCCGGCATCTTTTATTACCGAAATCCATTGCGAGGCATTAAATGCTATTGGGTTAAATACAACTGGATCTTCTTTACCATTACCCCACTCCACTCCTGTGAAAGTATTTGGACCAAAATGAATGAATGCAGTATATTCTAATTTTTGCCAGTTGTACTGATTTTCTGTTGGCACTACCAATGCCGATTTTCGTATTATTTCTTCCCGATTATCATTAGGTAGTATTTGAATTGAATTTTGTGATATTTCGTTTTCTTTGCACGAAAACATCAGTTCGGCAATAAAAATAATCACATAAATAATTGCTCTGTTCATTTTTAAATCAATATAATTTACCAATAAATAGGCCCATCTCCTAAGTATTTTTCAGCAATGGGTTTATAATACTCAATAACATCCTCTAAATCATATATTTTCTGGCATTTGGTATAGAGATCGTATTTATTAAAGTCTTTAATAATGTTAAGGTATTCCTTATCCTCTTCATTCAACAACTCTGAATAACTTCCTCCGGTATGCCATGGGTAAAAAGAATGATAACGAATCATTACCATGGCCTCTTTGGGTAATTTGTTTTCTTTATGATTTTTAAGAACTTGATAAAGATATTCATCATGACCCCAAGCCAATTTCAAATTATCAATTCCGCAACCCTTTTCATAAATACCAGTTGAAGTATTATACTTTGGATTGTTCATATCTGCATTTAAAGCATTATACTCAGGATAGACACATGTTTCTGGTAATGCACATCCAACCACAAAAATATCTCCTACCATACCCCATTGCTCTGCTTGACTTGTTCCATCTTCATCATTTCCCCATAGAAACATTACTTTGCCAAGATCATGAATTAATCCTGTTAATTGCATCCAATCTGGACGACCATCTGCCCGTATTGCCTCGGCACTCTGTATGAGATGCTGAACATTCGGTAAATCTAAATCGGGATCACTTACATCTACAAGCTCATTTAATCTGCGTATGGCTTCCCATAAATCTAAAGGTTTATCAAAGGTCAAATATTTTTTATGCATACGATTAACATAATCAAATGTTTGATTTTTTCGCATTTTTCGATAATGCTCTTTTACAGCTTCAGATACATCTGGAGCCGTATAATTTCTAAAGGTTTTTTCTTCCATGATTAAATATTTCCAAAAATTATGTATAAGACAATTGTAAAAACTACTAATATCAAGCTAAAGGGTTTAGCATATTTCCAAGGTTTTAAATCTAAAACGCCTTCATCAACGATTTCAAATTTTTTATCTTTTTTGAACAATGCCGAAACTAGATGCATGATTACTATATTGAGAACAAATTCAATACCCCAAATATGAACAAAATGAAGGTTTATTTCAACAATATAATACATTATCACATAAAATATTAGCCCGAAAAGTAAGCCAATTTTAGCGCCGCTAGACGAAACTCTGGGAAACAAAAAACCAGCAATAATTACACTGGCAATAGGTATAAAAAATATACCGTTTAATTGCTGTAATAATTGATACAACCCTTCTGGAGCATTAGCAACAAAAGGAGCAATGCTTATCGCAAAAATGGCAAGAAATGTAGATGTTAATTTTCCTATGTTAACCAGGCTTTTCCCACTTGCAGTTTTATGTATATATCGTTTATAAATACCTAGACTAAATACTGTGGCTGCACTATTTAAAGCACTATTAAACGTACTTAAAATGGCTCCCATCATAACGGCTACAAAAAAACCTGTTAACCATAACGGAAGTACTTTTTTAACCAATAAAGGGTAAACACTATCTGGATTATCATACAAACTTTCACCAAAATAATAAAACCCTATAATACCAGGAAAAACAATAATTAGAGGTACTAATATTTTTAACAGACCCGTATAAAGCAATCCTTTTTGCGCCTCTTTTAAATTAACAGCTCCAAGTACACGCTGAATAATGGACTGGTGCATCGTCCAGAAATAAATTTGATTAATCATAAGTCCTGTAAACAATACCTCAAACGGCAATATGGCCGTGCGCGCACCTTCCCCTATTCCTCGTTCCATACTAACCATATTAAATTTTTCCGGACTATTTTCAAAAACCAATTTTATTCCTTCTATAGGGTTTCCAGATCCAATGCTTATTAATGCGAACACCGGAACTAAAAGACCTGCAATAACTAATCCAAATCCATTAATAGTATCTGTATATGCAACCATTTTTAAGCCTCCAAAAATTGCATAAATAGCTCCAATGGATCCTACAACCAATATAGTGATAACAATACCTACTCTTTGATCTACCTGCAAGAGGTCTGAAACTTCAAAAATGGCTTCTATATTTAATGCTCCTGTGTAAAGGACAATAGGCAGTAGTGTGGCCACAAAAGAAATAATTAAAAGTAGTGCTACAAAAGTCCTAGTTGCACCATCGAAACGTTTTTCTAAAAACTCTGGAATTGTTGTCAAACCCATTTTAAGGTAACGCGGCACAAAATAGAGTGCAGCTATAACTAAAGCAAGGGCAGAAGTAACTTCCCAAGCTACAATTATGGCGCCATTTCTATAAGCTGAACCATTCATGCCTACCAAGTGTTCTGTAGATATGTTAGTTAATAATAATGAACCTGCAATAACCACTCCGGTTAATGATCTACCCCCCAAAAAATAACCATCTCTAGTATCTAAGTTGTCTTGACGTAATTTCCAAGTCGCATAAAATGCTACAAATCCTGTAAATAGTAAAAAGGTAAATAGTACCATAGATTTAAATTTAGTTAAGTTTGATCATTTAAAAATCTCTTGTATTAATCAATAGCTTAACGAAAAGCATTTTTGTTTGGTGTATCTCCCATTTGAAAAATTAATTCATTTCCGTTCAATACTTGAGTGTAAGTGATAAATGGTTCTTTTAATAGCTCTCCATCCAGCCTAACAGATTGAATATATTTATTATCTGCTGAAATATTTTCTGCAACGATCTTAAATGACTTTGATTTCCCATCCCTTTTTAATTGTAATACAATTTCAGGAAATTGAGGTGCTCCAATAGCAAAAACTTCAGTTCCTGGTGTTACTGGATAGAAACCCATAACACTAAAAACATACCAAGCAGACATTTGTCCACAATCATCATTACCATTAATACCTATGGGCTCATTTCTAAAATTTTCAACAGAGGTATGCTTCCTAATTAACTCCTGCGTTTTCCATGGTTGTCCACAATAGTTAAATAAATAGGCATAATGGTGCCCTGGTTCATTATCATGACGATAATGATTTTCATTAAAATTTTCATTTAGTTTTTCGGCAAAATTTTTCTTTCCGCCATAAAGCTCGATCATACCTTCAATGTCATGCATTGCACCAAAAAGATAGGTCCATCTCCCTCCTTCTGTAAACCCCTCTTGAGAATTTTTATGCCATTCTCCATTAAATAATCTAGCATTTAAAAAACCTGTATCGGGATTATATAGGTTTTTATAATTTTTACTCCATTTAATTAGCCTTTCATAATCTTCGGTTTTCCCTAAATCCTTTGCCATTTGTGCTATGCAAAAATCATCAATACCAAATTCTATGGTTCTTGTTACTGACTCTCTTGTCCTGTCTGCAGCAACATAGCCTAGGGAATGATAATAAGTTAATCCACCACGTGCCTCATATAAAATACCTTCGTCTCTATCTCCCCATTGCTTCTCTGTATCCCCCATTTGTGGTTGCATGGCGTTTTTACGTACTGCTTCATAAGCCAAACTCACATCGTAATCCCTAAAGCCTTTCACATAAGCATCTGCAATTACAGCATCTGCATGTGTTCCTATCATTATGTTGGTATATGTTGGGTTTGGCCATTTTGGGAGCCATCCGCCCTCTTGATACATCTGCAACAAAGATTGTATCATAGGATTCACGCGATCTGGCTGTGTGAAATGCAATAAGGGATGTAATGCTCTAAAGGTATCCCATAAAGAAAAATCATTATATGAGACGCCTTGGTGTATTTTATCATCAAAAGGACTATAATAAAGTCCATATTCTGAAAACTCCCTTGGAAATAGCATTGTATGAAACAATGCTGTATAAAATATTGTTTTTTGCTCCTCTGAAGCACCTTGAATTTGAATTTTGCTTAAATCTTCTTGCCATAAATTACGGGTATTATTTTTTACTGCTTCAAAATCCCAATTAGGGATTTCCATTTCTAAGTTTTTTCGTGCTTGTTCTATACTTATAAAGGATGTAGCTATTCTAACTTTTACTTTTTCTCCCGCTTTGGTACTAAAAGTTATATATCCGCCCATACGTGCACCAGATTGTTCTTTACCCATTATATTTATATCGGGAGAAGTACGGAAAGAATTCCATGTACCATAAGACTCAAAAGGTTTATCAAACTGTATAATATAATATCCTTTAAAGTTTTTAAGTTCTGGTCCTAAATGTGAAGACATTCGTTCTGGATTATAACCTGTAATTTCTTGATTTGCATCATCAATTTTTAAATATCCCTGAAACGCTTTTTTATTTTCAGAAATATTAATTCCCTGTACCACTATATGTGCTTCATTTGCTTTAGGAAAAGTAAATTGAAACATTCCACATCGTGACGAAGCTGCAATTTCTCCTTTAATATGCTTATTATTCTTACCCATTATAACTGAATAGTAATATGGAGTAGATATTTCATTTTCATGAGAGAAAGACATTGCTCTTTCCTTAGGCAAAAGTTTTAACTCTCCAATTTGAGGCATTATAGAAACATAACCATAATCACCCATCCATACGGTAGGTTGATGTGTCGCCATAAACCCCTCTATTGTTGAGTCTTCAAAAACATATGGCATTTCACTAATTTTATTTTCCCTAGTCTGAACAACAAAATTGGTCATGGCAAATGGTGTTCCTACACATGGCATAGTACCTCCTCCGTCTTTATTGGAAGCAAAACCTTGCGCAGAAGTTCCTATTAGTGGATTAACATAGTCGACAGCCTGTTTCTCTTGAGAAAACAAGAAATTAATTGCACTTAAAACAAG
This sequence comes from Aestuariivivens sp. NBU2969, assembly GCF_019931125.1. NCBI lineage: Bacteria > Pseudomonadati > Bacteroidota > Flavobacteriia > Flavobacteriales > Flavobacteriaceae > Aestuariivivens > Aestuariivivens sp. NBU2969. Next base: position 7,500 of record NZ_JAIOUU010000029.1, read on the forward strand.
CACTATACATATACTTTTAGAAAAAATGATTCGCATGATTTACATTAATTTATTGAAATTACTTTTCCAGTTTTTAAATTAACCTTTATGTGGTCTGAAGGCTCACCATTCATGAATTTTTTAAATAATTGCATCAATTCTAAGATTTGATTTAATTTCTGACTTACTTTTTTTACTTTATGTTCTTGCTCAAGAAAAGAATCAATTATAAACCTATATTGCTCTATTCTTTTAGATTCTATATCTCTAGTCGCTAAATGGTCTGCACTTCTGTATCTATATAAATCAAAAATAAAATCAAACCCAGACCAGTTATCAAAATCCTTAAGATCTTGATCCATCTCCTTTAATCCTTTAAGTATATCTAAATCTATTTTTTCAGGATTTTGTTTTATTTTTATTAATCTTTCATCCAAAGAATCTACTGCTATACCTTGAGACATAACCAATAATTCACTTCCCGAAAGGCTGGTAAAATAATCAACAAACCCTAGAGGCCATTCAGAAGTTAGATGTCTTAATCTAACCAACTCTTTAAGATGCCAATTAGCAAATTCGTTATAACTTTTTGTAGATAAAATATCCTTATTCCATAAACTTTTTGGCTTATTGCCTTTAACAAAAGTGTATTCTTCAATATATAAATCAAATAATTCATCATATCTAGGAACATCATCAATAATTACCGTTTCTATATCAAAAACACTATCTGTCTTAATGGTCAATAACTTATAAGCAGGTTTATAAGCAGCCAAGGAAGGGGTTTGTATATTTATTATGGTATTTCCCAAAGCTGATTTATAAATCCCAGTATCATTTATATGCATATGCCCTCCAAAATGAATTTTTAACCCTGCGTCTGCAAATGCTTCAGACACTTCATTCTTAGGGGCCCTCTCTAATTGCATTTGATCTGAAATATTTAAGTTTTTAATATGTTCTATTGCTCCATCGTTGAAATCGACTATTGGATAATGACTAAATGCTATAAGTTTTTTATTCAGTTTTTTAGCTTGTTGAGTTACTTTTTTTACCCAATCAATAAGGTAATTTTTATTATTTATTAGATTATTATAGCCTATACCGACACCTGGATAAAAAACTTCATTCTCACTATTTTTATGAGCAACATAAACATTAGCATCTAAGGCTAATAACCAAACACCACTAACTGGTTCCACCAGATAACTAATATCTGGAAAACCATATTTATAGTGTTTTGATGAATTCTTTCTAATTCTTATTGAGGCATTCTCTAGCGCCTTTTCAAATGAATAGGTTTCATAATTATAATTAGAAAAAGGCGTTTCCCAATAAACATATTCCTTCTTAGGAGAAAACCCGAAGTCGGCAAATATTGTGGAAATCCCTATATAACCTAAACTTTTTATATCCTCTGTAACAATAACTGGGTGTTCTTCTTCTAAATTTGATGTATACATATCATCATGGCTCATGATTGGTTGTGGCATTCCTTTATTTCCCAAAAAATCCTTTTTTCCACCTTTACTAACAAAAGGTTGAAGAATATCATGATTGCCAGTAATTAGAAAAAATTCTATTCCATATTTTTGATTATAATCATCTAGTATTTTTTTTAAACCTCTCGCATGGATTGGTTGTCCATCATCTAAAAAATCCCCTGGAAGTAAAACTAATTTAATATTTTTCTTCACCAAATCATCTAAAGCTGCTAATAAAGCAAAGTAATTTTCATTGAATATGCGCGTAGACTTTAATTGAGATTCCATGGTCCGCATAGTAACCATTTTACCATTTTTCGGGTTCTTTATACCGCCTATAGATAAGTCTTTAAATTTACCATATACATCTTGAAAATGTATATCTGCCAAAACGGCAATTTTTAAATTATTTGTATCGAATTTTGTTAAATATGGCTTACAACTATCTACACACAAGACAATCACTATTATAAATATAAAAAAACGAGTGAGATATAAAAAACATATCCTATTCATGAAAACACAATGTCTATTAATACTTTATACCACATATCTCTTTATACTTTTTATATGTTATAAACTCTACATTATTATTAATCTAATTTAGATAACAGCTATAAATATAAAATAGAGGCTTTGTAATAACAATTCAATATTTATAATATATAGTTACACTATGAAAGTTTAAACCACTTCAATCTTAAAATCCAATAAAAGGAAAATAAAATTAGTGCCCTATTAAAGAAACAAGGCACTAATTTTTCACATATAACTACTATTAGTTATTATAAAGCTCTGTTATATCACTTTGAAGAAGGACACCATCATAAATTTTTAAATCATCCATGAAACCATCTAATGCGCCATGGGTTTTATTATATGTTCCTGTTCCATCTTCCCATATATTCACTGGATAATCATTTACAGTATCGTAAAGTGGCCCATCTGCCAATCTAGTAAGATCATAGGTATTAGCTTTTTCTGGTTCTCTGTATAAAACACCATCTGCATATACTCTTAACTCTTTAACTTCTTGGTCTATAACAATAGTAACCATATGCCAAGAACCATCACCTAAATTAGCAGGTTCAGTTCCAGGAACAGTACAATCACCAGCATCCCAGTCTAATCTATCAGAGCCTGGTGCAGTTGTTGCTAAATTTACTGTCCATCCATGACCATTGGTGTGATCATTATCTGGTGTATATCCTGTGGCATAATCACTAGCTAGCAACCAACCTGGGTTTCCACCACTATCCCAACTACTATTACCAATTATTACAGGATCGGAACCTGTTGGAGCATCTTGTCTAATCCAAAAATTAACACTAAAACTTTCCATTCCAAAAGGTCTTAACAAATTATCCTTCGGTAATGTAGCATAAGCTCCAACATTAAAATGCACAACATCTCCTCTTTCTGAATCATTTACAAACTCTATTGCTCCAGTAGAGTTTTCTCCTTCAAAAGCATGAAGAAGGTTTCCACTAACGTCTGATAAATTATTATCAAAAGGTAAATGCAGTATTAATTTGGCTGAATTATCTACCCCTATAATTGGAACCGGTGTTGAGAAACTCCAATCAGTTTTATTAACAAATCCTTTAAAAGCATTTTCTGCTACATCTGTAATAGCTCCTTCTGGAATTATAACATAATAACTTTCTTCAAGTTGTAGGCTTTCAGGCAATTCAATTGAAACAAGTGTATTGTCTATCTTCACTAAATCTGTATTACCTACAGGGAAGGTCCATAAAACCTCATCAGCATCATTATATACAACAATATCTCCAGCGTTTCTTTTTACTCTTTCATTAAACACCAAGTTCAAAGACGTATTTACAGGTGTATCTATTTGCCCACTGGCTGGAAAAGACTTTAATAACTTTGGTGCTTCAAGATCTACGACTTCTTCTATTGGTTCAGGTTTATCATCTTCAGAACAGGAAGCTATAAATATAGCTAACATTAAAAAAGAGATGATTGGATATAAGATATAATTTATTTTTTTCATGATTACATAAATATTAATTAATTTTTTTAAACTGTAACTGTTATTTAATTTTCCCACCATAACATCGTTTTCCAATGCTGATCAAACCATGTCTTAAAGTTGTTACCTCCAGGATATTCACCATTCCCATTAAAAGGTTCTTGAAAAATTGGCATTTGGAGAGAAGGACTTAAAGGATTATTTATAATATACATTCTAGCTTCTGTTCTATTTTCTTCTCCTGTAATTTCAATATCAAAACCTTCGCTCAATGCTTTTGTGACTCCCTCTGTATTTTTTTGACGTTCACTTTCTGGATAATCTGCCCTTGCAGGAAATCTAGTACCAGAACCGGTAGCCTCGAAAGCTGTAGCATTATTCGATGAAACTATTGGTGGCAACATAGTTCTTCTGTGATCAAAATAAGGTTCAATTATAAGTTGGTAACATGCTATCCATCTTTGCTCACTAATTAACAACATTTGATCTCGTCCCCCCGTCCAACTCACTTGTTGCTGAGCAAGATATTCGTTTATGTCATTTAAAGCATCTTCTGCATAGGCTCTATCGTATCGGGCATCAGTAAACGTTGCTTGAAACATTTCTAAACTAGCTCTAATTCCTTCTTCATACAAAGCCTTTGGATCACTAGAAATCCATCCTTTTAGAGCCGCTTCTGCTTTTAACAATGTTACTTCCGGATAATGAGATATATACCATGGAGTAGTTTTTGCGCCATCTAAAGGAACAAAATTTTCATCGACAGGCCTAAACCAATCAGATGTTTGCCTAGAACAATATTCTACACCACCATTCCATGTTGCAGCATCACCGTTACTAGTTGTAATACCAGATAAATGTCCTAAGTATTTATCTACACCTTTATTAGTAGGTAACACATACATGTTTGGATCTGAATGAACTTTTTGTACAGGTTTAGCAAACTGATAAATCCTAGGATCTGCTATACTTAAAAGACGCTCAACAAACACATTACTCATTGGCAAATTGTCCTCATTAGCTATAGAGTTTAAATACCAAGGTGAAATTCGTTGCGATCCATCAAAATGAAAATTAGCATTATCATTATTAGACTCGAACATAGGATATTTCGACGGGTTATCTACAATCTCCTTCATAATACTCTCTGTTAAAACTGGATCTGAATTATGAAAATGCATTGCTGCTTTAAATCGCAATACATTGGCAAATTTTCTCCATTTTTGGATATCGCCTAAAAAAATGACATCTGTATTAGAATTTATTGGATCTGTTTGATTACCTATTAAATCACTAGCATTCTTTAACTTATCCATTAAAGCAGGAAAAATATCGGCTTGTGAATCATATTCAACTTGAGTAACCAATTCATCTCCTACCGCCGCAAAATAAGGTATATCACCATACATTAGCGTTATAATGTACATGATATAGGATTCCCATATATCGGCAACTGCTTCGTATCTGGTATCGTTGGTAGCTAATGCAGCACGACGTACATTTTTAATCCCATTTAAAACACTATATCCTGTTTGCCATACATTACCTCCAAAGTCATGCCAAGACCTATGTCTATGTGGCTGGCTTAAACTTCTAGTTTTAGCATTGTATTGGACTGTAGGCATCATAACATCCCATGAATTTTCACTAAACCCCCCTCCAGTTCTAGAAAAAAGGTAGTCCATTGTTGGTAACAGAAATAAGTTTGGATCAATATTTTCATCAAAAATAGGCCTACTTGTATCTACGTTAATATCTTCGCTCCAATTATCACATCCAGAAAACAGTAATATCCCCATACTTATAAAGACCATTACTGTATTTTTCGTTTTTATTATTGTTTTCATCATTTTTCTATTAAAATCTAAGATTTATATTAAAAGCCCACGTTCTTGCCAACGGTAATGTATTAGGTACAGAAATACCTGCCGTGGTTAACCCTCCATTATTTACAAATATTTCAGGATCAATATATTTTACATCAGAAAATGTATATAAGTTTCGTCCCAAAAGTGTGAATCTAGCTTCTTTTATAAATAAATTACTTAATAATTTAGAAGGTAATGAATAACTTAAAGAGACTTCTTTAATTTTCACATATGATCCGTCTCTTACCCAAATATCATTTATTTCTCCATCTGTTAGATAATCTCCATAATACTGGTCTGCAGTTATTTCATCACCAGGAGCAAAAGGACGTATTCCCGTAGGACTGTCCCATATCCCATCAGGCAATACTGAACTACGGTCTCCTGCCGTAATTGGATCGAACCCATCTCCAACAAAGTCTTTTTCAAATCCGGCATAGAAACTGTTACCATAAACCGAGGTCACCAAAGCACCTAGTGACCATCCTTTGTAAGTAAAGTTATTTTCCCAACCAGCAATCCAATCTGGATTTACATTACCAATAACACTTAATTCTGCAACCCTTGGTAAATCTTTGGCCGAATCATGATACATCATTCCATTATACTGCTGCAAACTTGAATTATGAATTTGTGGGTCATAAACAAATCGTCTAGCTGTCTTACTATAAATTTGTCCCCTTCTCTGATTGACTCTATCTATAATAAATGTATTGGAAGCCACTTGTTGCGTAAACTCTAATTCTGGGTTATTAGGGTCTAATTCCTGTACTACAGATCGATCTGAAGACCAATTTATGTTAGAACGCCATGTAAACGAATCGCTTTTTATTAATGTCGCACCTAAACTTACTTCAAACCCTTTGCTTTCTACTTTACCTACATTTTTTATAGCAAAATTATAACCTGAAACTTCAGATAAAGGCACACGCCATATTTGATTTTCTGTTACCGAGTTATAATAGGTGAAATCTAAATTAAGCCTATTATTGAAAAACTTAAACTCCGTTCCAAATTCGTAAGCTGTACTCAATTCAGGCTTAAGATTAAGTTCAGGGAATGTATTTTCTTCATCTATACCAGCAACACCTCCAGTTCCCTGTGTGAAGAAATATAACATTTGTAATCTTCCTGGATCGGTATCGTTACCAACCTGGGCATAGTTAGCCCTAATTTTCCAAAAATTAAATGTCTTAGGTAAGTCTAGCATATTATGTGCTAAAAGGCTTAAACTAGCTGATGGATAAGAAAAACTATTATTGGCCTTTGGTAAACTTGAAGACCAATCGTTACGAATGGTTAGGTCTAGATAGGCTAAATTTTTATATCCTAAATTAGCATAAGCATATAAACTGTTAACTATTTTTTTAGGTCCCACAGAACTTCTAGTTATAGGTAATTGTCTATAGTTTGATACTGTGTAACTACCTTCGGTAAGTAACTGATTAACTTGAACACTAATATTTTCCCTATTTGTTTGCAAATGGTTAGCCCCAACAGAGGTTTTGACCGAAAATGCATTAAAATCTTTTTTATATGTTAATAAGAAATCTGTATTAGACTCACTAGAAGAATATTTATTAAATCTATATGATCCAAATTGTCTATTAACCCCTGCATGACCAAAAGCTCCTCTGTATTCATTTTTACCATCATTAATTCCAGCGGCCGATCTAACTTGTAGGTTTAAGAAATCATTAAATTTATAATTTAGATCTAGGCTTAAGAATAAATTTTTGTTCTTCGTTATGTTTTGGTCTTCGTTTAAAGTAAAATAAGGGTTATCTACTTGTTGTCTGTAAAGTACTTGATTACCATTCTCATCGAGATAATTCTTTAAGGCGTCTGGATTAACATTAAGGGGAATAAACCTAGGGTCGAAAGAACCATTATTTGGTGTATTTGACAATCTATATTTTACACCAGCCCTGACCGAAAATTTATCGGTAAAATTCCTGCTAGTATTCAAATCTATAGTATGCTCGTTAAATTTAGTATTGGGAATCATTCCTGTTTGGTCAACATTAGTATAACTCAAACGAAAGTCCGATTTTTCATTACCTCCACTTAATGCTACATTATTGTTTAAAGTTACTCCAGTGTTATAAGCCTCTTTTATGGCATTTGGATAAGCTCTCCATTCATTACCTCCCCATAACTGCTGTATTGCAGGTTCTGTAAAAGCAGGCCCCCAAGACAAGCTTATTGAAGGATTGTATACTCCTCCTAACCCTTGACCATATTCAGTTTGATAGTCTGGAAGAACCGATGGGTTTGATATAGTGACATTACTTGCTACTTCAATGCTTAGTACTTCAGATCTTTTTCCACTTTTTGTAGTGATAACAATAACTCCAGCTGCAGCTCTAGAACCATACAAGGCAGTAGCAGCTGGTCCCTTTAGCACAGACAGTGATTCTATATCGTTAGGGTTAACATAACTTGCAGGAAAACCATCTACAATATATAGAGGATTATTGTTTCCTCCAATAGAGGACTCGCCTCTTATCACAACTCTAGCATTTGAAGTTCCTAAATTAGACCTTCCCTGACTGATAAAAACACCTGACACCCGACCATTTAAACTATTATTTAAATCTAGTTCCTTTGTTTTTTCAAAAATTTCTCCTTGAACCTCTTGTACCGCATAACCTAAAGCTTTCTTTTCTCTCGAAATACCTAAAGCCGTAACCACAATTTCATCTAACTTTGCCGTATCTTCTTTAAGTACAATTTCAAAATTGGTTTTTCCATCAATAGATATTTCTTGTGTAGCAAATCCAATATAAGAAATCACAAGAATTGCATTGGTGTTAGTTACACTTAATTTAAAATTGCCATCGAAATCGGTTTGGGATCCATTAGACGTGCCCTTTTCTATAATATTGGCTCCGGCCAAAGGCACTCCCGAAAGATCTGTTACGATTCCCTCTATTTCGATCTGCTGTATAGTGCTTTCAGCTTTTTTCAACAACAAGCCTGTTCTAATTTCATCTAAGCTATTTTTATTTATCTTAGATATAACTATATGTCGATCTATAATTTTAAATGATACTTTACCTTTTCCAAACATTAAGTTAATTACTTCTTTAATGTTTTTATTTTTTACATGAATAGAAATTTTTCTATCTAATTCCAATTCTTCATTACTGTAAAAAAATTTAAATTCGGTATTGGATTCAATACGATCTATTACCTCCAATACAGTAATATTATCAGCATTTAAACTGATTTTTGTGTTCTGGGCATATCCTGAGTCCGCTTGAACTCTAATAAGTGTTATTATAAAAAATAGAATTGAAAATTTCATTTTAAGATTTAAACTTGAATACTTATTACTATAGGAAACAACCTCATTTAATGGTTTTTTCATACTTTTGTTCGATTTTGGTTAATTATAATACTTTAGTTAAAATCAACTTTTTTGAGTCGGGCGTGTAGCCGCACGTTCCGACTTTTTTAGATAATCATGTTTTCATATAATATAATTTAGAGCCCCCTTATGGAGGGTGGTTAATATTTATTTTCAGTAATAGTTACTTTGTCATCTTCAATTATATACTTAAAATCTGTATGAGTACTGCAAACCTTTAGAATTTCCTCTAAGGACTCATCAATAAAAGTTCCAGTAAAATGTATATTGTTTAAGTTATAATATTCATTATTAATCTCTACGTTAAAATGCCTTTCTAACTTCTTCAAGATAGTATTAAAACTATCATCCATAAAGTAAAGCTTATCTTCAGTCCATGAAACATATTTTTTTATAGGCACATTTTCTACTTCAATAATATTGTTGTTCAAAACTGCCCGTTGTCCAGGAACAATTTTTACTAGCTTTTGCTCTTTGGGATTATTAGCTTCATAAACCCCTACACTACCCTCAACCAAAACTGTAGAAGTTACCCCATCTTCATTATAGCTAGAAACATTAAATTTTGTCCCATACACCTGTGTATTCATTTGGTCAGTTACAACATTAAACAGCCTTTCTTTATCCTCCTTTACAACAAAAAAAGCTTCTCCATCTAAAAAAACATTTCTAGGTTTCCCTTCGAGAAATTTAATAGGGTACCTAAGTTTAGAACCAGAATTCAAAAAAATATGTGTCCCATCTGATAAAATTAATTGCATTTTTTTACCAAAAGGAACATTTAATAAATTATACGACACATTAGAAGGTGACAATAAAGTGTTAGAATCATATCTTAAAACATTACGCTCTTTCTTAATAATTTGATTTTCTGATAATTTCAAAACAGTTTCAGATGACCTTATATCTATATATTTTACGGTTCCATCTGCTAATTCAAGTGTTATTTGATCTTTATCATGTACACTTTCATTAAACTTATCTCCAATAAGAATAAATCTTGAAATCAATACTCCAATAACCAGGGTTGCCACTAATCCAATTATTTTTGTACGTCTATAAGAAATTCCATTTTTAACTCTCCGGATACTAGTGGTAGAAACACTTCTACTTCTATTACTAATAATATCTAACCATAAATCATCGAATTCTTCTTCTTTTAATGTTTCATTATCTTTAGATAAAACTCTAACAAAATAAGCCGCTCTCTCTATAGTTACTTTCTTTTCTGGGTGGTTAGATATCAAATTACTCCAAAATTTATTAGACATATTATCTGGCTTCAAGACCCAGTTTTGAAAATAGTCGTCTATAATAAAATCCTGTTCAGAATAATCTTTATACTTCATCTATATCTAAATATCTCATTAACTCTATATTTATATAGAGAGATTAAAAAAAAAAATACCCCATTGAAAGTGAAAAAAAATTAAATTTTATTTTATTTTGATAACCACAAGGGCAGGAGATTTAAGATGTATTGGCAATAAATATTGCCTTAGATTTAGATTGCAGCAAAACAATGCATTTGAAGATATGATGTTTTTTATACTGGAAAATCTATTTTCAAACTGTCTTAAACGGAAGTAAGTTTAATAAAAAATCGGTGAAAGTGAATCGAAAATGCAAAGCTAAAGGAATATAAACTTTTAGAGGTCAGCAGATAATTTCATAAATTAGACATCAATAAAAACAAGGGTGGCAAAGCTTTGGATTGAGTGTTGGCTCGTGGAGCTTTGCCAATTTGCTTACAGATATGGTTGGCAATTCTGTGCTAGTTAAGAATTGTTTTTAATAGGTATGAAAATACATCCTCCGGTTAATCAAAATGAAACAAAATAATTAACCAGAAGGCATATTAACTTATAACAAAACAATGTTATTTATATTCTATTAGAATTGACAGTTCTTCATCTGCAGCAATTGAAATTTTATCAGTAAACTGAATAATCACTTTAGTGGCTTCATGTTCAATGAGACAATCAATCTTAGTATTATTTATATAAGCTTCCACCGCACTACTGCCCACATTTTGATTTAATTCCAAAGTCAAGGTTTTTAACTTAAGTTCACCCGAAGCTACCTTGATTAGGTTCGTCTGTTTGTTGGTGTATTGTTTTTGCTCAAATGTACCCCATCCCTCGGCAGAAGTAAAAGCACTTTTAAAATTATGAGGTGTTATTTGCGGAGAAAAAGCCATATATCCTTTAGGGCCATGATATTCAAAACCACTTACAGCTATAAAATGCCCATAACTTGCCATAGAACGAGCATAGTGTAAGCCCCATTCAATTTCACAATATGGATTTCGCTTTGAACCATGATAGCGGTTTTGGTCCATATACCAAATATGCGCTAATGCATGATATGGCATTCCATGACGCATCATTAATGATGTTGCCGCATATTCGTAACCGTTTTGGCATTCGTTGTTGTATGCTGCAAATCGAGGCTCACCCTTTTCCAAAACCTCTGAACCACCACGAGGCCATGTACACGCAATCAAACCACCCTCTCCGGGCATTGCATACCATCGACCAGTTGGATGAACCTTCCGAAAGGTATCAACATCTGTGGTGAAATTATATCGCCACATCGATTCTAAGGCAGTTTTTGTCTTATCGTAATCCAAAACCTCGCCTAATCCCACCTGGTACGCCCAGCTTTGACCAAGTAATTGACTATATTCTAAACCGGTATAAGTGCCCGGCGAATTTGGATGTGAAGAATCTGCTTCATGAATAAAATACTCTCCGTTAAACAATTGCTCTTCAATGTACTTACGTCCTTTATTAGCTGTTGTAAGACAAAAAGAAGCATATTCTATATCACCAACTTCTGTTGCCATTTCTGACATTGCACGTAAGGCTGTAGTGTAGTATAAACTCAACCAAGTTACTTTTCCATACCAATCGGCATCAAGCGTATTATGCTGCGCTTCGGTTAATATACCATCATGGTCGACATCATTGTTATCGATTAATCCATTCATTATCTTTTTTATGGATTCGTAATTCCTTTTTAGGAAGGAACTATCAGCTGACATTTGATGCAATTGATACGATTTCATGATGATACCAGACTGACCATCAACAGCCATCCCCATATTGAACCAACGAAATTTTACTACCCCATTGTTTTTTAAAGCTCCTCCTTTGCTTGTGGTAACATAATCAACTTGTTCTCTGATGCTTTGTTCCAATTCAGGAAACAAACGCCCCGGTGCCTGTGTGTATCCATAAACATGCGTGCAAGTTCCCGGTCCCTGATTTCCACCTTCCGTACCATAGTACAATTTATTACCAACTAAACTAATGGTACTACTCGCTAGTATTGATGTGTTTAGGAAGGTTCTATCCAGAAACCAATATGGTAAAGTAGAATTATACCATGTTTGATGCCATTTCTTTGTGAAACCAGAAAGTTTTTCATAATTACTCAGTATGTAGTCTGATACTTCATTGGCATCCTTAAATAATTTAGCATAATACCGTGTGGTATCTGCACCAGGATGACCATTATTTTCTGGAGCATTTTTCCATTTATTTTGCGCAGCATAAGTCTTAGGATAATGCCAGGTTAGTACAGCAGTAGTTTTATAGGATTGTTTTGGTCTTAGTTTAGTTGTAGTCAATAATTTGCCAACTAACTTGTTTGGATTAATAAGTTCCTGAGTTTGGATGCTCTTGGAATTTGCCGATACTAAACCTTTTTCACTAAATAAAGTTAAAGACATGGAACCAAAATCCAATTTGTTTTTAGTATTGGCATCGGCATTTTCAACAGAACAGGATAAACGCTTACCGTTTAAACCTGTTTCTTGTAAATTATTGATCAGATTTCCTTTTAGTCCTGAATTATTTTTACGTGCTCCTATTAGTACGGCATTTTCCATCCATGCATTTAAATCAACCTCAATTTCTTTATTGGTTGTATTAATAATTTCAAAATCGAAAATGGTTGCAGGCAATATAGAATTATCTAAATCTAAAGGAATAAAAGGCGAATATGCTTTCATTTTAACCTCAACTGGCATTGCATTATCTTTATAGTTAACCATGCCAATAGGGTATTGTCCAATAAATTCAATATCCTGAAATCCATCACGATTTAAAGCTTTTGTCGTTGTATTACCGTCCATTTTTACTGTTACGGAAAATCCCTGTTCAATCATTCGTGCACCTTTTTCAAAAGGGTTGCTTCGCTTATAAGGAAATTCGTATGCTTCCTCTCCTTTAAACTGTCCAGGGTTATGGTTTAGACTAAATATATCCCAGAACCATAATTGTCCATCGCCACCTAAATATAGCTGTCCGGCTGCAATACCACCTACAGGCATTCCTATGTATTCAAAATTATTTGAGTTTTTCCGGTTATAAACTGTTGGTTCACCACGTTCAATTAACACCTGCGGAAAGTTGTTAGGAAAATTTTTAACCACTTCTGTTTTGCCTTCAGAACTAGGAGATAACTCTTTTAATACTTGCTCTGAATTAAACTTTGGTTTTAATTGTTTTGTACATGCTGCGAACCCAACTGCTAACAGCATTAAAATAGCGATTCTGTTCATATCTTATTTTTTTAACCTTTTAATCACTAGCGTCCAAAAGTTTTAATTTTAAAGTAGCCTGAGAATCCCGTATTTTAGATTTGTGATAAAAAAATACGAATTATGGGACTCTTCA
>NZ_JAIOUU010000002.1:0-326098 GCF_019931125.1 Aestuariivivens sp. NBU2969
AAAATATTTGGCACAATTCCATTATGAGAATGATTAATAAAAAACCTATATATTGGAATCAAATAAAACAGAACGTAACTTAATAACTCAACATTTTTTTATAAATTTCTTCTGTGTAAAAAACTAATTTTTCTGTTTTTTTAGTTAAAAAATAGCGAGTATGATTAATTAGATAAATGATAAGGTTAACTCGATTGGACACACAAATAAAGTGAATATTATAAATAGTTTGTTTACAGTTTTCTATGTTATGCAACAATTCCCTAAACCAATAATTTAATATTAGCATAAGAGTTTTCTAGTGCTTTATTAATTTGCCCGTTGTTCAACCATTCGACTTTAGTTATACCCTCATTTTCCTGAGCTACCAAATCGCCAGCGAAACTGGTCTTCATTTGAAACCAATAAGTAACTTTAATTTTATGCCTACCATTTCTTTTAAAAATATGGTAAGTCGTATCTAACGGCTTAACAATCTCAAGACCAGCTACACCTGTTTCTTCAGCAACTTCTCTTAATGCAGTTCTTTCAATGGATTCACTCCCCTCAATTTTACCTTTAGGCAAATCCCATTTTTCGTTCCGGTAAATGAATAAAATTTCGCCATTATCATTATAGACCTTACCACCCCCAGCAATTACATTAGGTAATTTTTTCAAAAACTTTTTAAGTAGTTTTTCCTTGTTATTATGGATTAGACGAACTTCCTTTAAATCGGTTTTATTAAGCTCTTTTATTACTTTACCTATGTTTACCGTGTTTAACAAATAGTTTCTAAATCCGTTTTCCAATTCAACTTTATCTGTTAAAACAATAGGTTTATCTCCAACAAAAACTTGATACATTATAAATGTCTTCGGTTAGGTTTTGGTAAAAATATCATTTTTAAGCACAATTTTTAAATTGTTAAAAAAATATTTTAAATCGAATGTCTATAACAGCATTAAATTAAATTTATGTTTAATTTTGCGACTATGATTTTTAATAAACATACCGCCAGAAAAACTGCTGAGGTTTTATTGCAGGTAAATGCTATAAAACTAAGCCCAAAAGCCCCTTTTACTTGGGCTTCAGGATGGAAATCTCCAATTTATTGTGACAATCGTATTATTTTATCGTTTCCTCCTATAAGAAACTATATAAGGGAAGCTATGGGAAAACAAATTGAAAAGCAATATGGCAAACCCGACGCTATTGCTGGTGTAGCCACGGGTGCCATTGGCATTGGTATGTTGGTAGCAGAATACCTGGGACTTCCATTTATATATGTTAGACCCGATGCTAAGGGCCATGGACGTAAAAACCAAATTGAAGGATTTATAGAAAAAGGGCAAAATGTAGTAGTGGTAGAAGATTTAATTAGTACAGGAAAAAGTAGTTTAAATGCGGTAAATGCATTAAGAGATGCTGGGATAAGCGTAAAAGGCATGATTGCTATTTTTACTTATGGTTTTGATGTCGCTACCAAAAATTTTGAAAAAGCCAACGTAAAACTCCAAACTTTGGGTAATTATGAAAGTTTGCTGGAACAAGCTGTTTACACCAATTATATTTCTGAAAAAGAACTTAAAACTTTATTAGATTGGAATTCCAATCCTAGTGAATGGCACCCAAATTAAACTACATTTTAGTTAAGGGGTATGAAACCCCTTTAATTTGACAGCTAAAGAACCTATAATAAAATACATCATGAATTTAGAATCCCCAAATATAAGCGTTGCTAAATCGGCACAAGACATCTTTAACTTTTTAACTGATGTAAAAAACTTCGAAGCTTTAATGCCTGAAAATATTAGCAAATTTGAGATTCTTGAAGAAGATAAGTTTGTGTTTGCTTTAAAGGGCATGCCAGAAATTGTCTTAAAAAAGAAAGAGGCAATCCCTCCAAATAAAATTGTTTTAGGTGCCGCTGGAGGGAAAATAGACTTTTCTTTAGTAGGTGAAATAAACGCAATAGATGGATCAAATAGTGAGGTTCAATTAAAGTTTAGTGGGGATTTCAACCCTATGATGGCTATGATGATTAAAGGTCCCATCACCAAATTTATTGAAACACTGGCAACCAATATTCCCAATGCAATTTAATTTTGTGTCTTAAAAGAACACTTCACTAAACTTAATTTACCATTTCATTAAGCCTAATGCATCAAGGTAATTTCTTTTAGGTCATATTTTTTAACAATCTGGTCTTCTTGGGTCACCATAAGCTTTCCATATTTGGTAACCCCTTTTATAAACCCGGAGAACAAATTGCCATTAGCATCTTTAAATGTTGAAGGCTTATCCTTTCTAAATAAATATGCTTCATATTCATTTTTAACAGTATTGTATTCACCATCTTGTAAAAGTTGGGAATAGTATTTGGTCTGTTTCATTATGTAATGCAAAACTTCATCCAAATCATAATGTACTCCTGTTATACTTTTTAAAGAAGATGCCTGTGGTAAGTTCTCAAACTCTGTTTGGTTTACGTTTACCCCTATCCCAATAATGGTAGAATTCAACCTGTCTTTTATGACATTTTCTATTAATATGCCGCATATTTTCTTGTTTGCTGACAAAATGTCGTTTGGCCATTTAATGCGTACATCTGGAATGTTGAATTGCTGTAACGCTTTCAAAATAGCCAAGGAAACTGCCATGCTTATGTAAAAAGGAAACTCAACCACATGCACACTCAAGTCCTTAAATAAGCTAAACATAAGGTTTTTACCAGTTTCTGATTGCCATGTCGTACCCATTTGTCCACGACCTCTTGTTTGGTGTTGTGCAATAACAACTGTATAATCTTCTACTACTTCATTATAGATCATTTCCTTTAAAAATGAATTTGTGGAATCGATGGCATTAAGTTTGATTATACGCATTAATAGAGTTGTATTTTGACTTTAAAATCTTATGATTATTTTAAAGTATAAAGAACTAAAAAAATAATAACTTTGCACAAAGTAAATAAAATTAATGGCGAAAGAAAAAATAAGTACAGACCAGTTAATATCGGTTATAATTAGTGGGATTGAAGATGTTAAGGGTAAAGAAATAAGTATTTTAGATTTAAGGGATATTGAAAACACGGTTTGTGATTATTTTATAATTTGTGAAGGAACTTCAAACACGCAGGTTACCGCTATTGTAAATTCAATACAAAAAAAGGTTAGTAAAGAACTAAAGGATAATCCTTGGCATACAGAAGGTTTGGACAATGCCGAATGGGTGCTCATAGATTATGTTAATGTTGTTGTACATGTTTTCCAAAAGCATATTAGAGAATATTACGATATAGAAAGCCTTTGGGGAGATGCAAAAACAACAGTTATAGAAACGAGTTACTAAAACATGGCAAACGACAAAAAAAACATAAAAGAGAAAAAACCAAAATTCAGTCCATATTGGATTTATGCTGTTATTATAATGGTTTTCCTAGGATTTCAACTATTGGGTGGAAACAGTTTTGAAAGTTCCAAAAACATAACAACTTCTGAATTTTTTAAATATGCCGAAGATAATGACGTTGAAAGAGTTGTTGTAATAAACAGGCGTATTGCCAATGTCTATCTTACAGATGAGGCACAGGATAAAGAAATTCACAAAAGATCAAAGCCACAAACGTTTATTCCTTCGTCCACTAAATTACCAAACTATAAATTTGAAATTGGAGATTTACAAAACTTCGAAAACGATTTAAAGACAATAGGAAAATACGATATCTATTCCTTAGAAACAGACGAAAATCATTTGGGTGACTTTTTAATTAGCTTACTTCCATTCATATTGTTAATAGGCGTATGGATATTCATTATGCGCCGCATGTCTGGTGGTGCTGGTGGTGGTGCTGGCGGACAGATTTTCAATATAGGTAAATCTAAAGCCAAACTATTCGACCAAAATACCGATGTAAAAACTACCTTTAAGGATGTTGCTGGCTTAGAGGGTGCAAAGGAAGAAGTACAAGAAATAGTGGATTTCCTCAAATATCCTGAAAAATATACCACTTTAGGTGGGAAAATCCCAAAAGGCGCTTTATTGGTTGGCCCTCCAGGAACAGGAAAGACCCTATTGGCAAGAGCTGTTGCCGGAGAAGCTAAAGTACCTTTCTTTTCACTTTCGGGATCCGATTTTGTAGAAATGTTTGTTGGTGTTGGCGCATCACGGGTTCGTGACCTATTCAAGCAGGCCAAAGAAAAATCGCCTTCTATAATTTTTATAGATGAAATTGATGCCATTGGTCGGGCAAGAGGGAAAAATGCTATGTCTGGAAGCAACGATGAACGTGAAAACACATTAAACCAGTTACTTACAGAAATGGATGGCTTTGGTACCAATGCCAATGTTATCGTATTAGCAGCTACTAACAGGGCTGATATTTTAGACAAGGCCTTAATGCGTGCCGGACGTTTTGACCGACAAATTTTTGTAGATCTTCCCGATTTGCGTGAACGTAAAGAAATTTTTGAAGTGCATCTTAGACCACTAAAAAAATCCAAGGATTTAGATACCGATTTTTTGGCTAAACAAACTCCAGGATTCTCAGGTGCCGATATAGCCAACGTATGCAATGAAGCTGCTTTGATTGCTGCTAGAAATGGCAAAAAAGTGGTAGACAAACAAGACTTTTTAGATGCGGTAGACCGAATAATAGGTGGTCTTGAAAAGAAAAATAAAATTATTACTCCTAGCGAGAAAAAAGCTGTTGCCTACCATGAAGCAGGTCACGCTACCGTGAGTTGGATGTTGGAACATGCCGCACCATTGGTTAAAGTAACAATTGTTCCTAGAGGACGTTCATTAGGAGCAGCATGGTATTTACCAGAGGAGCGCTTAATTGTTAGACCAGAGCAAATGCTGGATGAAATGTGTGCTGCATTGGGTGGTCGTGCTGCCGAAAAGGTTATTTTTGATAAAATCTCTACTGGCGCATTAAGTGATTTGGAAAAAGTAACCAAGCAAGCAAGAGCCATGGTTACCATTTATGGACTAAGCGATAAGATTGGTAATTTAACTTATTACGATTCTTCAGGACAAAGCGAATATGGATTTACCAAACCTTATAGTGAAGAAACAGCTGAACTCATAGATAAAGAAATTTCCAGTATTATTGAAGAACAGTACCAACGTGCCATCAAAATCTTGGAGGAAAACAAAGACAAACTTACCGAATTGGCTGAAGTACTTTTAGAAAAAGAAGTAATATTTAAAGACAATTTGGAAAAAATATTTGGCAAACGTACTTTTGAAAAAGAAGAAGAACAAATAACAAAAGAAGAACAAGAAACAACAGAAAAATAGATTATTCCTATTATTTTGTTAAGTAAATAGTAAAAATCTTAAATTACCCTCATGGTTAGTTTAAGATTTTTTATATTTGATAAACCCAGATGTAATTGAGTTAATAGCATAATCTTAATGAGTCTTTTTAGAAAAATTTTTGGTTTTAAATCTGAAAATAAGGATGAAGAACTAATAAAATCAAACGAAAGAGGCAAGTACATGCCTGAAATCAAGCTGCCAATAGACGAAAGGTTTACCATAAACTTTAAAGCTAATGGCGGTAAATTCCTTTACTGTGAAAACTTAGATGAAATCTTTCAAAACTTACAAAACATATTAGTTGAAAATCAATGGGAAAATAAAAATGTGTTAGTTTTAGATGACCAACTTGAAAGTAAGTTTAAAGGCTCCAGCTTACAATCTACCCGAAAAATAAGTGATGCTACATTTTTCTTAACGACATGTGAAAACCTCATTGCCAATGACGGTTCTTTGCTTATTTCTTCCAAACAGATTTTTGAAAAAAAATTACGTGAGTTACCTTTTAATTTTATTGTCTTTGCTACAACCAGTCAAATTGTTGAAAGCATAGGAGAAGGACTTCGAGTTATAAAATCAAAAAGCAGACAAAAAATACCCACCAATATTACAACTATTAAACATTTTAAATCTGTCGATGAAAAAGATTTCTTAAGCTATGGCAGTAGTGCAAAAAATTTATACTTATTACTTCTAGAAGACCTGTAGCATGAAGGAATTTTTTATTCGAGGCTTATCTGGCTTACTCTATGCGACTCTACTTATATTATGTTTATATTCTGAACATGCACTTCTTATTCTCTTTTTAGTTTTTGGTCTGATTTGTCTTGTGGAGTTTAAAAAGCTTATTCAGCTTAAAAGCAACATTCCATATATCATTTTTATTATACTTTATGGTATTTTTGGTTATTGGCAAGAGGTCCTACAATCTAATGGCGGACTCGACGAAGCTACCCAAATTTTAATGGTTATAACCATTTTTGTGCAGTTGTTTTTAATTAAGGATTTGTTTTCAGAAAAGGTCATCCCCTTGTTTCATTCCAAACGTTTTATTTTAACAACCTTTTATCTCTCTAGCGGATTTGTTTTTTTGGTTTTAATTACCAATTATTACCCTACATATAACCCAAACATTTTATTAGGAGCGTTTATATTGGTTTGGGTAAACGACTCGTTTGCTTATTTAGTTGGCAAAAACTTTGGAAGGCAAAAACTTTTTGAAAAAATATCGCCCAAGAAAACTGTAGAAGGGTTTTTAGGGGGGTTATTTTTTTCATGTATAGCAAGCTATTTTATCGCTACCTTTACCGAAACTTTAAATTTCACTAACTGGCTAATAATGGCTATTATTATTAGTGTATTTGGAACGCTAGGGGATTTAATAGAATCTAAATTTAAAAGGCAAGCCCAAGTTAAGGATAGTGGTGTAATTATGCCGGGGCATGGTGGATTGTTAGATCGATTGGATAGCATTATTTTTGCTGCTCCAATTATATATTTATTCTTAAGAATGCTTAAATATGTTTCATAAAGAAGGACATAAAATTATAACGGTAACGTTTATTCTAGTTTTAGCACTGTTCTTGCTTACCGATTTTTTCATAGGCATAGCTTGGTTGCGAACAACTATCATGCTTTTATTGTTTGTGTTTTTAATTATTATCCTTCAGTTTTTTAGAAACCCCAAACGCAATACTTTGGTTAACAATGATACTGTAGTATCACCTGTTGACGGAAAGGTAGTAGTTATTGAAGAGGTTTTCGAGAAAGAATATTTTATGGACCAACGCTTACAGGTAAGTGTATTTATGTCTCCTATCAACGTCCATGTGACTCGTTATCCTATAAGTGGCAATGTTATTTTTAGTAAATACCATCCAGGAAAATACTTAGTGGCATGGCACCCTAAAGCTAGCGAGGAAAATGAACGCACAACCATTGTTGTTGAAAATGAAAATTATGGTAAGGTACTGTATCGTCAAATTGCAGGGGCACTGGCCAAGCGTATTGTTAATTATGCCAAACAAAACGATAAAGTAGTTCAAGGAGAAGATTCTGGATTTATAAAATTTGGTTCAAGGGTAGATGTTTTTTTGCCTTTAGACGCAAAAATTAAGGTTCAACTCAACCAAAAAGTAAAAGGTGGCGAAAGCATTATTGCAGAAACCAATGGGTAAAACTGATTTAGATACAGCCTTCCAAGAAGCCGTTAACCGGGTTAACAATCATACCGATCCGTTTCCTGCTGATACGCTATTAAAACTCTATGCCTATTACAAAAGAGCCACAAACGATTATGGCAAACCCAGTAGCAAAAAACCTATTATCAATGCCTTTAAGACAAACGCCTTGTTTCAGGTTCAAAATGTAAGTCCTAAGGCCGCCAAAGAGAAGTATATAGAATTGGTTAATAATTACTTTTTATACAGGGAATAACATCCGTTTACACTTTTTCTACAAATTCAGCCTGAAAAAGCATAGCGAAATGGTTTAACATTTTTTTCTTAACCTCATCCATGGCAACTTCTTTGACTCCTAGCTCAACATTCAATGATGTCACTGCCTTACCCCTAATCCCACAAGGAATAATATTATCGAAATACCCTAAATCGGCATTGACATTAAACGCAAAGCCATGCATAGAAACCCACCTACTGGCGCGCACACCCATAGCACAAATTTTTCGGGCAAAGGGTGTTCCTACGTCCAACCAAACCCCCGTTTCACCTTTACTTCGTGTGGCTTCAATACCATATTCTGCAAGAGTTAGAATAATCATTTCTTCCAGAAAGCGAAGATACTTATGAATATCGGTAAAGAAATTTTCAAGATCTAAAATAGGATAACCAACAATTTGTCCAGGACCATGATAAGTAATATCGCCACCACGGTTAATTTTATAAAATGTAGCACCTTTATCGGCAATTTGCTTTTCGTTTAAAAGCAAGTTAGACAAATCACCACTTTTTCCCAATGTATACACATGTGGGTGCTCTACAAACAAGAAATAATTATTGGTTTGCAAATGTGTTTCCTCCCTCCTGTTTTTAGCCTTGATGTCAACAATACCCTTAAACAATAGTTCTTGGTAATCCCAAGTTTCCTTGTAGTCCTTATGCCCTAAATCCTGTAGTTCTATTAGCTTGTTCATAGGCTGCAAAAGTACGGGAATTTTTCATTTTAAAATTCATATAAGACAAACGAAAAGCATTGCATTACAAATGGATACTGGCTAAATCATATCTAACGGTTAGGGTTATTAAGAATAACAAGCGCCGCTATTACCCCAGGAACCCATCCACATAACCATAACAAGAATACTATAAAAATAGAACCACAGCCCTTATCTAAAACAGCTAAGGGCGGACAAATTATAGACAATAAAACTCTCCAAAAACTCATGTATTCCGATTTTTAATTGATGACACCTATTGGACGTAATAGTTTTAGGTTTGTTACACTCAATTATTACACTAGGTATTAAATTTTTAGTCATTGGTGTTTCATTCAAAGAAAATAGGTAGTTTCGTAATATGAACATACGCAACTGTTTTATTTTATTATTCCTAATATCGGTTTTTGCTCAAGCACAATATAAATTTTCGGGTGAAATAGATAAAACGAAGTGGCACGACAATGTGTACCTCTCCATCATAGATGATTATAGGCACTTGTCTGGTATTTATGAAGAGCAGATTATTGACATGGTGAAGGCAGACTCTATCGGTCATTTCGAATTTACAGGAAGCGTATTAGAAGATAATTATAGAATTTACAGAATACATGTTCACAATTGTGAAAAGTACAATCTAGAACTGCCACATTTTAATGGCCATTGCGACGAAAGTAACGAAATACTATTTATAGCAAAAAATACAGACACCTTACAGTTCCCTTTTTCTTTTGACTATCAAATGTTTTGCGATGTAAAATCAAAAAATAATAAGGCCCTATCACTCATCAAAATCGACTCCCTTAAAGATGAAATGAAATATGCTTACAGTACATTTAGAAGTGAAGCTAACAGAGCATTGAACAACAAAAAATGGTTTAAAAAATTACAGGATTTTGGCCAAAGCTTAAACGAACCCTTGGCGGAGCTATACATTTACACCTATTTATCAGACAGAAGGAATAGTATGCACCAATATTATTTGGAAGATTTAAAGACTAATCCCTATTACGAAGGTTTGCTTAAAAGATTAACGGCTACCTATCCTGATGCAACTTATACCCAACAATACCGAAACGAACTTAATTCTGATGAATTTATACTTAATAGGGAGTCTGAAAATAATGCTGTTAATTGGACCTATATTTTATTCTTCTTGTTCATTGCATCTATATCGGTTAACATTATATTATTCCTGTCCTTCAAAAAATTCAAGAAACGGATGTCTTCCAATGGTAAAGAACAATTAACGCGGCAAGAACAGAATATTCTCAATTTATTACTTGAAGATAAATCCAATAAAGAAATAGCCGACATCCTTTTTGTTAGCCTTAGCACCGTAAAAACCCATATAAACAACATTTATAGAAAGTTAAATATTCAAAATAGAAATGAAGCTAAATCATTATTTAACAACTAGTTAATAAGCGTATAATTAGGTACTAGTACCTTTTTCAATCCTGATTTTTTAGTTTTTAATAAAAGATATGTGCAAGTTTGTTACATCAAGAATTTTTAAAATTTAAATAATCATGACTTACTCATTAAATCAAAAATCAACAAATTTATTACTTGTTTTATTCTTATTTGTTTCAGCGTTTAGCTTTGCCCAAGAAGAAGACAAATCTAAAAAAGTTGGTGTTTTTACTTTTGAAAACGAAGAAATAGACTATGGCACCATTGCCTATAATTCTGATGGCTTGCGTGTATTTAAATTTACCAATACAGGAGACGCGCCAATAGTAATCTCTAAAGCAAAAGGATCATGTGGTTGTACCGTACCTACCTATAGCAAAAATGTCATTCTACCAGGTGAAAAAGGTGAAATTCAGGTAAAATATGCCACAAACAGGATTGGTAAATTCACCAAAACAGTTATGTTAACCACAAATGCTTCTCAACCTAACAAAGTATTAAGGATTAAGGGAGAAGTACTGAAACCTGAAACAAAAGAAGCTCCCAAAAGCTAATTGTTATCTACCATAGCTTGTATATAAGTTTTTTATGTACAAGCTTATTAAAAATGTTGTGTGCTATTGTGTGTAAATAATGTAATTTTGCACCTGGTCATTAAGGACCGGTTTTTAAAATCACAATAGCATGCAATTATCAGAGCAAGAACTTGTAAGACGAGAGAAATTAGCAAAATTACGCGAATTGGGCATTAACCCTTATCCTGCCAATTTATACCCAGTTAAGAATACTTCAAAATCAATAAAGACCAATTTTAAGCAGGGCGAACAGGTGGTTATCGCTGGTCGCTTAATGTCTAGGCGCATCCAGGGCAATGCTAGTTTTGCAGAGTTACAAGATGCCGAAGGCCGTATCCAACTGTATTTTAACAGGGACGAAATATGTTCTGGAGACGATAAGACAAAATACAATACTGTTTATAAAAAATTACTGGACATAGGTGATTTTATAGGTATTGAAGGCGAACTTTTCACTACTAAAGTTGGCGAAAAAACGGTTATGGTAAAAGACTTTACCTTATTAAGTAAAGCCTTAAAACCGTTGCCTTTACCAAAATTGGATGCCGAAGGCAATATTCACGATAAATTTGACGATCCCGAGTTACGTTACCGTCAGCGTTATGCCGATTTGGTAGTTAACCCACACGTTAAGGATGTTTTCGTAAAACGCACCAAATTGTTCAATGCCATGCGTCAATTTTTTAACGATGCTGGTTATTTTGAAGTAGAAACCCCGGTATTACAGCCCATTGCCGGTGGTGCTGCGGCGCGTCCGTTTGTAACCCACCATAATGCTTTAGATGTGCCACTTTATATGCGAATTGCAAACGAGCTATACTTAAAGCGCTTAATCGTTGGTGGTTTTGATGGTGTTTACGAATTCTCTAAAAACTTCCGTAACGAGGGTATGGACCGCACCCACAATCCAGAGTTTACAGCCATGGAAATTTACGTGGCCTACAAGGATTATAACTGGATGATGGATTTCTGTGAACGTTTGCTGGAGCATTGTGCCATAGCAGTTAACGGTACCACCAAAGCAACGTTTGGTAAGCATGATATCGATTTTAAGGCCCCTTATGCCAGGGTAACCATGGCCGACTCGATTAAAGAATTTACTGGGTTTGATATTACAGGTAAAAGTGAATCCGAAATACGAGAAGCTGCCAAAGCTATGGGTGTTGAAGTAGACGAGACTATGGGTAAGGGTAAGCTGATAGACGAAATTTTTGGTGAAAAATGTGAGGGCAACTACATTCAGCCCACCTTTATTACCGACTACCCGAAAGAAATGAGCCCATTGTGTAAGGAGCACCGAGACAATCCTGAACTGACCGAGCGTTTTGAGTTGATGGTTTGTGGTAAGGAAATAGCCAATGCTTACTCTGAGCTTAACGACCCTATAGACCAACGCGAACGTTTTGAGCACCAATTGGAATTGGCCAAAAAAGGTGATGAGGAAGCTACAGCGACTATCGATTACGATTTTTTACGTGCCCTAGAATACGGTATGCCCCCTACTTCGGGGATGGGTATTGGTATGGACCGATTGATTATGTTCTTGACCAACAACCAATCCATACAGGAGGTGCTGTTCTTTCCGCAAATGCGGCCAGAAAAGAAAACTGTGGCTTTAAGTGATGATGCCAAAACCATTTTTGAAACCTTGAGAAAAACTGAAAGATTACCTCTGTCAGATTTAAAACTACAATCGGGTTTATCAAATAAAAAATGGGATAAATGTATTAAAGAACTTACTAAAAATAGTCTTGTCAAACTTGAAAAAACAGATGAAGGCTTGTTTGTTGGAGTTGTTTAAGAGCTCCTTTAAAGAAATCTTAAAAAGGGAATCAAATGAGATTCCCTTTTTTTATTATCATTTATTCTATTAAAAATATTAGACGATATAGTTTTCTTTTAACTATGATATAAACTAAAGCTTTTTAAGAAACAGTTAATCATCAATATATCAAGTTGTATCGAATAGTATTGGAATTCTTCTCTTAATGTCTTAATTTTAAGACAGTTTACCTTATTTCAATTATTAGGCTTAATACCGTTAACAAAGAATGATTCAGGATGATAAATTAATATCCAAACTAAAATCGATCGTTCTAGATAATCTTCAAAATGAACAATTTGGCGTTGAAGATTTATCAAAATCAGCAGGTCTAAGTCGGTCGCATCTACACCGAAAATTAAAGACACTAAAATCACAATCCATAAGTCAATATATTAGAGAGATTAGGCTTAATGAGGCTCATAAACTGCTCCAAGAGGAATCTTTTACCATCTCTGAGGTTGCCTACAAAGTTGGTTTTGGAAGCCCCTCCTATTTTCATAAATGTTTTCACGAGCATTATGGGTATCCTGCAAGTGAAACTAAAAAACATAAAAACGAGGAAGCCTTTAAACAAGAAATAAAGAAGAAAAACCGTTTTAGTTATAAAAGTGAAAGCAGGAGGGTTTTTAAAACTTTTGGTTTATTATTTGTTCTAATTTTTGTAGGCTATATATTGTTTAACTACTATTCCAGTACTGAAGTTTTAGCTTCAACTGAAAAATCTATTGCGGTCTTACCTTTCAAGAATATTAGTGGTGATGAGGACAATCAATTTTTTGCTGATGGACTGGTAGAAGGTCTTTTAAACAGGTTAGCTACCTTAGAAGAATTAAAAGTTATTTCTCGTACATCATCCGAGATTTATAAACACAACACAACAAAAACAATTCCCAAAATTGCCTCAGAATTAGGTGTTTCCTATATTCTGGAAGGCAGTATCCAAAAGCATGAGAATAAAGCCAGAATTACAGTTCAGCTTATTGATGCCACTAGTGATGACCATGTCTGGATTAAAAGTTTTGACAGAGAATTATCTGATATTTTTAAAATTCAAAGTGAAATTGCCCTACAAATAGCTTCAGACCTAAATACAACTCTTTCAGAACAACAAACTTTAAAGATTAAAAGAAATCTAACTGAAAACATTGAAGCCTATAAATTATACCAACTGGGTAGATTTTATTGGGGAAAACGATTGGGCAAAGACTATTTAACAGCCATTGATTATTTTAATAAAGCCGTAAAAGAAGACCCTAATTATGCGCTTGCTTATGCTGGCTTAGGCGACACCTATTTCCTAAAAATATGGAAATCATCAAGTCGTGAAGAGATTAAAGAAAATAGAGAAAAAGCCGAATATTTTGCACTAAAAGCCTTGGAAATAGACCCCAATTTAGTAGAGGCCCATACAGTACTAGCTACACTATACTTTTATATTGATTGGAATTATGAAAAAGCAAATATAGCATTTAAAAAGGCTTTTGAAATTGGAACAAAATATTCTACACTACACCATCGCTTCTCTGAATATCTTAGTTATTTAGGGAAACATGAAGAAGCAAGATCCCACATAAACAAAGCTATTGAGCTTGACCCTTTGTCATTCATAGTTAGAGAAGTAAGCGCAAAGCTTTATTTAAATAATGGAAGTTTTCATAAGGCTATAGCTGAGTCAAAAATTGCAGAAGATTTAAATAAGGAAAGTATAAGACCTTCACTATATCAGTTTTGGTCACATTATATGCTCAAAAATGATTCATTAGCTATAGAAAATATAAAGAAGTTGAGAACAATTATAAAAAGTGATATAACCAATCAAGCTTTAGACAGCATATATGAAGTATCTGGCACAGATGGTTTAATGAGATGGTGTATCTCCAAGATTTCAGAACCTAATTTTAAAGCTAAAAGCTTATTTCTTTTAGGAGACATTAATGAAGGCATAAATATACTGGAGGATGCTTTCAACAAAGGAAGACCCCTGGGAGATATTCCCTATATGTACCCCTCTCATATTTTACATTCCAATCAACGGTTTATGGCATTAATGAAAAAAATGAACTTACCTTACAGCACTGTTTCTAACAAATAATCCTCAATTGAAACTGCCCTAACCCTAAACAACCTTCCTATTAACAACATGGCTTAACAAGACAACATAATTTTCAAAAAAAATTAATGTTTTTGCAACATAGTTACTTAATGTCATGTACATTATTTAACCATCTTTATAGGTATAAAGTGTATTGTATAACAAGTAAAACTATGTAATTATGAAAACTATAAAACTATTTTGTTTAACTCTATTAAGTTTTTTTCTTTTCACAGCCTGTAACATTGAAGATTTCCATTCAGAACAAAACTCACTTGAAAAAGACAACCTAACCTCAAAATCCAGCATTCAAAAAAGTTTACCTTTTAAAGCTACCTTTACTGTGTGGCGTGCAGAGGCTCCAGGTTCCCAAGCATGTGACCCTGGTTCTTCTAGTGAAACCATGATAATGAAGGGAAATGGAGAAGCGACACATCTTGGCCAGTTACAGGAAATCTTTATGAGATTTTGTTCTGCTCCTACTCCAGAAGTTATTTTTCCAGTGAACTATTGGTTTATAGAAACGGGTAAATTTGTAGCAGCTAACGGAGACGAATTACATTGTATAATTGAGTCAGGCCAGATATGGCTATATACAGGAGATAACCCTGATTATCAAGTACATTTTAATGACGAAATAACATTTATTGGAGGTACCGGTCGTTTTAAAGGCGCATCCGGATGGGCTAAAACCAATGCCTATGTTCATTCAGGAACTACAGGTAATGAAGGGGAAGATCCATTTTATACTGATTTCTTTATAGAGGAAGGAGAATTAATTATTGTACCTGGTAGCGCATCGGAATAGTAATTTAAGAAAGAAAAATCCAATTCAAAAAAAAGGAAGGAATCTTAAGATTCCTTCCTTTTTTTTTATTCATTATTTATTCTTCCTGAGAAGTTATTTTATATCCTGTTTGTAAAAATATTTCCAAAGCATTCCAGGAAGAATCATCTTTAACAACTTTACCATCTTCAATCGTGAGTACTGTAATACCCGATATAGCTTTAAATGGTTTTTCGTTTCCTTTCACACCAATTAATTCACCTGAAAATGTTCCATCAGCAGACCAATTTACAACAACTATATTGCCGCTTATATAATAATCATCCAAATTTAATATCATATCTGGATAAGCTCCATTTATAGCATTGAATTCACTAACAAGCTCAGCTCCACTCGTACTTTTGCCTCCTGGACTTATTCTAGTAAAATTATCGGCATAAACATTATTTATGAGCTCTGGCGCTCTTTTTTCCCACATAAGATCAATCTTCTCCCATAGAGCCTTAAAATCGGTGTCAGAAATTTCATTTACAACTTCAACAGTTTTAACTTGTTCTATTTCTTCTTTAGGCGTTTCCTTACAAGCACTATTTATAAAAACTAAACCTGTTAGCAATAACATTATATTAAAATTAAATAGAGTTTTCATTTAAAATTGGTTTTTGGTTAATATTTCATCAAGATAAGAAAATTCAATTTAAAAAACTTACTATCAATTATTTAAATGTTTTCCTATACTTTAAAATAGCTTCAGTAAATAAAAGTGGTACTGCCCAAAAAACCCAACTTAACAAGCCTAATCTATCCAAATCTCCAAGAATATTGTACTACTTTTAAATTTTATAGATTCTAAAGTATTTGCCATGAAGTTTTTTGGCTTTAACCTTAAGCTTGATAATAAAATCCTATTTTTATAGAAACTAAACTCATGAACAGACAAAAATTTTAATACACTTTAGGTGAACTCGCCCATAGCATTGAATATGCTAAAAGTGCAGTCTGGATTGAGCAATAAAAAATGGGATAAGACCATTAAGGACTGACCGGCAAGAAGGTAGCGAAGGTTGTTAAAACGACAATGGCTTTTTTGTTGAGGTTTTATAATAACGCCAATCATACTTAATACAGCCTAAGTAAGTTTCGGCATCTTAAACAAATTGAAAGGATTCACTTCACGGAGAATCCTTTTTATTTTCAGGTTGATACAATTAAAGAACAAACTATAACCACAAATTTGTTAAACCAATTTTTTTCTCCTTATTAAATTAGAGTATTTAAAGCAAGATTTTATTTACATTTGAAGGAATAAACATAATGTAGATAAACACAATAGCGTTTAACCAATTGTTGTGCGTCATTTTGACCCGTCCTGAATAAAGGCTACATAATTTTAATCATTATGTGAAAAAAATGAAAAATAAATTATTTTTAGTTTATCCCGAAAGTGCAGAATCTGGAACTCTTGAAACGCTTCCTAATACAGAAGCTATGGAATTAGTTCAAGAAAACAGTTTTATTGATAGATTTAGAGATATTTCCAAATCAATCAAAGTCTGTGTAACCTCAGAAGCTACTCTAGAAAGCATTTTGAAAAACCTTAGTGACGAGATCAAAAAAAGTGCAATACAGTCTATGAAACACAAGCATTTATTTCGCAAATTATTACAAGAGGATTACCCCTCATTAAAGTATAGACATATAAATTTTGACGAAATAGTTCAATTAAAAATATCAGAAAAAAAAGTTTTAAAACCAGTAAAAGGATGTTTTGGTACAGCAGTAAAAATCATTGATAAAAATAGTGACTTAAAACAAACGTGTAATGAAATAAAAAAGGAAATTAGCAAAAACTCATCAATTCTTTCAAAAACTGTCTTATCTCAAAGTGAATTTATTATAGAAGATTTTATTGAAGGTGAAGAATATGCAGTGGACATGTTCTATGATTCAAAAGGTAACCCACATATAGTAAATATCTATTACCACCCCCTACCTAAGCATATTGAATATTTACACATGATATATTATACTAATAAATCAATTTTTGAGAAAATATATTCTGACGCTATAGCATTCTTTAATAAATTAAGTGACAAATTAGAATTGAAAAACATTGCTCTTCATTCTGAATTTAAACATAATCAAAATCTAATTCCGATAGAAATCAATGCAATGCGTTTTGGAGGCATGGGGCTTGGAAATATGATTTACCATAGCTTAAATGTTAACCCCTACTTATGTTTTATTAATGAAAAAAGTCCTGACTGGAATAGATTATGGAAAAAATACCCCAACAATAATTTTGTGTATTTTATAGCATATAATGGAAGTCAAGTAAACAAAAGTAAACAGCAGCCAAATTTGAGTAAAATGGAAAGTGAGTTTACTAAAATTTTAAATAAAACTATTTTTGATTACCAAAGTCAATTAGCATTTGGAGTTTACACACTAGATGAAAATTTTGAAAGCATACAAAGGTTACTTCAAATTGATTTTAATGAATATTTTGAAGATATTAAATAAAATTGCTTTAACAGCGCATATGCTCGATACGCATCACACATCATATTCACGAGCTGATACCACATATATGAGAAATGACAAAAAAATGAACGGAATTATTTCACTAGTATTAATCAATCTTTTATTAATTATCTCTTGTCAAAAACCTGACAAGGAAATTTTAAATGAAACCATTTCTGCTATTGAAAATATTAAGACTGTTAGGTATAATTCTAAATCTGAAGTAAGAGTCAAAGGAAAACTGTTATTTTCAAGTACCGAAAATTTGTTTTTTGATTTTACTAATAATGATAACACTAACGGATTGAAATACCATATTCAAAATAAACATTTTGATGTAATTTTTAATGGAAACGAAACTATAAAATCAGATAACGAAAAGAAGATTATATTGATTGACAAAAATACCAATGTTCATAATCATTTAACCGCAACCTTATACTCTTTAAAAGAAATCCTGCCTAAACTAATCAATGATGATGACATACTTATTATAAGAAATCCAGATTCATTAATTTTAAATCAAAAGCATTATGTATTCAATTTTATAATAAAAAAAGGATATATAGACTGGATGGATTTGAGTGTAAAAAAACAAATAGATGTCGATGAAAAATTCTCACTTTATGACACGCAATTCTCTCTTATAATAGATAAATCTAACTTTATTCCAAAAATAATAACCACTCAAAACCAACCCGATGGAACCGTTAGCAATACTCTTGAAAATATAGACTTTGAATACAAACCAGAAAAAGGTATTTGGAAAGGCTTAAACCTTCCATTAGATTATGCAAGACATGATAAAGTTGAATATTATGACAGTTTAATGAGTAATAAATTAATCACTTTTGTTGGTAAAAAAATTGATGATTGGGAATTACCTAATTTAAAAGACACAAACCTAATTAATCCTTCTAAACTGAAAGGGAATGTAATTCTTCTAGAATTTTGGTTTGAAAATTGTGGATGGTGTGTTAGGGCTATTCCTGATCTTAATGATATATATAGCAAATTTTCTGATAAGTCATTCAAGATGTATGGTATTGAAATTATAAAAGAAAATGATAGAGAAAATCTTATAAATTATGTAACTGAAAAAAAGATGAAATATCCCTCTCTATACAACGGAAAATCAATTGCTACTGAATATGGAATAAATTATGCACCAGCATTTTTGATTATCGACAAAAGTGGAACTATTATATACGCCAAATCATCATTTAATAAGGATGATATTATTAATTTAATTGAAGAAAATATTTAAAAAAAGTGTGGTAATATCACATAAAAAATAATGCGTAATTTAGTACAAAACTAAATTGACCCGTCCTAAAATAAGGCTGCATAATTTTAATAAATATGTGTAAAATAATATATCTGTTTTTAATATTTCCTTTTTTGACAAGCTGTAAAAAAGATGATGACGGTTGTGCAACATTATTTGGGTATTGCTGTGAAGACTGCAGATTTGTTAATTTATTATCTTCTTGTGAAGACACTTCAAGTACTAGGATTGAAATATCTTGTAATGAATATGAAAGACTATTAACCATTAGGCAGAGCAATACAAATGCATGCATTGCAATTTCGGTTAACCCTGTTAATGGTGGAGAAGCAATTGAAGGGTTTGGAAGAGATTGGTTTTTTGACTGCGATTAATAATGTTCAATGTTAAAATAAAAATGTCCGCGCACAATATTGGCTATAAGTAATTGCTTGTTTTCGCTTACTTATGTAAATCCTCATGGATTTTTATTCGGTTTTTTAAACCTGTTGTCCGTCATTATCACTCTTCAATGTATTTGTTAAGAGGTGAAAAAGACACAATACTTTTGACTTTTATAAAAACTAGAATAAACTAAATATTTGCTGTGAAGTTTTTTGGTTTTAACCTTAAGCTTGATAATAAAATCCTATTTTTATAGAAACTAAACTCATGAACAGACGAAAATTTTTAATACAAAACAGTATTGCGGTTGGAGGCTTAACTGTATTACCTGCTTCCTTAGCGGCAAAGACACTAATAGATCAAAAAACATACACATCGAATAGGCCAAATCCAAACCAACGCACCTTTACAAGTCGGGCCGTTGAAGATTTAATCGCTGAAGTAAAAGCCAGTATAAAAGATGAGGAACTGGCTTGGCTATTCGAAAACTGTTATCCCAATACACTGGACACTACAGTTGATTATGAAATTATAAATGGTAAGCCAGACACTTTTATCATCACAGGTGATATTGATGCCATGTGGTTAAGGGATTCTACCGCCCAAGTGTGGCCCTACATGCCTTTGATCAAAAAGGATGATAAATTAAAAAACCTTATTAAAGGGTTGGTTAACCGACAAACCAAATGCATTCTTAAGGATCCTTATGCTAATGCCTTTTATAAGGACTTAAGTAAAAAATCGGAATGGGAAAGTGACAAACCAACACCCATACCCGGAGTACACGAAAGAAAATGGGAAATAGATTCCCTTTGTTATACCATTAGGTTAGCCAATGAGTATTACCAACGTACCCAAGACCCCTCAATTTTTGATGAAGATTGGAATCAAGCCATGCAACTTGTTGTAAAAACATTACGTACAGAACAAAGAAAACATGGTGAATCGCCATATACCTTTATTAGGCAAACGACGTCCATGATTGATGCCCCAACATTTGCAGGTACAGGAAGACCTTTAAAACCCGTGGGGCTAATAGCTTCTATGTTCCGGCCTTCGGATGATGCTACCTTGTTTCCGTTTTTAATCCCTTCCAATATATTTGCTGTTATTTCATTAAAGCAATTGGCTGCTATTAATAAAAACGTCTTGAACAATTCTGCTTTTGCTGATGAATGTTCACGTTTTGCCAATGAAGTAGACGAAGCCATTAAGCAATATGCCATTTCCAATCATTTGGATTTTGGTAACATTTACGCTTATGAAGTGGATGGCTTTGGCAACAAAGTTTTTATGGACGATGCCAACGTACCCTCGTTAATGTCATTAGCCTATTTGGGAGCTCATAAGACTACAGATTCCATATACCAAAACACCAGACGCTTTCTGCTAAGCGACCACAACCCCTATTATTTAAAGGGTAAAGCTGCCGAAGGCCAGGCGAGTCCGCATACCGGGAAAAACAAAATATGGCCCATGGGTATTATTTTAAGGGCCATGACCAGCGACAATGATCAAGAAATCATCAAGTGTTTAACAATGCTTAAAAACACCCATGCTGGTACTGGATTTATGCACGAAGCCTTTAATAAGGACAACCCCGAAGATTTTAACAGGTCTTGGTTTGCCTGGGCCAACACACTGTTTGGGGAATTGATCATTAAAATTTACAGGGAGCGTAAATCTATACTATCCCATAGTTTTTAAGATATTTTCTTATAAAATACAAAAGCCCAGTAATAAAATTACTGGGCTTTTAAACTAACTAACCAACTAAACTAAATTTATTCACTAATAACTAATCTTATGAAAAGAAATTATGTGCTATATGATTTATAAATCTAACTACGGTACAAAGAGACGCAATTTTTTTAATATGTAAAACTAATTTAGAAATGTTTAACAGCTTACTTTCTAATTTTATAATTTCTTTAAGAATTAAAGGTCTTGTAAAAAGAAATTGATTAAGGAAATAGGTTATCTATCTCTGATTGGTAAGCCCTATATTCCATTAGATTATTATGATTTCCTTCCTCTATCACAATAAAAGTTGTTTGCAGTTTTGGGCTAATCGTAACTAATTTTTTTGCAGAGGAAAACGGAACAACCTCATCTTGAGTGCCGTGAAAAATAGTTATTGGACAATTCACATTTGGAATAAACTCAAAGCTTGGAAATTTATAGTTTAATAGCTGCTTTACTGGAAAAATAGGAAATTTGAGTTGCGCAACATCTGTCATACTATAATAAGGTGTTTCTAAAATAAGTTGTTTCGGTTTGTTTTTTGAAGCTAAATATGTTGCCATTGCTGTCCCTAAGGAGCGTCCATAAAGTGTAATAACTTGTTCATTATAACCTTGTTTTAGGTAATTATAAAATAATTTGGCATCATTGTAAAAAGATGCTTCACTTAGTTTTCCGATACTTTTACCATAAGCTCTGTAATCCATAATTAGCACATCATACCTCCTTTCAACAAAAGGCTCTACAATGGCGCCCCATCTGGACAGATTATCAGCATTTCCATGAAAATACAGGATAACGCCCTTTGGGTTTTCAACTTTAAAATGAATAGCATTTAGTATAGCTCCATCATTAGTCTTTAAAAATAATTCTTCGAAATTATATGTGAATTGGTACTCAAAGTCCTGTTCTAGTGCTGTAGGCAGAAACAATAGCCTTTCTTGGAAAACGTATAGTAATGTTAAAATCATAACATAAAGACTTATAAAAATAAAAAATATCTTCTTAAGCTTATGTTTTATTAGGTTTGGAGCTGTGTTTAACATGAATACTAGTTGTTGATAAATCAATATTTTGAGGCTTTGAATTTAAGATATCATGAATCATTTTATGATAAGATTCAAAATTATTTAAATTTTTATGTCCACCCCCTATTATAGTGTGAAGTTTTGTTCGTTTTGGGTTTACCTTAGATAGTTTTATACTGGTTTTATACGGAATAAGTTTATCGTTTGTTCCATGTATTATGTGAATTGGACATCTTACATATTTTAACCACTTATATGTTGGTAATGGATATTTAAGTAATACCGATAAGGGCATAAATGGGGCGTATCGAGCAGTAACTTTGGTCAAGCTATAATAGGGAGCATCCAAAATAAGCATTTTAGGATTGTTCAACGAGGCCAATTTTGCAGCAAATCCAGACCCTAAAGACCTGCCGTAAAGGATAATCCTGTCTTCTGAGATTCGTTCCTTAATTTTATTATACACTTCCTGTAAATCCCTTTTAATAGCTTTTTGCGAACGCTTTCCGGTACTCTTACCAAAACCCCGATAATCTACCATTAAAACATTATAATTATGTCTGGTAAAATCTACAGCAAACTTCCCCCAGCCCTTTATACTTTTTGAGTTCCCTTTAAGATATAAAACCACTCCCCTAGAATCTCCTTTGGGCATAAACAGAAGACCATTGATAACTGCACCATCCCTGGTTTCAAGGTTATATTCTTTAGTGTTCTGATTATCATAATAAAACTCAAAATCTTTGGATAGCTTTTCAGGTTTAAACAGCATATAATCCTGCAAATAATACAATGCTATACTAACAGTTATATAAATAGATATAATTAGTAATATGGTTGAAACCCAGTACGCCATTGGCAGATTATAATCATACTAATATACAAATTAGTACTCATAACATTTTTAAAAACATTTCTACAAATGGATCCCTATAGGCTAGAGGATAATAAATACTCCATGAAATAAGCCCATCGCTTTAATATTCTTAACTCTAAAACACATTATTGTATTAAATATTGCTAGAACAAAATTCTCAATGTTAACCTCCCACACAGAAACCACACCATATAATTTTATAATTTCTTTAAGAAAATAGTTTTTCACCTCACTTAACACCCATCTTTTTTACATAATCTTTAATAGAAATATTATTAACAATAACATCATCCAAAACCGCCTCACCTACTTTTACATAAACTAATGCATAGGTATCAATTAAGGAATCTTGATGAGCATTTCTCACCGCTACCTCAGCATCATAAGCTTTGGTTTCCTCCATATAATATCTATTAAACGGATATTGAATATTTAATTCCTTACTTTGTTTATTGTACCATCTTGCCTTAGCATTCACAAAATTCTTCTTTTCATTTGGTAATAGTACTCGACTAATCTTTGACACTTTAGCATATCCTAAACTGTCTGTTTCAAGGTAAATGTAAAGATCCTCACCTCTCTGCCAGGTTGAATCTTTAGTTACATACAACCCAACTTCAAAATCTAAGGCAATATATCTACCTCTAAATGGGTCTGCTGGATCTATAGGCCTTGTTTTAAACTTATATAATTGACCCTTAGCAAGAATATCTTCTTTACCAAAAATCATATTAATAGGCACGAAAATTTGTGCTATGGCAACAACTATAAACAGTATAAAAATATGTATTGTTTTCATTTTTCTATTTTTTTAAATTCATTTTTCCTTCCTTTTGTCTTTTAAGCATAAAATAGTTGGTTAAAAAGAAGCCCAGACCAAATCCTAAAAACAATATTCCGCGAATTACAAAGGACATGTCTGTATCAAAAAACCTGCAAACTATTAAAACAGCTATGATCAATAAACCATAGTTTGATATCCCAAAATGAAATGTGTCTGCTCCTTTTTTTATAGTCAAAATACCAATGGCCAAAATCAACAGGTTTATTATTATTAAGGGAATATATTTGTTATTAAAACCAGCAAAAAATACGATAGTAAATATTAGAAAAGTGTAATGGGTCAAATCAATTTTAGAAATCCATTGTTTAGCTATGCCATATATCAATACCCCTATGGCAATCAGCAATAAAAATAGTGTGATATAAAATTCCTGTGAAGAATAAACTAATTCTATTTTTTTTAAGGTTTCCCACATCAAGTCAAAACTGGTTAACAATAGCATATAAATGGTTCCCAATGAGCCTAAAACCAAATAGGCATTACCTCTTAATTTTAAATTACTAAATAATGGCATTTTTCCAATGCTATAAAAAATGCCATATAGCACCACATACATTAACACACCTAATTCACTTGTCTTATGTACAAAGGTTCCTAGAACTATATTAAGACTTAAAGGAAATAACCAATTAAAAATAGAAGTAATGTTTGCAGCCGATTTATATTTTAAAAGTTGCCAATAATGAGGGAACACCAAACCCAAAAGCAATAAATAATACCATGGAGTCTTTCCGTTGCTTAGATAAGAATATCCAAAATCTGCCGCATAAAATGTCATAAAAATGATGTGTAATATTGCTAAACTATGTGACCTTAAAAAATAAATTAATGGAAAACACAGTAATATCCATGTCAAAATGAAATCGCTAAAGTTTCCCGGTATATTATAAATTTGACTTATAAGAGATATACATGAGCCGACCACAAAAAACAAAAGCGTACCGGTAGACTCTTTCCAAACATTGTTTTTATTCTTAAAAATTGAAATACCAACAAATACCTGTCCTAATACTAAGGGCAAAAAAGCCAAAGAGGTTTTGATTGATTTTGAAAAATCATCCCAATTATGTGCTAAAATCAATATAATTCCCAATCCTATTAGTAAACCACCTAGAACTCCAAAAACGGTAAACATCCTATTGGGGACATCTACTTTTTTGGATTGATAATAAGCTTCCATTTTTGAAGCACTTTCTTTTGATATGACCTGTTGTTCAACAAGTTCCTTAATATCATTTTGAATTTTTGAATTCATTTATAATACGGTTTTAATTCTATTACTTAACTTTCACCCTTTAATTATCTGTTTTGGATTCCATGTAAAATGCCAATAATACTATTACTAGAAAAAGGGCAACTCCTTCATCATTGCCTCTTAAGATTAAACGGTGTTTAAAATTATTTCACGACGCTCTATATAGGTAAAAACCAATACTGCCAAACCAATTGCAGATATAATGTGCTTAATGGAATGCCCACTTATGAAAGATAATGTGGCAAAAATTTCTTCATCATAATTCTCACTTAGTTTAGCAATTATATATGCCACTATTAGCGTCCAATAGCCATAGTTCATAGTAAAACTAGATTTAAAACTTAACAGAATAATAGGCAATGCAAACATTGGATAAAACTGCACTAAAACATACGGTCTTAAATCATTAAAAACCACCCAATAAACAACAGATAGCATTCCAACAAAAACTAAAGGCATTAAAAGCC
Organism: Aestuariivivens sp. NBU2969; assembly: GCF_019931125.1. Lineage (NCBI taxonomy): Bacteria > Pseudomonadati > Bacteroidota > Flavobacteriia > Flavobacteriales > Flavobacteriaceae > Aestuariivivens > Aestuariivivens sp. NBU2969. The sequence continues at coordinate 25,584 of NZ_JAIOUU010000002.1, forward strand.
TATTACCGAGTTTAGGGTTAATGAATTCACTCAAGATAATAGATACCAACGACATGAAAACTATTGTCATAGGTAATCTATCCCATACCAAAGATGAATTAGTTGGGCTTAAATGGTAATAACCCGAACCAATTGAAACAAGAATAATTCCAATGAAAAGAAAACAATATTGGATTTTGTATCCCAAAATTTTATTAACATTAATTAGACCCAAAATACCAACTATAGCAAATGGAATATTTGAAACAACATTCCAAAAATTAGCAACATTAAACATTTCAACAGCATCACTAAAGTTATGATATAATGGGTCTTGCGCTATTGGATCAATTAAAAAAACACCTATAGCCGAAAAAACAGCCAGGGTAATTAATAAGCCCACCCCTATTCTTTCTTGTGTTCTCATATTTATAGCTTACAGGTTTGAGTGAGTCATTGGTACTTTAAAACAAAAAAATCATATAAATAATAATGCCTTCAGCAATACCAGTAATTATACTCATACCCAGAATATCCTTAACCTTACTTCTTAAAAAGAATACGGTACTTAAAATAGCCATTATGGCTGCAAGCAAAATTTCCAATGCTCCTATTTTGGACATTAGATAGGTTATGCCAGTAAATCCTACGGTAACTGCTAAGGCAATGATACAGAATCTTACTATCTCATTTTTGCTATAATTACCTTCGGTAAATCCTTTCTGTAAATCTCTCAAAATAGAAAGAATAAACAATAATGGCACTACAGACAGAAATGGGGCAAATACCACCTTAATGCCTTTAATAATGGAGAGATCATTGTAAAAAAAGAAAGCAATAGTTGTAAACAATAGTAGGCCTGTTACAATAATGGCTTGAAAGGTAAACAACAGTTCCCGTTTTGAAGCGTTGTTTTTTTCTGTGTTTTGAAGTACTTGTTGCATAATTTAAAATTTTGATAATTCCGCTTTTGTATTATGAAGACAAAAAGAATACATGAATCGCAAGTGATAATAGCACGCCGCTCAATATACCATTGGCCTTCAAATTATTATATAAGATAAAATTTAACACATAAGAGCTCACAGCAGTAGAGTTGATGAGATGTGCAAAAATCAAATTGTTTTCAAGGTTTTGATGTGTTAAAAACTCTATTAGTTGCATTATTCCTATTCCAGTTATAATAGTTAATAGCAATAATATGGTAGCAGGTTTTTGGTTTTTAAGTTTATAATCATCTGTATTTTGAGGCAAAAAGTGTTGAATTAAGATAAACCGAACAAAAAACAACATGGGTATTGGGAATACAATAGATGCAATGATTTTAATGACATCCTTGAGTGTCTTTATTTCATCATAGCCCAAAAATACCAGGTACACAAACACCACAACTGAAACACCTGTAGTTACCAAAAAAGCTATATTTAATTTTCTTAGTATCATTATGGCTATTCTATGTTAGGAACATTTAAAAGCATTTTATCATATTGTTTAGTAACCTATTATTATAGGTTTCATGGTTTTAAGAAGTTCTATTTAAATAGAATCAGGTTTAGCTTTATAAATCCCTTGTATTATCATAATAAGTATTAAAACTCTTAAAGGACAATATTTTTTTATTATTTAATGATTTTTTATAATACCTATTGATTAATACATAGTAAATGTATTTATCCAAAACTACCTGAGTGAAAGTAGAAATGTTTGTTGCTCTAAAATCCATGATATAATTGTTTAAGTTCTTCTCTTTTACTTATTAACTTTAATACAAATTTGTTAAGTATTCTAAAGTTTTTAAATACAGATTTTAAAAAAAACTGACGACTTAATTTACAATATTATAACTATTCTTAATATATTTATTATATTATTACTGCAATAACTGACGATTAAAATGTATGATTTAAAAACTATAATTTCCACTTTTTCTAAAGATGACGCACAACGTTTTACATCATACTTAGAAAAAAAGAACAAACGACGGGATGCCAAAAACATACAATTATTCAAACTGCTAAATGAAAACAGTTTGAACTCAGAAGAAATTTGTTTAAAGCTATATGGCGATCAAAAAAAAGACGCTTACCATGCCCTTAGAAAGCGCTTGTTCCAGTCTATTATTAACTTTTCAGCCAATTCAAGTTTAGAGGATGAAAACTCCATACAAATGGAGGTCATAAAATACATTTTGGCCTCACGAAACTACTTACAACAAAAGCAATATAAAGTCGCATTTAAAATTTTGCATAAGGCAGAAACCATTTCAAAAGAACATCATTTGTACCCTCTCCTTAACGAAATTTACCATACCCAAATCCAATACGCTTATGCATTTCCAAAGATTAAATTTGATGAAGTCATCAAAAAATTTAATTCAAATAGGGAAAACCATTTACTAGAAGACCAATTGAATATCGTTTATTCAAAAATAAAGCTAAAGTTAGCACAGGAAGACACTAGTGATTTGCAAACCATCTTAGACAATACTTTGAGCGAATACAATATTGACATTATTGGCCACTTATCATTTAAGACTTTATACCAATTGATCAGCATTGTGTCTGTTTCTGCATTTGCCACCAATGATTATTTAAAAATAGAATCTTTTTTGATTGAAACTTACAACAAAATATTATCCTATAAAGACAAAGAAAAGCAACCTTATTACCACATTCAAATAGTATATCATATTGCCAATACTTTATTTAGAAATAAAAAATTTATTGATTCCGAAGCTTATTTGTATCAAATGCATGAACTTATGCTTCAGTATAGAAGTAAATATTATAATACCTTTAAGCTAAAATATAATTTATTATTAAGTTTAAACTACAACTTTACCAATCATCAAAATAAAGCCATTACAATCTTAGAGCCTTTTATTAATCAAAAATTTCAAGACACAGAATCTGTCTTGGACATCTATTTAAGTCTTGTAATGTATTATTTCCAAAAAGGAGAACATAAAAAAGCACATTATCTATTTTCAAAGTTCTATCATTCTGATGCTTGGTATACAGAAAAAGCAGGCAAGGAATGGGTTATAAAGAAAAGTTTGATTGAAATTTTATTACATATTGAATTAAACCATATAAATTTGGTAGAATCAAGACTGTTGAGCTTTAAAAGAAGCCATTTTAAATACCTTAGAAGCATTAATCAAGAGCGTGCCATAACCTATGTAAAATTGGTGGAGTATTATTATAAACATCCAGAGCTTATAACCACAGAAACGTTTAAGGATAAGGTAGAATCTTCATTCGAATGGATTAGCACACAAAAAGAAGATATTTTTGTAATGAGTTTTTACGCCTGGCTAAAAAGTAAAATGGAAAAACAGAACTTGTACAAGGTTACTCTAAAACTTGTTAATAATAACGAAACCATTCCATCAAAAATTTAAGTGTTTTACGTATGCTAAAAAATTTAATTTGGTTTCTTTTTTGTTGTTGCCATACCGTATTACTGGCACAAAAATCCGATAGCCTATACTTAAAGAATGGCATTATAAAGCCTAATATTTTAGCAATACACCATTTTGGCCTTTTTAGCTCCAGGGTTGATCAAAATTTTAAAATAGCTCCACCTCAAAAAACACAAGTTTCCTTTAATTATTCTAGCGGTAACACCTTTCACCCTTTTGTTGAAGCCTATTTCCCTAAACACCCTGAAATTAGAAAACAATTGAGCCAAGTGACTTGGTACAATAGAAGTTTTAATTTTATAGACCAAGAAACCACCCCTGCTGATTATATGAATATTGTTATTGATGCCGTGATTAAAGAGTTTAGGGCCAACCTTAACATTCCTATTTCAGAGCATCACGAATTTGGCATTTCATTACGCTCTTACCTTATCACAAAGGGCAAGTATCCTTTTTCATTCTTTACTAGCGATGAAAGCATAGAGTGGTTCCACAGTCGTCTTTGGGGGGGCGAAGACCCCTATGGCCGACGGTATTATGGCTTAAACCAAGTGAATTTTGAATACAACGACAGAAAAGGGAACACCCTTAAACTTAGAAATAACGATTTTTTTATTGGAGGTGTCGAACTCAGCCATTACTACTATCCCTCATTCCTTAAAAACCCATCAAAACAATTGTACTTCAATATTGGCAATCATTTAGGCATCAATACCTCAAAGTTTAATCCGTCGATAGATTACGGACTTTCCTTAGGTGGTGTTAAACGCTTTTTACTTAAAAACAAAAACGAATTCAATGTCGGGCTAGGTTCCAATGTGTTATATAAAAATGTTATTGATTTTGGCGAAGTTGTCGATTTAGGAAACAATAGATTCTTAGCAGCTATTGAAGCAAATATAGAATTCACAAAATACACCCAAAAACATAATTTTCATGCTTTTAGTGTGAACTATCACATTCAATCAAGAAATAACAAACTAAAGGAGGCCGATTATTACAAATTACTTGGCCAATGGAAAGAGATAAACGGTGGCTGGCAACATGGTGTAGAAACACTTTACAAGGCTTTATCCAATTGGACCTTTATTTATACTTATGGTAGGCCAAAGTTAAAACTGTCCTTATTCTTTAAGGAGGACTTTCTAGTTAACAACGCTCCTGATTTTCAAACTGGTGTTGGTTTGCAAATACCATTTTACAAATAGTTATTTCAGCAATTCAACTTCAAACGATCGTTAAAAAAGCGTTAAAAATCAGATTGCTTTAAACTATTTCACCTTTTAAATGTCATACACATAAACAACTTAAAATTTAAAAGATGAAAAAATTTTTATTAATCGCCTTAGCAATAGCCTCACTTCAGGTTGTAGCTCAAGAGCAAAAAAAGGAGGGGCCAAAGTATCATGATGAAATGATGAAACTATCGGCAGAAGAGATGGCAACCTTGCAGACCAAAAAAATGACCTTGCATTTAGATTTAAATGACAAACAACAAAAAGAAATCTACGTCATAAACTTAGAGAACGCAAAACTTAGAAAAGCACATATGGAAGCCCGAAAAGCCAAGCGGCAAGCTGGTGAAAAACCATCTCAGGAAGAGCGTGTTTCCATTATGAATGCACAACTTGATCGTAAAATTGAGATAAAGAAAAAAATGAAAACCATTTTAAACGAAGACCAATTTGCCAAATGGGAAGAAGCTCAAGCTAAAATGGCACATAAAAGAAATGCTGGTATGAAAAGTAAAGGTGATAGAAGAGTAAAAAAAATGCAAAAACAATAATATTTTAGTTTAGTTGATTATAGTTTGTTGATGAAAAGCGCATTTCAATTATATAGAAATGCGCTTTTACTTTTTATATGGCCTTAGACACTTTATCAACTGCATTAATGGTAAAATCTAAATCTTCATAGGTTAAAGCATCACTAATAAACCAAGTTTCAAAGGCACTTGGAGCGATATACACCCCTTCATTTAGCAAGCCATGAAAGAATGTTTTAAAGGTATCATTATTTCCCTTCGCCGCAGAACTAAAATCAATAACTTTAGCAGCATCAAAATGTACGGATATCATAGATCCAACTCTATTTATGGTATGCGTAACCTTATTAGCCTGCAAAACGGTTTCAATGCCTTTATGTAAATAGGCTGTTTTATCTTCCAAACGGGCAAACATATCGTTGTCGCTATTTATTTCACTAAGCATGGCTAAACCAGCCGCCATAGCTAATGGATTTCCACTTAAAGTCCCTGCCTGATACACAGGGCCAACCGGCGCTAGATAATTCATTATTTCGTTTCTGGCAGCAAAAGCACCAACAGGCAAACCTCCACCAATTACTTTTCCAAAACAAACAATATCTGCCTTAATACCAAATCGCTCTTGAGCACCTCCTTTAGCCAATCGAAATCCTGTCATGACCTCATCAAAAATCAAAAGAATACCATTAGTATCACACAAATCTCTCAACGCTTGCAAAAAACCTTCTTTAGGAGGCACACAGCCCATATTTCCTGCAACGGGTTCGATGATGATACAGGCTATTTCACTTTTATTGTTTTCAATTAATTCGGATACATGGTCTATATCATTATACCTAGCCAAAAGCGTATCTTTTGCTGTACCTTGTGTTACTCCAGGACTATTTGGAACTCCAAAAGTACTTGCACCGCTACCCGCTTGAATCAAAAACGAATCGCTATGTCCATGATAACAACCTGCAAACTTTATAATTTTTTCCTTTCCCGTAAAACCTCTAGCCAGCCTAACAGCACTCATGCAAGCCTCGGTGCCTGAATTCACAAATCGAATCTTATCAATATTAGGAACCATAGATACGGCCAACTCGGCTATTTGTGTTTCGATCTCGGTTGGAGTGCCAAACGATGTTCCTTTTTTTGCCTTTGCAATAACCGCATCTACCACAGGTTTGTAAGCATGCCCCAAAATCATGGGCCCCCAAGAATTGATATAATCTATTAAACGGTTTCCATCTTCATCATAAAGATAAGCCCCTTTGGCTTCTTTGATATAAATTGGAGTTCCCCCAACCCCTTTAAATGCCCTAACTGGCGAATTCACTCCGCCAGGAATTACTTTTTCAGCTTGAGCAAACAATGCACTACTTCGTTTATAAATCATAATAATATTATTTTACTACTAAGGTTTGACCAATACTAATGATATTATCTTCCAAACCATTTATTTGTTGAATAGCCTCTACCGAAGTATTGTATTTTTTTGAAATAGAATATAAGGTATCTCCCTTAACAACAATATGCTTAATTTTTGCTGTTGTATCAGCTAACAAATAATTCTCTACAACACTACTTTTATTAAGCACTTCTTTATCATATTGATGGAGATTATAACGTTCAATCAAACTAATAAGCTTTTGTGGGTACTTTCTATCGGTTGCATATCCTGCAGACTTTAGTCCTTTTGCCCAACCTTTATAATCGTGTGTTTTTAAATAAAATAAGCTCGCATAACGCTTACGCTGGGTCAAGAAAAGTGAATGGTCTCTAAAGGAATACTTGGCATCGTTATACTTTCTGAAACATTCTTGCAATCTATCATCATCGTGATATATTTTTTTGCCCGTCCAATCATGACATTTAATTCCAAAGTGGTTATTCGCCTCTACAGAAAGCCGCCCTCTACCTGAACCCGATTCCAAAATACCCTGGGCCAAGGTTATACTTGCAGGTATACCATAGAGCTCCATTTCTGTTTTAGCTATATCCTTATAAGTATCGATGTACTCTTCTGTAGTATTAGTATAAGTTTTAGTAATCACCGGTGTTTCAACTTCTTCCTTAACCCCATTAGACTCAGGTATCGAAGATATTTTTGTTTTACGTTCTATTGTGGGCTTTTTAGCTACGACTCTTTTTTTAGAGCCACAACTAAACATAAAAATACTTACTAAAAGTAGGACTAAAATACGCTGCATTTAAATTTCGATTTGTGGTATATTCTTTTTCTTTAAATAATCATTCATTCCTTTAACTCCCTGCAATCCTCCTGTATGGATAGCTAAAATTTTTGATCCTTCAGGAAAAAATCCTTTGCTAATTAAATCCATAACGCCAAAAAGCATCTTTCCCGTATAAACAGGATCTAAAGGGATGTCATAATCCTTTTTGAAACCATTAATAAATTCCACCAAGTCCAAATTTATTTTGGCATATCCTCCAAAGTGGTAATCTGTGATTAGGTCCCAATTCGATTGCGTTACAAATTTACTAATATCTTTATCCAAAAAAGAACCTTTTAACGCCGGAAAACCCAAAACTTGTTGACTGGGTTTTGAACAATTAATTATCCCTGATATTGTTCCCCCAGTACCTACAGAACAACAAATGTAATCAAAATCAAAATCTGTCCCTCTTAAAATTTCTTCACAGCCCTTAACCCCTAGCGCATTAGTACCTCCCTCTGGAATCACGTAGAATGTTCCAAATTCCTTAATTAATTCCTTCAAAAAAGTTTCGGCTGTTTTAAGCCTGTAAGTTTGTCGAGAAACAAACTTAAATTTCATCCCACATTCCTTGGCAAACATCAAGGTAGGGTTACGTTCTATTTCACCATACAATTCTTCCCCTCTAATAACCCCTATAGTCTCAAAACCCATTAGCTTTCCTGCTGAAGCAACTGCTGCTATATGGTTTGAATAAGCTCCTCCAAAAGTCAACAAGACCTCAAATCCTTGCTTACGGGCTTCTTTTAGATTATATTTAAGTTTTCGAAATTTATTGCCAGAGACAAACTCATGTGATAAATCCTCTCTCTTGACATACAATCGAACATCATTATTGCTAATATTGACAAATTGATTGACACTATCTTTTACCTTAAATATCATATTTGCGAAGATACTTTAAAAACCTCTAAACATCTCATCTAGTAATAGGCAGATTTTAAGTTACTAATATTGAAATTATATATCTTCTTATGTAAAAAAACAAAAATAGCTTGACTCTAGTAATCACTTAGTTAGCCAATGTATTTTTTCATTTGTCCTAATGAATTTTGAATTGAAAAAATCACGTACTTTTGTTATAGATGAATTTAGACTCTCATGAAGAAGATAATCCACATTGAAGCAGGTGATTTTTACTGGACACCTGAAGGCTATAGATGTTTTACTGAACAATACCACCTAAAGAGAGGCTATTGCTGTGAAAGTGGTTGCAGGCATTGCCCCTATGGATTCAATGCTAAGGCAACCTTAAAAAATAGCAATAACAAAACCTAAAACACAAGCACTTAGCACGATTCAAGGATAAACTCTTGGTATGATTATTGATGTTATTTTATTAAAAAGTTGCTATAAAAATATTTTTTTGATAGTTATTGGACAGCGTTCTAATCACTAATTTTATACAACCATAAATAACCGTAAAAATTGTATTATGAATAGACTATTAAAAACATTCCCGCTTTTAGCATTATTAGTAATGCTATCTTCTTGTAGCTCTGTACGCGTTGCGGCAGACTATGACAAAGGAGCAAATTTTAACGAATACAAGACCTTTGCATTCTTTAAAACTGGCATTGACAAGGCAGAAATTAGTGATTTGGACAAACGTAGAATTTTAAGAGCCATTGAATCTGAGCTCATGGCAAAGGGCTTCACAAAGTCTGAAAATCCAGATCTTTTAATTAGTTTGTTTACAAAATCCCAACAACGAGTAGACGTCTATAACAATACCTGGGGCTATGGTTCCTGGGGTTGGGGCGGATGGGGTCCATGGGGTGGTTATGGCCCTGGTTGGGGCTGGGGTTGGAACCAACCTTCTGTTTCAACAAGTACCCAAGGCACTTTATACATAGACCTTATTGATGCCAATAAAAAAGAGTTGGTTTGGCAAGGAATGGGTACTGGATATTTAAGTAGAAATGTTGATAAAAAAGAAGAACGCATTAAAGAATTCGTTGCTGAAATTATGTCTAAATATCCACCTGGATCACAACAATAATATATAAAAAGCGACTAGTTACCGAGGCTCTCGAAGTGCAGTCGCTTTTTTATTGTTTAATTTTTTTACCAAACATAAATTTTAATAAAATTTAAATACCCTCCCTAAAACCAATCGATTTTTGAATAATATTTAAAATATTCTGTTTTTAATAGATTATTCGTATTTTTAGTATCCGTCATCACTATCAAAATTTAAGAAAGTTTATGCCCGACACTTTTGAATCGAATGCTATTCTTAATAGGCTTCCCAAGCATTTAAAACAATTTATTAAGCCTCAAAATTACGCCAACTATTCTGCGATAGACCAAGCCGTATGGCGTTATGTCATGCGTAAAAATGTGGACTTTTTAACCACAGTTGCGCATAAATCTTATTTAGAAGGTTTAAGACAAACTGGAATTTCCATAGACCACATTCCCAATATGTATGGTATGAATCGCATCTTAAAAGAAATTGGTTGGGCTGCTGTTGCCGTTGATGGATTTATACCTCCCAATGCCTTTATGGAATTCCAAGCCTATAACGTATTGGTGATAGCCAGTGATATTAGGCAATTGGAACATATTGAATACACACCTGCTCCCGACATTATCCATGAAGGCGCCGGGCATGCCCCCATAATAGCCAATCCCGAATACGCAGAGTATTTAAGACGTTTTGGAGAAATTGGTTGTAAGGCCATCTCTTCGGCAAAGGATTATGAATTGTATGAAGCCGTTAGGCATTTGTCCATCATAAAAGAAGCACCAAACACTCCAGAAGCAGACATCACTTCTGCAGAAAAAACAGTAGAGGAACTTCAGCAAAATATGGGCGAACCCAGCGAAATGGCCCTCATACGAAATTTACACTGGTGGACGGTTGAATATGGATTAATCGGTACCATTGAAAATCCTAAAATCTACGGCGCTGGATTGTTATCGTCTATTGGTGAAAGTGCTTGGTGCATGACTGATGCTGTGAAGAAATTGCCTTATACCATCGAGGCTACCTATAAGGATTTTGACATCACCAAACCACAACCACAACTTTATGTAACTCCAGATTTTGCCCATTTAAGTTTGGTTTTAGAGGAATACGCCAACACCATGGCCTTGAGATGCGGCGGACTTTCAGGAATTAGAAAACTCATTAGCTCGAAAGCTTTAGGCTCTATAGAATTAAGTACAGGGCTTCAAATTTCAGGTGTGTTCACAGATGTAATTGAACATAACGGTAAACCTATTTATATTCAAACAAGTAGTGAAACGGCTTTGGCCTACAGGGAAAAGGAATTAGTAGGTCATGGTACAAAAACCCATAAAACTGGTTTTGGTTCACCTATCGGAAAACTCAAAGGTATTAATTTGGCTATCGAGGATATGAGCCCACGTGATCTAGCAGCCTATAATATTTATGAAGAACGAACTGTTACTTTGGAATTTGAAGGTGGCATTAAAGTGTCGGGGGAAATTATTACCGGCAAAAGGAACTTACAAGGTAAAATCATTCTTGTTAGTTTTAAAAATTGTACCGTCACCCATGGCGATACTATTTTGTTTCAACCTGAATGGGGGATTTACGACATGGCTATTGGTAAGGCAGTGGTTTCGGCATTTGCTGGACCGGCCGATTTAAACAGTTTCGATTTAATAACCCATGTACCTTCAACACAGACCATACATGTAAAAAAATCAGCTAAACTATTGGAGCTTGAACGTCTTTACCAACAGGTTAGGGACTATAGGGAGGGTCAAAACAGAACAATTTCCAGAACCAAGGTATTGGAACAACTCATTGAAAAACACTCCAACGATTGGCTATTGCCCCTAGAACTCTATGAATTGGCCGCCAAGGGCAATGAAAAAACCTTGTGCAATAGTATTTCAAGCCATCTGGAAACCATAAAACAAGATAGACCTGAGCTTGGTAAACTGATTGATGATGGACTAGGTATTGTTGAAAAAAATACTCTTGTACGCTAGTTTCCTGTAATGTGAAAATGAATAAATCGATAACATTGATATTAATCATTTTGACCTTTGGTTGTGGAACAAAAAATCTTCAACAGAATAGGGTTTATATTCAAGATGAAAAACTTTATGGAGAACTTGCTAATGGCCTTCCTGCCAAGGACACCCTAATTGAACTTAAAAATAAAACTGGAACGGTTAGTGGAATTGGAAAAATGGCAGTTTCAAAAAATAATGTTAGTGACCTGAAATGCGGATTTTGGAAAGAATATAACTCTGACGGAATTTTAAAGGCAGAAGGCAATTATAAAATTAGTTCATTTATCGATTGTAGTGTTGGAGGAGCTATTAGTGCTTACTATTACTACAGAATTGGAGAATGGAAATATTTTAAGAAAAACGGAGAATTGGACTTTGTGCTCGATTTTGTTCCAAAAATGCACCACATCGATACCAGATGCCAAGATGGAGATAAAATGATTTTTGGAATTATAGAAACCATTCCTCTAGACTATTGGGGGAAAGTGGACGCAAACAAAATATATGAATTACAAAAAATATCTTTTACGGATTCACACACAACTACAACAATGATTCCACTGAACGGAAAAATATATTACGAAACAAAAAATTGAATTTATCTATATCGGCAATAAAGAAAGTGGAAAAAGGCACATGTTTTAAACTTATGAACTATTAAGTTATAAAAAAACAACTTACACCAATATAAAATCATTATTTAAACCGTTCCAACCTTTCCTTTGCAAACTCACTTAAAACCAATGTGCCACTAATTTCGGCACGTTGTAAAAGCAACGTATCCCAATGTGCCGTGCCTTCCCAAAACACTTGTTTCATTTGTTGTAAAGCTTTGGGGTTGTAGGCACTTAATTTTGTAACAAAAGCTTCAACGGCTTCATCTAAGGCGTCAACAGAGTCATAAACCTCGGCATATAATCCTTTTTCTTTTGCCCATTGTGCAATATAAAAAGTTTCAGCATTGATAGTCATTTGCGACATGGCTGCCTTTCCTATTTTTCTGGAAACTGCAGGCTCTATTACAAAAGGCCCTATACCTATGCTTAGTTCACTTAGCTTAATGGAAGCGAATTGGGTCGCTAAGCAATAATCTGTTGCGGCAGCCAAACCAACACCTCCACCTACAACTTTACCCTGAACTCTACCTATGATGAGTTTTGGACAGAGACGCATAGCGTTTATAACATTAGCAAAACCCGAAAAAAATTGGGTTCCTACTTCCTTATTTTCAATAGCCACCAACTCCTTAAAACTGGCGCCTGCACAAAAGGTGCGATCGCCACCACTTTTTAAAACAATAATTTTTATAGCCTCATTTGCTCCTGCCCCAACAATGGTTTCTTCCAACTTCTTAAGATTTTCAGTGGGCATAGCATTTTGCTCGGGGTGAAAAAACTCAATATAACCTACCTCATCTTTTATGTTTAGCGTTACGTATGGCTGCATGTTAAAATCGATTCTTTGGGTTGAATATACACAAAAATATCAGTAACTCTTGTTACACACCATTATTAAAATTAAAATGAACTTTGCCTAAACAAAATAAAACTATGGGTTTACTAAATTTATTATTAGGCAATAAAGAGAATAACATAAAAGATTTTAAAGCCAGAGGCGCAATGATTATCGATGTCCGTACACCTTCAGAATATAAGCAAGGTGCTATAAAAGGCTCAAGAAATATCCCCTTACAGGTCATTGAATCTAAAATAGAGGAAATAAAAAAACTCAATAAACCCGTTATTACATGCTGTGCTTCCGGTATGCGATCGGCCAGTGCAGCTTCAATATTAAAAAAACACAGTATTGAGTCTATAAATGGTGGCGGTTGGATTGCCTTGAAAACTAAGCTGTAATTTAGTAAAGGACGCCTTATTAAACTAGAAAACATTAGTTTCCTTCGACATAAGAAGTCTAACCAATGTATTTCCTTTGATTAATAGCTTTACAAATGTAAGCTGGTTTCCTACTAATGACATTAACACTGTGTTAATTAACCATTATATTATTAAGCATAATTTGAAAGCAAAAAAAACACCAACCAAATTTATCTATGTAAGTTATGAAATTGGTGTTTTCTATATGAACTGATTAATAGCATATTAAATTTACAATTAAAAGTTAATGATATAACTTTTTTTCGATAAAATGACATTTATAAAAGATTAAGCGTAGGGATTACGTATATGATTTTTAAAACATGATATGCGGGAACTGTAATTTAAGCTTAGCTATTTGCTTATCAATATGTTGCATAAATTCTTTATATGCTTTTGAGTCTGGATTAAATGGTTTATGAAGCAATCCTTTTTGAACAGCATCAACCTGTTCCATGGTTTTTGAAGCTTGGGGCGCAAACCAAACACTTTGAAATTTTTTCCAAATATAGTTCACTGCTGTTGTGTTGGGATGGATCATATCTTCTGCATAAAAACGGTAATCGCGCAGTTCGTCCATCATGATCTCGTAGGAAGGAAAATAAAACAATTGACGATTGGCGATTGATGATTTTTGATTTAAGAATTGGTGGATTGCCGCGATTAAATGGGCTTTACTTTGGGTGTTTTCTATAAAACCATCTTTTAAGTGCCTTACCGGAGATGCCGTGAATATGAATGTAACTTCAGGATTAATGGCCTTTATCAAATCGGTTAGATAATGCAATGAACTTGTTATGGTTTCTATAGACAACAATTCCTTTTTGAATTGTTTTTGAGGTATTTTATGGCAATTGGCTACTATGGTGCTGGTTTGCAAAAAGCGATACACCCATGCTGTGCCTAAAGTAATAATAATGTGCGAAGTACTCCTAAGTTGTTTGGTAGTTGCACTTATGCTATTGTTCAAATCCCCCAACAGCACCTCTTTTGAAGTATGGCTTAATCTGGAATGCGCATCAAAACAATGCCACCGTTCATTGTGATAAAATATATCCTTTTCTGTGTATTGACTCTTAACTACTGATTTAGCCACCAACGTTTCAATGGCCTTGGGGTGAAATAATATCCCAAATGGATTTTGAAGGGTTTTAAACTTAAAATACGACAGTTTCCCACCAATATGCTCCACAAAGCAAGATCCCAACAACAGCACATTAGAATTGTAATCTATTAAATTATTAGGTTGCTTTCTTAATATTATGTTGGTTTGAAGATTCATTTAAAATTCAACTCTAAAATTAAAGAATGAATTAATTGTTACTAACTTCTACATAAAAAATTATTTAAACCAAAAAAACTCGATAGAGAAATCACATAATTGACTAACTAAAATCAACTTGATAATCTATTCAATGTAGTTCTTTGCTGCATCTAAAGCCTCACTAATTCCTTGAGGCTTTTTACCTCCTGCCGTAGCAAAAAATGGTTGACCACCGCCACCACCTTGGATGTGTTTCCCCAATTCACGAACTACTTGACCGGCATTTAGCCCTCTACTTGCAACCAGTTCTTTAGATATATAACAAGACAACAAGGCTTTTCCTTCCTTTTCAGCGGCTAATAACACAAACAAATTATCAATTTGGCTACCCAAATCGAAAGCAATATCTTTTAATCCAGCAGCATCCATATCCAACTGCTTAGCCAAAAACTTAACGCCATTAATTTCAGACACTTCACTTTTTAATTCGCTCTTTATATTTTTGACTTTATCCTTCAACAAAGCTTCAATCTGCTTTTTTAAATTGGTATTTTCCACCTGCAAATTTTGTAATGCCCTTACTGGCTCTTTGGTATTATTAAGCAAATCCTTCATTTCAAAATAAGCACGATTGTTCTCATAGAAAAATTCCTTAACGGCATCATTTGTTATGGCTTCTATACGACGTATGCCTGCTGCCACGGCACCTTCTGAAACAATTTTAAAATGCCAAATATCTGCCGTATTTTTCACATGGGTACCACCACATAATTCAATGGATTTTCCAAAACGAATGGTACGGACTGTATCACCATACTTTTCACCAAACAGACTCATAGCACCTTCAGCAAAAGCTTCTTCTTTTGGTATATTACGTTGCTCTTCTAATGGTAATTTACAATCTATACGTCGATTCACAAAATCTTCAACTTCACGTAATTCTTCAACGGTCAATTTTGAAAAATGGGAAAAGTCAAAACGTAAGTATTTGGAATGCACTGCACTACCTTTTTGCTCCACATGTGTTCCCAAAATCTCCCGAAGGGCTTGATGTAATAAATGGGTTGCTGTATGGTTACATTCTGTTCGATAGCGTTGTTTGTCATCCACTACAGCCTTAAAGGTTTCGTTGATATGTTTCGGTAAGTTTTTAGCAAAGTGAATAATAACATTATTTTCCTTCTTTGTGTCTAAAATATAGACCACATCTCCATGAGCATCTTCCAAATAGCCCTTATCCCCTACTTGCCCTCCACCTTCAGCATAAAAAGGTGTTAGATTGAATACCAATTGGTACATATCCCCATCCTTTTTGGAAGTCACCTTACGGTATCTTGTTATCTTAACATTTGCCTTCAGAGCATCATAGCCTACAAACTCCTCTTCAGCATCATCCACTAAAATGGTCCAATCGTCTGTAGACATTTCACTTGCTGCCCTAGAACGGTCTTTTTGTTTTTGTAGTTCTACTTTAAACCCCTCTTCATCCAAAGTCAAGCCTTTTTCAGAAAGGATCAAAGCCGTTAAATCCACAGGAAACCCATAGGTGTCGTACAATTCAAATATTTTCTCTCCCGAAACCGTATCTCCCTTTTCCTCTTCAACAATTCGGTTTAGCAATATTAAACCTTGATCCAGAGTCCTTAAAAACGATTGTTCTTCTTCTTTAATGACATTTTCAATGAGTTGTTTTTGAGATTTGAGTTCTGGAAAAGCCACTCCCATAGTTCTACTTAACACCTCAACCAACCTAAAAATAAAGGGGTCCTTTTGGTTTAAAAACGTAAATCCGTAACGTACAGCGCGTCTCAAAATTCGCCTAATCACATACCCGGCTCCAGTATTGCTAGGCAGTTGTCCATCAGCAATTGAAAAAGCCACTGCCCTAACATGATCGGCAATTACCCGAACCGCTACATCTACTTCTTCCTCTTTACCATAATCTTTCTGCGAAATGGTTTCAATCTCCTTAATAAGCGGCGTAAATACATCTGTATCATAATTACTTTGTACACTCTGTAAAACCATACACAAACGTTCAAAGCCCATGCCTGTATCGATATGCTTTGCCGGCAAACTTTCAAGGCTACCGTTTGCCTTTCTATTGTATTGCATAAACACCAAGTTCCAGATCTCTACAACCTGAGGGTGGTCTTTATTCACTAAATCCTTACCTGGTACCCTGGCTTTATCTTCTGCCGAACGAATGTCGACATGAATCTCGCTACAAGGCCCACAAGGCCCTTGGTCGCCCATTTCCCAAAAATTGTCTTTCTTGTTTCCTTTTAAAATGCGGTCTTCAGGAATATGTTGCTTCCAAAAGTTGTAAGCTTCCATATCCATAGGGATATTGTCCATTGCATCACCTTCAAAAACGGTAATGTATAACATATTCTTATCGATACCGTAAACTTCAGTCAATAGCTCCCAGGCCCACGCAATGGCTTCTTTTTTAAAATAGTCCCCAAAACTCCAGTTACCAAGCATTTCAAATAGCGTGTGGTGATAAGTATCATAACCTACTTCCTCTAAATCATTATGTTTACCAGAAACACGCAAACATTTTTGAGTGTCAGCAATACGGTTACTTTTAGGTTTTGCATTTCCTAAAAAAAATTCCTTAAACGGTGCCATCCCCGAATTCACAAACATAAGTGTTGGATCATCCTTAACAACCATTGGTGCCGATGGTACTATGGTATGCTTTTTATTCTCAAAAAAACTTAAAAATTTAGAGCGAATATCCTGTGACTTCATTTACTTTTTGGTAATGCTGGTTTTGTTTTTCTTATTAATTCCAAAACAATTTTTATCTTTACTCTTCCTTTTTTTAAATTTATTATTAATGATAATAATTTTTTATTAGGTTTATCGTTTGCTTAAAAAACTAAGATAAAAATTGTTTTAATTGAATGCAAAAGTACTATAATTTAGGTAATGAGTAAGGTAAAATATTACTACGATCCAGAATCGCTTTCATATAGAAAAATTGAACGTAAAAAAAGAACCACTTTTAAATACGCCGCCATGTTTATTTTGGCTTCGGCTATTTTTGGATTTATCTTTGTCTTCATTGCCAGTCAATATGTAGAATCGCCTAAAGAACGAGCCTTAAAAAGAGAGTTACAGAATATGCAGCTACAATACGGTATTCTGAACAAAAAAATGGAACATGCCGAAGCCGTTTTAGCCAATATTGAAGACCGGGATAATAATATTTACCGGGTATATTTTGAAGCTAACCCTATTCCAGAAGAACAAAGAAAAGCTGGTTTTGGTGGTATTAACCGATACAAACAATTGGAAGGCTACGATAATTCCAAACTGATTACAGAAAGCAGTAAGCGACTGGATATCCTTCAAAAACAAATTGTTGTCCAATCCAAATCATTGGATGAGATTGCAAAATTGGCTGAAGAAAAAGAAAAATTATTGGCAGCTATTCCTGCCATACAACCTGTAAACAATAAAAATCTAACTCGAATGGCTTCAGGGTACGGTATGCGTTCTGACCCTTTCACAAAAGCCAGGAAAATGCATTGGGGCATGGACTTTACTGCGCCACGTGGAACGCCTATTTATGCTACCGGCGATGGTATAGTGGTTAGAGCGGATGCTAGAGCTACTGGATATGGAAAACACATTCGCATAGACCATGGTTATGGTTACATGAGCTTGTATGCACATTTGTATAAGTATAATGTTAAACAAAATCAAAAAGTGAAACGTGGTGACCTTATTGGTTTTGTTGGCAGTACGGGACGTTCGCAAGCACCTCATTTGCATTATGAAATATTTAAGGATGGTAAACGCATTAACCCAATAAACTTTTACTACGGCAGTCTAACCGCCGAGGAATATGCAGAATTATTAGAAAACGCCTCATTAGAAAACCAATCTTTAGACTAATGTACATAGAACTTCCTGAAAAACGTTATTATAGTATTGGTGAAGTAGCCAAGGCATTTAATGTGAACACTTCATTGATTCGTTTTTGGGAGAAGGAGTTTGATGTACTAAAACCAAAAAAGAATGCTAAAGGCAACCGAAAATTTACTCCCGAGGACATAGAAAATCTAAAGTTTATTTTTTATTTGGTAAAAGAGCGAGGGTTTACTTTGGAAGGCGCCAAAATACATTTAAAGGAAGAAAAAAAGGAAACGCTTAATAACTTTGAAATTATTAGTAAACTTGAAGGCATTAAAAACCAACTGATAAAAATTAAGGAGCATTTGTAACGTTTTAGGTTTATTGACAACTTATTGTTGGAATATTTAAAAACATTAAAAAAATAATTATTTATGAAAAAGTTTCTACCTTGGATCATTATAGGCATCATTGCTTTAGGTCTTTATACCTGGGGAAAAGGATTCAATAATACTGCCGTTACATTAAATGAAAACGTTAAGGAAGCATGGGGCAATGTCCAAACGGCCTACCAGCGCAGAAATGACCTTATAGGTAATTTAGTAAAAACCGTGCAAGGTGCCGCCGATTTTGAACGCAAGACGTTAACCGAAGTTATTGAAGCCCGTGCCAAAGCGACTTCCATTAGTATTGACCCCAACAATATAACCCCAGAGCAATTGGCACAATACAACCAAGTTCAAGGTGGTTTGAGCGGCGCTTTAAAAAGTCTTTTAGTCACTGTTGAACGTTATCCTGATTTAAAAACCAATCAGAATTTTTTAAAACTGCAAGACGAACTCACCAGCACCGAAAACACAATCCAAACAGCCAGAACACGTTACAATGAAGCTATAAAACCCTATAATGTTCATGTTAATACATTTCCAAACACAATATTGGCAGGAATTTTAAACTTTGATGAAAAACCATATTTCGATTCTGAAGCTGGAGCTGATAAACCTGTAGATGTAGAATTCGACTTTAAATAAAAATCATGTCCAAAATAGAAGATTTTCTTTCTGAAAAAGAAGAACAGGAAATCATAGAATCCATTAGAATAGCCGAAAAAAACACCTCGGGTGAAATACGTGTACATATTGAAAAAACAGCCAAAGGCAACACCTATAATCGTGCCCTAGAAGTATTTCATTATTTAAAAATGGACAATACCAAATATCAAAACGGTGTACTTATATACGTTGCCATAGAAGACAAAACCTTTGTAATCTGCGGTGACAAAGGCATAAACGAAGTGGTACCCAATAATTTTTGGGATAGCACCAAAGACATAATACAAGCCCATTTTAAACAAGGGCATTTTAAACAAGGCTTGGTTGAGGGCATTTTAAAAGCTGGACAAGAGCTAGAGAAACACTTTCCTTGGCACCATGATGACTCCAATGAATTACCTAACGACATTTCAAAAGGCTAATACTTAAATGGGGCATTTAAAGATAAACACTATTAAATATTTTAAGACAAGCACTAAAGTTTTAGTCGTTGCTTTTATTTTTAGCCTATCTTCATTTAAAAGTGCTTTTGCTCAATTTGAGATTCCAGAAAAACCAGATTTTCAAACCAGTGTTTATGACTATGTTGACTTATTATCAGCCTCAGAAAGAAATAACCTGGAAAACAAATTAATTAAATATTCTGATACTACTTCTACACAAATTGTTGTTGCTATTATTTCTACAACAAAAGGCGAGAATATTGGTTTGTTAGCACCTCGTTGGGGACATACATGGGGTGTGGGACAGGCCAAAGAAGATAACGGTATATTCATATTATTGGCAAAAGACGATCGCAAAATTTGGATCGCTCCAGGTTATGGTGTAGAGCATAAACTTACGGCAGGTATAACGGGAGAAGTAATTAGAAAGGTGATTATTCCCGAATTTAAAAAAGGAGATTATTATAATGGCCTTAGCAAAGGTGCTGATACCATTTTTCAATTACTCAATGGCGAATACCAAGGAAGCAGAAAACAAAGTGGGAATAACGATGGATTGCCTATTGGCTTTATCATGATGTTAATTATTATTTTTATCATCATCCTTATATCCATTTCAAAAAACAGACACAGTGGTGGAAAAGGTGGGAACCGTGGAGGAAAGTCTAACGGTTTAGATATCTGGGATATGATAATACTCAGTAACATGGGCCGCTCTTCGGGTAGAGGAAATAGTGGCTGGGGAAATTCAGGTGGCGGCTTCTCGGGTGGTGGTGGCTTTGGTGGCGGTTTTGGTGGTGGCGGCTTCTCGGGTGGTGGTGCTGGAGGAAGTTGGTAAAACACTCAAAAAATGTATCTTAAACTCTTACATTTAAAACCTATGAAAACCTCTTTCACGCACTTCGCCTTTACTGCCCAAACTATTAAACTTCCAGCTAAAACTTAACATAAAATATTGTTGTAATACCATGCTTTGAGAATCTTCAATATAATTAGCTGTAGCAATACGGCGCGCATTAGTATTTTGGTCCAATAAATCGTAAGCCTTTAAAGTTACAATTGCTTTATCTTTTAAAACGGAATAGGCTAAAGTAGCATTCCAAAACCAGGCACTTTTTTGAAATCCATCTGCTATATTTGGGTTATAACTGTAGGATATGTCATTTCGCCATTCAAAATTTTTAGGTAAAAATGTCGCTGTACTTAAATTAAATGAATGAAAAACAAACTCTTCGTCTTCAAACGCCTCTAAGTCATAAGAATTATTTGTAAATGACAATTGATATTCTGGTCTTATCATCATTACATTTAGCCATTCAAACTCTAAATTAAGACTTGGACCAAGGGTTTTAACTTTGCTTGAATACTTTACAGCATTATTAAAATTAACATTTTTATTTATGCTAGACCTCATACCTCCTCCAATGCTAAGGTTTCTTAAACTATCTAACTTAACTCTTTTACGGTAAAATGCCATTGCACTAACATCATAATTGCCATCAACATTTTCAAAGGTTGTTCTTCTAACTAAATCTTCATCTATCGTTGATTTAGCTATGACTTGATTATTATTAAAATTAGAAGATATTCTACCAAAAAAACCTGATCTTTTTTGAAAATCGAAACTTCTGTAACGCACCGACACGCGATGTCTATTTGAAGGCTCTAAATTAGGGTTTCCAATTACCGTATTAAGCGGATTAGTTATATTTTCAAATGCCTGTAACTGCATTAATTGAGGCGGTGTGTTATTTAATGAATAATTGGCGCTTAAAGATGTTTTAGCACTAAAATTATACCTAAAAGAACTATCATATTGTAAGTCCTCAAATCTACGCTTTATATTAAAGGCTGGCCTTAATAAATCTTCATTCTCTAAAGTTCTAATAATATAACTCACATTAAAACCCGTTGAAAGTTTCTTATTTTTAAACGATAATTTTACACCAGGTGTACTTCTTCTATCTTTATATTTAAAATCGGTACTTAAATCTGTATCAAAAACCGTATAATCTCCTCCTATATCACGATTGAAAGAACTTAGCTCATTTTCTCTATTATTATTAACGTAGCTATAACTGAAGTCTAAAAACAACTCTTTACTCTTAATAGGGAGTCTATAGGTTAACTCTGTTGACAGGTTTTTTGTTTTGTTAGTCCCATCTCTAAATTGGTCTCTAACAATTTCTTGTGAAATGTTAGGATTATTAGGATCTGAAGGGTTTTTATTATAAATTATTGTTGTTGATTCTAAAAAATCATTCGAATCAGAATTGCTTATCTCATTATTTAAATTTACACGAATAAATCCACCTTTATTTCCATAACGTTTTGTAATACTAAACTCATTATTAAAACTTTTAGCATCATTCTCAACGAAAGATGATGAACTAGACTCGTTGGTTAAAAACCTATCAACATTAATAGATTCCTCACTTCTTTCAGATGTAGTTTTAGTTTTAACAAAATTAAATGACGGCTCAATACTTATAAATAAAGTAGAATCTAACCTAATTTCAAACTGAGAGTTAACTTTGTGATTATCGCTCGTACTAGATGATTTAGAATTAGATTCCGTAAAAAATCGCGTATCGGCCAAAATATTCTCTCTATATGTTGACGACTCATTATTTGAATCACTACCGGAATAAAAATAATCACCTGAAACATCGACCTTGTCACCATATTTATCGGCATAATTAATACCAGATGTTTTGGATGTTGTTATACCCTCTCCTCCCGCAAATGAGCGCCCTCTTACTCGATATGACCCTCCAGAATTACCACCACCAAACATTTGTCTTATTTCTCCAAAACTAAAACCAGGAGAATTTGTATTATTACCTCCAGCCAATACACTAATACGCTGGTTATTATTAAAACGATTAAACATACCTGCTAGCTCATAGCGTTTATCTGTACCAGCACCCGTGACAATTCTAGCAAAAACACCTTTATTATTTTCTTTTTTAATGGTAAGATTAATGGTTTTATTTTCTGAATTTACCTCTTCTCCTGTAAAAGCTTGCGCTCTTGTTTTTGTGTCGATTACCTGTATTTTTTCAACAATCTCTTTACTTAAATTTCTAGTTGTAATTGTAGGATCGTTACCAAAAAATGGCTTTCCGTTTACCAATATCTTATTAACGTCTTTTCCATTAACTGTTATTTTACCGTCTTGGTCTACCTCTACACCTGGTAATTGTTTTAACAAATCTTCTACATTTGCATCTTTTTTTGTTTTAAAGGATTTTACATTAAACTCTAAAGTGTCTTTTTTTATAGTAATTGGGGCTCTAGATCGAATAACAATCTCATCCAATACATTTGTTTCACTTTCAAGATTTATTACTTTTAAATCAATAGGTTTAGAGTCTATGAGAATATTCTTTTTATAGGTTTTAAAGCCTATATAAGAGATATACAAGTTTAAGTTAGCGTCATAAGTTTTGTCTTCTAATGTAAATTTGCCATTCTTATCGGTGATAGTATAGCTAACTACCGAACTATCTTTAACTCGCTCCAAATAAACGGTAGCCGCTTCAAGAGGTATATTCTCGTCTTGCGTAATCAAAGTTCCTGAGATTTTAAATGGTTTTGATTGACTGAAAGAAAATAATGTGCTCGATAACATTAAAAAGAAAAAAAAGTATTTCATTAAATTAAATTTGATTAATCTTTTTATAAGACCACTATTTTTAAAAAAAGCTTAAAGCCTTTACGCGCATTAGGAAAACTTTAACACCTTCCTTATTTGAGTCTGCAAAAGTACCTGAATACTCAAATGCTTATCTTAAATAAAACTTAAAATTTTGTAAGAAAATGTTATTTTTAAGAAATAACATAAAAAAAATAACTTATAAAAATCAATACGCAGTAGGTGGTAGTGGTGGTACACTGTGACCACTTTTGACTTTAGCCGAATTAAACTTCCAACTAAAGCTTAACATAAAATATTGTTGTAACACAGTGCTTTGCGAATCTTGAATATAATTAGCTGTTGCTATACGACGTGCATTGGTATTTTGCTTAAGTATATCGTTAGCTTTAATAGATATAACACCCTTATCTTTAAAAACAGAATATCCTAAAGTAGCATTCCAAAACCAAGCACTTTTTTGAAAACCATCAGCAATATTTGGGTTATAACTGTAAGACACATTGTTGCTAAATTGAAGTTTTTTATAAAAAGTAGTTTGCGTATGTAAGTTAAATGAATGAAAGGCAAACGCCTCATCATTAAACCCTTGTAAATCGTATGAATTATTGGTAAATGATAATCTATAAAAAGGATAAAACATCATGACATCTGTCCAATAAAAAATTAAGCCCAGAATTGGTGAGATAGTTTTTACAGTGCTTGAATATTTAACCTCATTGTTAAAATTTACATTTCTTTTAATACTCGACCCAATATCTAATTGTAAACTAAGTAATTTTAAGCTATCTAACTTAACACGCTTATGATAACCGACATTGGCGCTTATATTATAATTGCCTTTTATATTTTCAAAAGTTGTTGTTCTTATCAAATCTTCATCTATGGTAGATTTAGAGATTACTTGATTGTTGTAAAAATTTGCTGTAACACCTGCATTGATACCTGCATTTTTTTGTACTACAAAATTATTATAAGAAAGCTTTACTTCATGGTTATTGGTTAATTTTAAATAGGGGTTTCCTATCACCCTATTTAATGGGTTTAAAATATTTTCAAAAGCTTGCAACTGTGATGGTTCTGGAGCACTATTAAGCATAGTATACCTTAAATCCAATTTAGATTGTTTACTAAAGGTATACATGAAATGGTTGTAATATTCAAAATTATTAAAATTAAATTTATTATTTAATACTGGTCGTAGTGCATCAGCGCTACTTAAAGTTCTTAAAGTATAAATGGGTTGAAAAGAAAAGTATAACTTATCCTTTTCATACTCAAAATTTAAACCAACTTGATTACTCTCATCTTTATATTTAAAATTTGTGCTTAAATCGGCATCAAGAACTGTATAGCTGTTATTGGTGTCTTTATTAAAAGAACTCAATTTATTCTCACTTTTATTATTTAAATATCTGTAAGATAAATTAAAACCTAAATGTTTACTAATAGGAATACGACTGTAACCAATACTCATAAGTGTATTATTTGTTTTTGAATCTCCAACTCTTAATTGGTCTCTAACAATTTCATCAGATATAACAGGATTGGTTGGATCTGAAGTATTTTCATCATAAAATAGTGTGTTAGAATTAAATAAAGTATTAGATGATGAGGTTCCAATATCGTTGTTTAAACGAATCATAATAAAACGCCCTTCTTTTTTTAAGCGTTTTATAAAAGTAAAATTATTACTGAAATTAGTTGTTTTGGTATCTCCAAAGGATGATGCATTCGCTTCATTTGTCAGTACATTATTGTCGTCTCTCGATTTTTCTTTGCTATTATAGATGGCGTTAGAATTACTAACATTGTATGATGGCTTTACCGTTACCAATATATTGTTATCTGTTTCTAATTTAAATTCTGAGTTAACCCGATGATTGTCATTATAATTTATTGAACTTGAACCCGACTTGGTAAAAAAGCGTGTATCTGGTAATATATATTCTGTATTAGCGGTTGCTTTATTTTCTGAATCACTCCTAGAATAAAAATAATCGCTTGAAACATCGGTAGCTTTTCCATATTTATCCACATAATTAATCCCCGCATTTTTAGATGTAAGAATCCCTTGAGAGCCACCCCTTGCCATTCTACCTACACTTCCAAAGCTAAATCCAGGCGAGTTAATATTATTACCTCCTCCTAAAACACTAATACGTTGTTTATCATTAAAACTATTAAACATTCCAGCAAGTTCATAACGCTCATCTGTACCACCGCCAACTGCTAATCTTCCAAAAACACTTCTACTATTTTCCTTTTTAACGGTTAAGTTAATTGTTTTAGCATCAGACTTTGCTTTTTCTCCTGTAAAAGCTTCAATATCTGTTTTTGTATCAGAAATCTGCACCTTTTCAATCATATCTTTATTTAAATTTCGGGTAGCAATTGTGAGGTCGTTATTAAAAAAAGGCTTACCATTTACCAGTATTTTATTTACCACTTTTCCATTTACTTTTATACCGCCATTAACATCCACTTCAACTCCTGGAAGCACCTTTAATAAATCTTCAACATTGGCATCCATTTTTGTTCTAAACGATTTTACATTAAACTCTATCGTGTCTTTTTTTATGGTTATTGGTGCTCTGGACTTAACAAGTACCTCATTTAAAAGATTATGATTTTCTTCTAAAAAAATAGAGTCTAACAGTATGGGCTTTCCTGTAAAGTTGAGTTGTTTCGAAATTGTTTTATAGCCTAAATAAGAAATATTTAATACAGCTTGTTTGTAGTGTGTGCTTCCTTCTAAAGTAAACTTCCCAATTTTGTTGCTAATGGTATAGGTTATTAAGCTACTGTCCTTAACCTGTTCTAAATAAACAGTGGCAGACTCTACTGGGGTTTTGATTTCTTTATCAATTAAAGTTCCTGAGATTTTAAATGGTTTTGATTGCGCAAAAGAAAATAGTGTGCTAAAAAGCCCTACAAATAAGTAGAGCTTCTTCATTTTTTGTTGTTGGTTAGTTAATTGATTAATGATGAGCTATTTTAATTTGTTGTAATTGCAACAAAATTCATGCCGTAAATTACTACAACAAAAACAAATTAGAACTAAGATTAAGCTCAATTGGTATGATTTTTCTTAAAGAATATATAAACTATTGCAAAGAAATGTTATTTCTTTCGCCTATACACGCTTATAGGCCCTATAAATCCAAAATTATCACGGAGTTAATTTTCTAGTCAAAAATAACGTTGCTTAGAGATTTTAAAATGGAAAAGTAACGCTAGCTTAATACTCTTATAATTTTTCAGGTAAAAACCTGTACCCAAATTATTTTTTAATATCTAACACTATTTGGGTTCAATAAAAATGCATTATATCACAACCGATAATACACAAACAACTCCAAAACCAACCAAGGACAAAATTGTGGTCATTAGGGTCCAGCTTCTAAAGGTTTGCCGCTCATTAATCCCCAAATATTTACTTACCAACCAGAAGCCACTGTCGTTTACATGGGATAATATAGAAGCCCCGGAAGCAATGGCAATTACCAACAATGCCTTATCTAACTCACTTATACCCAAAGTTAGCAATGGTGCCGTTAGTCCTGCGGCAGTAATCATGGCCACTGTGGACGAACCTTGCAAAATCCGAACAAAAACTGCCGCCAAAAAAGCAAATAGAAAGATACTTACACCTTGCTCTGCAAAGTAATTGGCTATCATTTCACCTGCTTTAGTGTTAATCAGCATTTGTTTAAACACCCCACCAGCACCTGTAAGCAAAATAATAATTCCGGCCGGCGCCATTGATTTTGTTGTAATTTTTAACAACTCCGAATTGCTAACGCCCCTAGCTACACCCAATACATACCAAGCTATCAAATTAGCAATAATTAATGCTGAAAACGGATGTCCAATCATTTTCATCCATGACCTTAAGGTTTGGGAAATATTGATATTATTAGTTAATGGACTATTCAACAATGTATTTAAGACTATCAATACTATAGGAATCCCTATAATGGATAAAATCAATCCTACAGCTGGATATTTCTCTTTTGGCAAAAAAACACTATCCAAAGCAGGTGCCTCTACATGGATTTTTTTAGCAATATATTTTCCAAAAACAGGCCCGCTAACTATAGCAGCGGGAAACCCTACCAATGCTCCAAAAGTAATAACCCAACCTAAATCGGCTTTTAAAATATCAGCTACTGCTACAGGTCCAGGCGTGGGTGGTATAAAAGCATGGGTAACCGCTAACCCTGCTAAAAGCGGGATACCATAGAGCAGTAATGATTTCTTGGTTTTACGCTGTAATGAGTAGATTAACGGCACCAAAATAATAAAGGCCACATCAAAAAAAACAGGAATGGCCACAAAAAAACCTGTCAGCATTAAAGCCGAAGACGCTCTTTTTTCTCCAAATTTTTTTAGCAAGTAGTTTGCAAGAGCTTCTGCACCTCCGCTATGTTCCAAAACAGCTCCAAACATAGCCCCCAAACCTACTACCACAGCTACAAACCCAAGTGTATTGGCCATGCCTTCCTGCATAGTATTAATAATAGCATAGGGTTGCATACCGGCGATAACCCCCACAACAATACTGGCAATAAGTAAAGCTATGAAAGCCTGTAGCTTAAACCGTAAAATTAATAAAAGCAAAACAGCTATACCTACTAATACAGCTGAAAGAATGGTAAAATCCATCATGATGTTTTCCAATTTGAATGAAACGACAAACCTAACGGTTTATCTTTACGCTTATAGGTATGTGCACCAAAATAATCGCGTTGGGCCTGGATTAAGTTGGCCGGCAATTGCGCCGTGGTCATACCTATCCAATAATTATAAGCTGTCCAAAACCCATCTGACGGTATACGGTTTGCAAGAGCATATTGCAGAGCATCTAAGCAAGAGGCTTCAGATGATTTTAATATTTCAAAAATATGCTTGTTCGACAAAAGACTGGGAGTAGTTTTGAAATATGTGGCAATATCTTCCATAAATTGTGATTTAATTATGCAACCATTAGTCCAAATCCTAGCAATTTCCGGAAAGTTTATCTGCCACCCATAATTTTTTGACGCTTCTGCAATGAGTTGAAACCCTTGATGGTGATTTATAATTCGGGCAAATCGATAGGCCCTTTCCAAAATTCCAATATCTAATTTTTGTGTTATATCTCTTTTCAAACCAAGCTGAGCTGACAACTGTACTCTTTCCTGTTTAAAAGAAGACAAGTAACGTGCAAAAACGGCAGACACCATTAGACTTGCTGGAATACCTAAATCTAATGCCTCTTTACTGGACCAATTGCCAGTACCTTTATTACCAGCACTATCAAGTATAACATCTAAAAGGTAGGACTTACCTTCCTTTTTCTTAAGAATATCTATAGTAATTTCAATTAAATATCCCGATAGATCACCTTGGCTCCAATTAAAAAAGACTTTAGCTATAGCTTCATTGTCCATAGTCTTTGACATTAGAGCATACAGTTCGGCCAAAAGTTGCATTTCGGCATATTCTATTCCGTTATGTACCATCTTGATAAAGTGTCCTGCTCCATCATCACCTACATATACACAACACGGCTTACCATCATTATCTTTTGCGGCAATGGATTCTAGAATATTGGCCACTTTCTTGTAGCTTCCCATACTACCACCAGGCATAATAGATGGACCTTTTCTAGCACCTTCCTTACCTCCTGAAATACCACAACCTATAAAATGAATGAGTGAGTCTTTTAGTGCTTCGAAACGCTTTTGGGTATCCTTAAAGTATGAGTTGCCACCATCGATAATAATATCTTCTTTAGACAATAAAGGGATTAATTGTTCAATAACCCTATCCACAACATCTCCAGCTTTAACCATAAGTAGGATTTTTCTAGGTTGTTTAAGGGACATTACAAATTCTTGAAGATCTGTAAAACCTAAAATAGTATAACCCTTTTGGTTTTCTTTTATAAAATCTGAGACTACTTGAACCTCATCACCGCCACTGCGATTATACACTGAAATCTTAAATCCCTTTTCGGCCATATTCAAGCTTAGGCTTTTACCCATAACCCCTAGTCCAACAATCCCAAATTCAGTTTTATCCATAGGCTTTCAATTTAGATATAATTTTTGAAACAAGCAGTTCTGGTGTTGCATCAATATTAATATGCAGCCCATAATTGGGTTCCTCAAGCACTTCAAATTGCGAGTGTAACAAAGCTGAAGTCATATAGTGGCCTTCCCGCTGTTCCAATCGGGACTGTATCAATTTAAATGTCCCTTTTAAATACACCCAAGTAATATTGTTATCCAAAGACAATATCTGTCGATAAGATTCCTTTAATGCCGAACAGGACAATACCCCACCACCTTGTTCGTTCCATATTTTAATGTTTTTTGCCAAAGTTTCCAACCAAGGTTTCCGGTCTTGGTCATTAAGTGGTATGGCATTTTTCATTTTTTCAATATTCACTTGGGAGTGAAAATCATCGGCATCATAATAGGGTAAATCCAATTGCTTGGACAAAGCCAGACCAATGGTCGTTTTTCCACAACCGCTAACGCCCATTATTATTATCATTGGAAAATTTATTCAGTTTTAAAAAAAGCTGATTCTTGAACTTTTGATTCAAAAAATCGTTTTATAAACATCATAGTCAATTTTCAAATTGACTTATGTATAAAATATAAAAGTATAAAAAAATCTATTATTTTTTTCTCATATAAACACTAACAGGCACTCCATTAAACCCAAAATGTTCACGTAGTTTATTCTCTAAAAAGCGTTTATAGGGTTCTTTAATATACTGGGGAAGGTTACAAAAAAAAGCAAATTGTGGTTGCGGGGTAGGCAATTGCATTATATATTTTATTTTTACAAACTTGCCTTTATATGCTGGTGGTGGATAATGTTCAATTATGGGCAATAACACCTCATTAAGTTTACTTGTTTTAATTTTTTTAGAACGATTTTTATAAATCTCAACAGCTGTTTCTATGGCTTTATAAATACGTTGTTTGGTCAATGCAGAAATAAACAGGATAGGCACATCGGTAAATGGTTCTATTTGTTTTCGGATTACTTTTTCATAATCCTTAACCGACTTATGGTCTTTTTCGACCAAATCCCATTTATTTACTAAAATAACAATACCCTTTCGGTTGCGCTCAGCTAACCAAAAAATGTTTTGTACCTGGCCATCGAAACCACGAGTAGCGTCTAAAACCAACAAGCACACATCACAATGCTCAATGGCACGAATACTGCGCATTACCGAGTAAAATTCCAGATCTTCCTTTACTTTGGATTTTCTTCTAATTCCAGCAGTATCTACCAAATTAAACTCAAATCCAAAACGGTTATACTTTGTATCTATGGCATCTCTTGTGGTTCCTGCTATATCTGTTACAATATAGCGATCCTCTCCTATCAAGGCGTTGATAAAAGATGACTTTCCTGCATTGGGACGTCCCACCACAGCAAAACGCGGCAGTTCTTCTTCCTCGACATCCTCTTTTTCGGGCAACACTTCAACCAAAGCATCCAACAATTCTCCAGTACCACTGCCATTAATACTTGCAATGGTATAATATTCTCCTAAGCCAAGGGCATAAAACTCCACAGCATCTTCAGCGCGTTTGGCATTATCGACCTTATTTACTACTAAAAAAACGGGTTTATCCACTTTACGAAGTAAATTAGCAACATCCTCATCCATTCCCGTAACACCACTTTCAACATCTACCATAAAAATAATGGCATCGGCTTCATCGATCGCCAATTCTACCTGCTTATCGATTTCTGCTTCAAAAATATCGTCACTACCTACCACATAGCCACCGGTATCGATTAAAGAAAACTCCTTACCGTTCCAATCACTTTTTCCATAATGACGGTCTCTAGTAACACCACTTACTGCATCAACTATAGCCTCTCGTTTTTGGATTAACCGATTAAAAAATGTTGACTTACCTACATTAGGCCTACCTACAATAGCAACTATACGACTCATATCCTTTTAATTGTTTGCAAAGGTAAGGTTTAAAATCAAAGAAAAAACACTAATTTACCTTTGAAAATTTTACAACATGGAAATACCTAACGACATTGTTTTAAGACCTCGGTTTAAATTCGAAATTCCACGCAACAATGAATCCGTTTTAAATGATTTTGAACAAGCCAAAACCACGCAATCCTATTTTATAATTAATAGAATTGACGACCATGTTTTTATAAAATTCCCAAAACACAAACAACATTTTTGGTCTCCCCAATTGCATTTGGAAATTAATGAAGTGGATACAAATTCCTGTTTGCTTTATGGCTTATTTGGCCCTAATCCAACCGTTTGGACCCTATTTATGTTTCTACATTTTATGGTAGCTGGTTTTTTTATTGCTTTTGGCATTTGGGCATATACCAATTGGGCTTTAAATACTAGTTATGCCATACAATTAAGCCTAATGCTCCTAATGGTGGTTATTTGGTTTGTATTGTATTTTGGAGGTAGAATAGGTAAGGATTCCAGTAAGAATGAAATGCATGAACTCCATAACTTCATGAATAGCATTTTAAAACCAAAAAATCACTAATCTAAAAAGTTATTGATTGTACCCAAATCGCTTTAGTTGGTTTTGATTACTTCTCCAATTTTTATTGACTTTAACGTAGATCTCTAAATGGATTTGCTTACCAAAAAATTGTTCTAAGTCTTTTCTAGCCTCCACTCCAACACGCTTTAGGGCACTTCCTTTATGTCCAATAATGATCCCTTTTTGTGTGTCGCGTTCTACCATAATTACAGAGCGCACCCTAATAATCTTGTCCTCTTCTAAAAACTCCTCAGTTTCAACTTCTACAGCATAAGGTATTTCCTTTTTGTAATGTAAAAGAATTTTTTCACGAATAGTTTCATTTATAAAAAAACGCTCAGGCTTATCTGTCAACTGATCCTTTGGATAAAACGGAGGTGATTCAGGTAATAATTCAATAATCCTATCAAACACTTCTTTTATATGAAACCCTTCTAAAGCAGATATTGGAATAACTTCTGCATTAGGTACTTTTCCAGCCCAAAGCTGGACTTGGCTCTCCAATTCCTCTTGATTGGATTTATCAATCTTATTTAGCAATAATAAAACAGGAATCTTTGAATGCTTAATTTTATTAAAAAACGCTTCATCTTTAAGCTGCTGCTCTCCTATTTCAACCATATAGATTAGAATATCGGCATCTTCAAAAGCCGATTTCACAAAGTCCATCATAGATTCCTGCAACTCATAAGCGGGCTTAATAATCCCTGGAGTATCACTAAATACCACTTGAAAATTATCTCCATTAACAATTCCAAGAATGCGATGCCTGGTAGTCTGGGCTTTAGAAGTAATGATTGACAATTTCTCTCCTACGATAGCATTCATTAGGGTTGACTTACCCACATTTGGATTCCCAATAATATTTACAAAACCTGCTTTATGAGACATGCTTTAAATTATTCCGTTAAAAGTTAATGGTTATTGGAGATGTATAGCTTACATTATTAAAAGTAACCTTTAACTTAATTATTACTAAATGCAAAACTACAACCTTTTTAAATGCAAAAGGCAGGAAATTAAACTTCCTGCCTTTTGCACTTATTTATAAGATCAATAATTAATCTAATACTTGCAATAGTTCCACTTCAAAAATCAAAGCATCAAATGGCTTGATTTTTCCACCCCTTGGTGTAGCTCCATAAGCCAATTCTTGGGGAATAAAGAATTTAAATTTAGCACCTTCTTTCATTAATTGAAGTCCCTCAGTCCAACCTTTAATAACTTGGTTGACACCAAAGGTAGTTGGCTGATCTCTCTCAACCGAGCTATCGAATACTGTTCCATCAATTAAAGTTCCATGATAGTGAACCTTTACTTTAGAAGTCTCGGTAGGTTGCTTACCTGTTCCCTCTTTCATAACAATATATTGTAAACCACTATCAGTAGTTAAAACATCTGGGTTATTGGCCACATTATCTTCCAAAAACTTTTCACTGGCCTTTTTTACTTCAGCATATTTTTCTTCTGCTTTTTTTGCAGCTTCCTCTTGGCGTTTCTTCATTATTTTCTCTCTATTCTTCTGAAAAAAACTTTCAACTATCCCTTTAGCCATTATCTCATCTATCAATACATCTGCAGAGTCTAATGTGTTTAAATAACCTTCAATAAACAAATCATTATTTATTTCAT
The DNA here is from genome assembly GCF_019931125.1 of Aestuariivivens sp. NBU2969. Classification (NCBI taxonomy): domain Bacteria; kingdom Pseudomonadati; phylum Bacteroidota; class Flavobacteriia; order Flavobacteriales; family Flavobacteriaceae; genus Aestuariivivens; species Aestuariivivens sp. NBU2969. Next base: position 59,321 of record NZ_JAIOUU010000002.1, read on the forward strand.
CAAAACTCATTTGAACATTTTTTCCCACATCCATACCAATGGCATAACTTACTGAATCTAATTCTGTTTTCAAGTCCGCTTTAGTATAAGCTTTTTTACCACAAGAAACTATTGTAGATGCAATTAATAGTACACTTAATAATTTTATAACTTTCATTTTATCAATATTTTTTAATTGGTAGCCAAAAGTAGCAAAATTTATTAATAATCAAGGGGATTACATCTTATTTATAATATTCTTAAGAAACTGTTTTAAAATAGGATTTCTATTATCCTTATTCCACACAAAAGACAATGTTGTTTTATGTGGCACTTGTTTTAATTCAATAAATTTTACCCCTTTTATATGTTCTACCTGTAAAGAACGGGGCACAATAGACACCCCAAAGTTATTTTCTACCAGTTTATAGATTGAGCCTGCATGTATTGTATTATGCGTAACTGTTGGTGAAAATCCGGCATCATCAAAAATGCGCATGACCTTTTCATAATAACTTATGCTATAATTGGGATCGAATAAAATAAACGAATCATTTTCTAATTGTTTAATAGAGCTAAAGTTATTCTCCTCAATAGGATGTGCTTTGGGCAAAACCAAACAAAAATTTTCTATTAATACAGGTTTTATAGCTATACGCTCAGGTACCCTATCCAATCGCACGAAACCAACATCTATATCTTCTGCTAACAGGGCATCTATTTGCTTTTGATTGTTCATTTCGTTAAGTGAAAATACAGTATTAGGGTACACTTCCTTGAGCTTTAATAGCAAGTTTGGTATAATTTTCTGCATTGCAGATCCTACGTACCCCATCTTTAAATTTCCTTCAACACCATCATGTAAAAGCTTAGCGTGTTCAATTATATTGTCTAAGTTTTTAAGGTTCCTCACTATTTCTGTTTTGAGATAGGCTCCAGCCTTCGTTAATTCCACCTTTCTGTTGTTTCTAGAAAACAACTGTAGTTGCAAATCCTCTTCCATTTGCTTGATCTGCCTACTCAATCCAGGTTGCGAAATATATAGTCGTTCGGCCGCTTTTCTATAATGCAATTCTTCTGCTACAGCCAAAAAATATTTTAAATGTCGAATTTCTAATTGATTACCCATAGTTATTAATTAATAATAAAATAGTATTATTTTGAATTAAAAATACTAATAACTTTGTAACAATCAAATTATTTTATCATATGGCCTTTAAATACGGAATAGACACACTTACAACAAACAAAGCTATTGCCATTTGTAGTGGTAATATGATGGCATCAATAACACCTCATGCCATTGAGAAAGTTAACGGTTGTAGAAAGATGGTTGAAACCATGGCAAGCTCTAACAAAGCGGTCTATGGAATCAATACTGGCTTTGGACCTCTATGTGACGTTCAAATAACCCCAGAGGAAACCAGTAAATTACAAGAAAATCTATTAATTACCCATGCAGTAGGTGTTGGTTCTCCTATAAAAAAGGAGCTTTCAAAACTTATGATGATATGTAAAGTACATGCTTTATGTCAAGGTTATTCTGGTATTCGTTTGGAGGTCATAGAACGCATTGTTTATTTTATAGAGCACGATTTAATTCCAGTAGTTCCTGAACAAGGTTCGGTAGGGGCATCTGGTGACTTAGCTCCACTATCGCATCTATTTTTACCTCTTATTGGTGAAGGCGAATTTTGGATAGAGAACAGTATTGTATCTGCTAAACAAATACTTAAAGAACACCGTTTAAACCCTATACAACTTAAAGCCAAAGAAGGCTTAGCACTTATTAATGGTACCCAATTTATTTTAGCGCACGCCATTATGGGGCTTAATAAAATGAATTATCTATTGGATTTAGCCGATTTGGCCGGAGCCATGAGTATTGAAGGATATAAGGGTAGTGCATCACCCTTTAAGGAAGCTTTGCATAATATTCGTCCATTTAAAGGCAGTTTAAAAGTTGCCGAACGCATGCGCATGCTTTTCGAAAATTCAGAAAACATCATGTCGCACGAAAATTGCGAACGAGTACAAGATCCATATTCGATGCGGTGTATCCCCCAAGTACATGGAGCCTCTAGAAATGCGTATTACCACTTAAAGGAGCTGGCTGAAATAGAAATGAACTCGGTAACAGACAACCCGATTGTTTTAAGTGATACCGTTGCTATTTCTGGTGGAAATTTCCACGGACAACCCTTAGCCATGGCATTGGATTACACCTCAATCGCTGCTTCTGAACTGGGAAATATTTCAGATAGGCGCAGCTACCTGCTTATAGAGGGCAAGTTTGGCCTGCCTAGGTTATTAACAACTGGCGGTGGTTTAAATTCAGGCTTTATGATCCCCCAATACACCACAGCCGCATTGGTAACCGAGAACAAATCGTTATGCTTTCCACCTTCAGCCGATAGCATTCCAACCTCTTTAGGCCAAGAAGACCATGTATCTATGGGTAGTATTTCGGGGCGAAAATTTAATCAGATATTGGAAAACCTAGAAAAAATATTGGCCATAGAACTTATGTACGCTACACAAGCTATGGAATTTAGAAGGCCTCTGAAATTTTCAGCCATACTAGAAGCAAACTTTGACATTATTCGTGAAAAAGTGGATAAACTAGAAGAAGATAGGCTATTAAAACATGATATCGATGCTATGATAGCACTTGTTAAGAACAAATCCCTTATCGTTTCAAAAACTTAAACAATGACTTTTAAAGAAATTATTTTACAGGGTATCCCCAACACCTTGCCCGAGAAAAAGCCTTATCCAAAAAACTCTAACAGGGCTCCAAAAAGAAAAGACATCCTTAGTAAAGCCGAAAAACAATTGGCTATACGTAATGCGCTGCGCTATTTTCCAGAAGCATGGCATTCTATTTTAGCCGAAGAGTTTGCCCAAGAACTCAACGATTTTGGACGCATATACATGTACCGATTCAAACCTGATTACGACATGTATGCTCGAGATATCGAAGCTTACCCAGCTAAATCTAAACAAGCAGCGTCCATTATGCTTATGATCCAAAATAATTTGGATCCAGCCGTAGCCCAACATCCCGAAGAGTTAATCACCTATGGCGGTAATGGTGCTGTATTTCAAAATTGGGCGCAGTACTTGTTAGCCATGCAGTATTTGGCAACAATGACCAACGAACAGACTTTACACATGTATTCTGGTCATCCCATGGGATTGTTTCCCTCTTCTGAAAATGCGCCAAGAGTCGTGGTAACCAATGGCATGATGATTCCAAACTACTCCCAGCCTGATGATTGGGAAAAATTCAATGCCCTAGGAGTTACACAATATGGACAGATGACTGCTGGATCATTTATGTATATTGGCCCACAAGGAATTGTTCATGGAACAACCATTACGGTTATGAATGCCTTTAGGAAAATATTACAAAAGGATGAAAACCCTGCTGGAAAAATATTCTTAACCGCTGGATTGGGAGGTATGAGTGGCGCACAACCCAAAGCCGGTAACATAGCAGGGTGTATAACCATTTGTGCTGAAGTGAATGAAAAAGCAGCCACTAAACGATTTGAACAGGGATGGGTTGATGTTTTAGTAAACTCTATGGAGGATTTGATTAGCAGAACCAAAGAAGCACAATCGAACAATGAAGTGGTATCTATAGCATATATAGGGAATGTGGTTGATGTTTGGGAACGGTTTTATGAAGAAGGCATTTTTATTCATGTAGGGTCCGACCAGACTTCATTACATATTCCTTGGACAGGGGGTTACTACCCCGTTGATGTGTCTTTTGAAGAGGCTAATCGATTAATACGTGAAGCACCACAAGAATTTAAGGAAAATGTACAGGCGTCATTAAGAAGACATGCTGCCGCCATTAACAAACACGCTGCAAGAGGCACATATTTTTTCGATTATGGCAACGCATTTTTATTAGAGGCCTCACGTGCAGGCGCAGATGTCATGGCTGAAAACAATATTGATTTTAAATACCCTTCTTATGTTCAGGACATCTTGGGACCTATGTGCTTCGATTATGGCTTTGGACCATTCCGCTGGGTTTGTACTTCAGGAAAGTCGGAAGATTTAGATAAAACCGATGAAATTGCAATGAACGTACTTCAAGAGATTATGGAACAGGCTCCTGAAGAAATCCAACTGCAAATGCAGGACAACATCACTTGGATAAAGAATGCAAAGCAAAACAAGATGGTTGTGGGTTCCCAAGCCAGAATTCTATATGCTGATGCTGAAGGGCGTTCAAAAATTGCTGAAGCCTTTAACAATGCTATTGCAAATGGTGAAATAGGACCTGTAGTATTGGGCAGGGACCATCATGATGTGAGTGGCACAGACTCCCCGTACAGAGAAACTTCAAACATTTATGACGGTAGTCAATTTACAGCCGATATGGCCATACAAAATGTGATAGGCGACAGCTTTAGGGGTGCAACATGGGTATCCATTCACAATGGCGGTGGTGTTGGTTGGGGTGAAGTTATCAATGGTGGTTTTGGAATGCTTTTAGATGGCACAAAGGCAGCTGAAAATCGTTTAAAAAGCATGCTCTTTTATGATGTAAACAATGGCATAGCAAGACGCAGCTGGGCGAGAAATAAAGAAGCGCTTTTTGCTATTAAACGGGAGATGCAACGCACTCCCGATTTAAAGGTAACATTACCCAACATAGTAGATGACGACCTTTTAGAAAAATTGTTCTAAAATAGAATTAAAAAAACAAAGCCTACAAAATTTTGTAGGCTTTGTTGCTTAATTAATCAGTCATAAAAGCTATACCATACCGTCAAGCCCAAGTTTAGTTAAATGTTCTGTCTTAAGGAATTAATAACTTAAAATGAACCCCAATATTGTTTATTGAAAAGGTATGGCATAGCAAAACTTTAACCACACTAGTAATGCCACCTAACAAAAGCCTCTATGGCTGCATAATGTGCCAATCCTAATTGATTATATAATTCTGCTGTTTCACGGTTTCTATCTTCGGCACGTTGCCAAAACTCCCTGCTATCGGTTCCTTGGAACACAACACCATCTTTTTGGGATTGGTGTTTAAAAATTCCGTGACGTTTTTGCAATACTTGGTCTGGGCTCATTGGCACTGCCATTTCTATTTCATCAATACCCCATTCTTGCCACGCACCTCTGTAAAGCCACAACCAGCAATCATCCATAAACTTTTTAGGCTTTAATCGTTTAACAGCTTCAAAAACAGAATCCAAACAAACCTTATGTGTTCCATGAGGGTCTGCTAAATCTCCAGCGGCATAAATTTGATGTGGTTTTACTTTTTCAATTAAGTTCATGGTAATTTTAATATCCTCCTCACCTATTGGATTTTTCTCAATGGTACCGGTCTCATAGAACGGCAATTCCATAAAGTGGATACGTTCGTCAGGTAAACCCACAAAATGTGCTGTAGCTCTAGCTTCGCCTTTTCTTATAAGTCCTTTAATGTAACGCACTTCAGGAATATCTATATCGCTACTTTTCTTATTCTTAAGAAACTCTAAAGCTTTTTCATAAATGTTCTCTGCTTCCTCACTTTTTATACCAAACTTCTCGTTATAATCTATAACAAAATTGGCAAACCTCAAAGCTTCATCATCTGCAACTGCTATATTCCCAGAGGTTTGATAAGCCACATGCACCTCATGCCCTTGCTCATGTAACCTAATAAAGGTTCCTCCCATACTTATAATATCGTCGTCTGGATGTGGACTAAAAAGCAATACACGTTTTTTAGCAGGCTCTGACCGTTCTGGTCGCTTGCTATCATCTGAGTTTGGCTTCCCTCCTGGCCAACCTGTTATGGTATGCTGAACTTGATTGAAAATCTTAATATTGATATCGTAAGCTGGGCCTGAATCAGCCAAAAGATCACTCATTCCATTTTCAATATAATCGGCATCGGTAAGCATTAAAATAGGTTTTTTCAATTTAAGCGCTAAACCCAATACCGCTTTTCTCACCATTTTATCGGTCCATTCAATTTTCTCAACTAACCACGGTGTATTAATACGTGTTAATTTTGACGAGGCTGCCTTGTCTATTACAAATACTGCATTACTATGTTCTTGCAAGTATGAGGCCGGTACTTGGCTGGATACTGGACCTTCCGCAGAAGCTTTAATAATATCCGATTTAGGTTCACCCCAAGCCATCAAAATAACCCTTTTTGCTTCCATTATTTTTTTAACACCAAGTGTAATTGCCGTTCTTGGTGTTTGGGTCAAGCCTCCAAAATCTTTACTCGCAGCTACTCTAGTTATATGGTCTAGGGCTACCAGTCGTGTTTTGGAATTTTGCAAAGATCCAGATTCGTTAAAACCGATATGACCATTACCCCCTATTCCAAGAATTTGCAGATCGATACCTCCTAACGCTTCAATTTTAGCCTCGTACTCAGCACAATAGTTTGCAATATCTTCCTTAGAAAGCTGACCATCTGGGATATGATAATTTTCAGGTAAAATATCCACATGGTTAAACAACAACTCCTCCATAAAGCGAACATAACTATTTACGGAATCTGGCTCCATCGGATAATACTCATCCAAATTGAATGAAATTACATTTTTAAAACTCAAGCCTTCTTCTTTATGTAAACGCACCAATTCTGAATACAATCCTTTTGGTGTCGATCCTGTTGCCAAGCCCAAAACACATGATTGATTGCTTTTTTGCTTTGCCTTTATTAACGTAGCAATTTCATTTGCAACCTCTACAGCTGCGGCTTTTGAATCTTCGAAAATTACCGTATTGATATTTTCAAATCGCTTTTCAAAACCTGTAGCTTTGTCTGTACTACTCTTAATCATTTTAAATGTAATTTGTGGTTCTAATTGTATTTGTTGTATTTATTTTTTTGACCAACTTCTATATTTATGCCCTTTAAAAGCATAAAAAGCTATCATTAAATAGATAGGCATTAACATTAAATAAGCTATTTGATTTCCACTTTTCGTTGTTTCCGTTAAATTCCCTGCAGATTCATTAGCAATATTTATTGCATCTGTCCATGCTCCATAAATTAAAGGAAATACTGCTCCACCAATAATAGCCATAATCAGCAAGGCACTACCTACTTTTGTATACCCTCCTAAATCTTCTAAAGCCATAGGCCAAATTGCTGGCCAACATAGAGCATTAGACAATCCTAATAGAGCTACTAAAACAATCACTAATGGTAATGATGGTATTCCTGGCAATTGAACCATAATTTCTGGCGATATCATTACAATAAGGGCAACAATAATAAAACCTGATATCCCCGAAAATTTTAGTGCTGTAACTTGCGATACTTTTTTAGGAATTAATAAAATCCCTAAAACATAACCTATCACCATTGCGGTCATAGTAAACGATGTTAATTTCAAATAAAAATCACCATTTTCACCATACACTCCAAGCTGTTTTCCAAAATTACCAATAGAATCCCCTGCCAATACTTCAGCTGCCACATATAACATTAGAGTGATTACACCTAAAACCAATTGAGGGAATTTTAATGCCTGTTTTAATTGTTTGAAGAAGTTTTGGTTTTGAACATGGCCATCTTCATCAAGATTAATTTCTGGAAGTGGTGAAAACTTAAGCAATACAGCCAAAACCAAAATAATTAATCCCATATACACGTATGGTGTCTGCAATTGTAAAGCTAAAGCATTTAATGCATCTGTTTTGGTTGCGGCGTCCATAGCCTCTATTTTATCTGCAGTATAGTCCGACATATTGGACAATACTAATGCCGTTAATGCTAGCGGAGCAATAAAACCCGCTAGTTTATTAGCAATACCTAAGACACTAATACGAGCCGCTGCACTTTCCCTAGGTCCAATAACCACTACATAAGGGTTAGATGCTGTTTGTAATAAAGCCAAACCCGTACCCATTATAAACAAAGCTGCTAAAAACAAGCCATACGTTCTTACAGACGCTGCTGGATAAAACATAAACGCTCCTACGGATATGACCACTAAACCTAATGATAAGCCATTTTTATAGCCTACCTTTTCTATAACCCAAGAAGATGGTATAGCCATAACAAAATAAGCAATGTAAAAGGCAAAAGTTACAAAGTATGATTGTGACTCAGTTAATTCACAAGCCAACTTAAAAAATGGGATCAAAGGGCCATTTAACCAAGTTACAAATCCAAAAATAAAAAACAGAGTGGTTAAAATAACCATTGGAATTAAAGTGTTGGTACTTTTCGTTTGAGTCATAATCTTAAGGTTTAATTAGTTGATATTATTGCTTTTAAAGTTAAATCTATTATGTATCCATTTGCGACACCATACTATCAATTAACTTAAATTGATTTTTGGCACGATCTAAATTATGTTCAGGATATTTGGTTTTATAATATACATCATTATTTAAAAAATCGGTTAAAAAACGTAAGGCCATAATAAAAATCATGGTCTTAGCCGCTAATGGTAGCGTCTTAATTTCTAAAGAAGTTAAGGCCGATTCTACTTTTTCTAAAAACCCTTTTTTGTAAGCTTCATAAAATTCCACATTAAATGTAACCAAATCCAAATTGGTTTCATCTTCGGCAGCGGTATTACAAATGGTTCTTATGGCGTCTCCAAAATCATAATGCACAATCCCGGGCATTACCGTATCGGTATCAATAATACAAAGCCCTTTATTATCCTTATCGAACAAAGCGTTGGAAATTTTAGTATCGTTATGTGTGACCCTTATTTTAATTTCACCAAATTCCTTTAGGTTTTGTAGGATATGCATTTCTTCCTTAAGCTCAATAACCTTATCTAAATACAGTTTGGCTTTTTCTTTTCTTTCTTCAGAAGCATTTTTTAGAGCTTCATCAAATTGCCAAAAACGAAAAGACATATCATGAAATTTTGGAATGACCTCTGTCAAAACAGAAGCATCAAAATCACTTGTAAGGTTAAGGAAATCTCCTGATAACTTACCGCCTTCATACGCCACTTCTTTGTTGGTTACAATTTCATGAGTAACACTCTCCTTAATGTACACCATAACATTCCAAAAATTACCATCCTCATCCCTATAGTAGTATTCTCCATGCTTTGCTGGAATAAAGGTTAGCACACGTCTTTTAAGCGCTTCTTCAGGTAAATGTGACAGTTTATTTTTAATGTGTTTGCTTACAAGTACCTTATTTAAAATTAACCCCGGAACATCTTTAAAAACATTATGATTAATACGTTGAAGAATATAAAAAGGCTCCTCCTTTGTTTCTATTAAAAATGTATCGTTTATATGTCCAGAGGCCAACTCTTTGTGGGATGAATATTTTGAAGCATGATCAAAATGATTGAATATATATATAAGCTTTTCCTGTGTCATCTTACCACAAATTTTTAGGATAAACATTAGCTGCTTTAAGGTCTTCTATTGCTTTTTGAACAATAGCCTTATCTTCCTTATAGGTTACTCCAAACCATTTGGCATTAGATTTTAAAACCTCAACATTAGCGCCTCCCGACTTGAGGATTTCGTTAACTATAGTTGGTAGATAAAACTCTGCTTTTAAATTTGACTGGTTTTTTTCCAAGAAATCTATCAGCAATTGTTCACCAAACCCAAAACATTTGGGCGTAAAACCCCAAAAATTCATAGACACTACGGTATTCTCGTCAATTGGAACCAAGTCTCCATTATCATCCTTTCGCATTAATTGACCATTAATTTTTTCAATATGGGTTCTTTCGGTCACATCTATTAAATAGCCATTTTTATCAACTTTGCATTCCCCCCTTGAAACATAACCATAGTCTGACACTGTGTTCTTCAACAAATAAGCCATGGTCTTAAAGTTATAAGAAGTTTTATCTGTAGCTATCAATGCTTGGGCCATGGAAACAAAAGCTTCCCTGCTATAAAAATCGTCTGCATTAATGATGGCAAAATTTTCCTGAACAGCGTCTTTTGCCATTAAAAGCGCATGACCAGTTCCCCAGGGCTTAATACGGTTTGGGTTAATATACTTTTCCGGAATATTGTCAAGTTCTTGAAATACATATGCCACCTCTGCCTTACCTTTGAGTTTTTTATTAAAGATTGACTTAAACTCTTCCTCAAAACTCTTCCTGATGACAAACACAAACTTTCCAAATCCAGCTTGCAGGGCATCATAAAGAGAAAAATCTATAATTGTATCTCCTTCGGGAGTAAACGAATCCATTTGTTTTAACCCTCCATAACGACTTCCCATTCCAGCCGCCAAAATCACTAGTGTTGGCTTATCCATTGTTATATATCTAAAAATCTATTATAAAAATCTTACATCCCTCATCCAACAATATTCTTTTTACGTATTCAAAATATTGAAAAACAATATTTTACCCAAAACAACAACATCAACCCCTCTTAATGCAGGATACGAATCTACATAATAAACTCGAATAAAAAAAGAAAAATCCTAAAATATGTGCTCGAGCACATATTTTAGAGTTAATTTATAAATACAACACAATCATTACATTAAAAATTTTTACATTTGCAAGACATGAAAAAATATACCATAAAGGATATTGCAAAATTGGCAGGTGTTTCCAAAGGTACCGTAGACCGGGTTATACACAACAGGGGAAAGGTATCTGAAACGGCTTTGAAAAAAGTAAATAATATACTTAAGGAAATTGATTATCAACCCAATTTAATTGCTCAAAGTTTAAAAAACAATAAAAATTGCCATTTATGCATCCTTATGCCAGATCCCGAAATTGATCCTTATTGGGCTCCCTGTATTGATGGTATTGAAGAGGCTCTCAATGAATTTTCACCTTTTGGAACAACCTTAGAATATGTTTATTTTAACCCATTCAATAAAGACAGCTTTGAAAAACAAAGTCTTCTAGCCTTAAAATCGGAATTTGACGGTATTTTATTGGCACCTCTTTTTCAAAAAGAATCTATAGCCTTTATCAATGCATGTGATAAGATTAAAAAAACCTATTTTTTATTCAATAATGATTTAAAAAGTGTTGATTCCCAAAAATTTGTTGGGCAGGATCTTTTTCAAAGCGGAAGAATTGGTGCCAAATTGATTCATTCTACATTAAAGGGTAATGCCGAGGTTGCCATTATTCACATTGATGAAGTATTTAAAAACGCAACTCACATGCAGGAAAAGGAAAAAGGGTTTCGTAGCTATTTTAATGAACTTAAAGACAATAGCTTTTCTATAAACACCTATAAGCTAAAACACAGAAATGCCAACAATCTTAAGAAAACTATAAAGTACTTTATAGACACCCATCCTGAAATCAATGGTTTTTTTGTGACAAATTCTAAAATCAATTTACTAGCCGCTTTATTAAACAACAGTAAAAAAAGCACCTGTGTTGTTGGCTACGATTTATTACAGGAAAACATAAAGTATTTAAAGTCCGGAATCATTGATTATTTAATACATCAGAACCCTAAACGACAAGCTTATTTAGGCACTGTTTTTTTAGCTGATTATATTTTATTTAATAAGGTCATTCCTAATAAAAATCTTATCCCTATTGACATTGTAAATTCTGAAAATTACATGGGCTATTTAAAATAGGCCTGTTTTTTTTAGATCATTCTTCCAACTTTAGCAGGCCAAAAGACGATGCTATATGGAAATTTGGAGTTTCAGTTTTTGGATCAATCCATGTTATCCAAGAAGGCTCATAACTGCCATCCTTTTGAAGGTAGTATTTAGCCCTATAAATTCCAGTTTCGATAACATTGTCTTTTATAAGGTTAAATGCCTTTAAAGACTTTATACTTATAACACCTTCAACCGTGAAACCATAATCATCGAAAGAGGATTTTACATCAATTTCTGCTTTGGGCCAATTCCAATTGAAGTTGAAGTTTTTGTTGGGGTGTGCTATAAAATCCATAACCCTTGGCAAAGGATCTATTTCAAAACAATAGTATGGATTAAGATTTTTGTCCTGCCTAAAAAACAACTCTACCCTATCCGAATTATTAATACTTGCTTTTGTATTATCTGTTTTATCAATGTAAACATTAGTATCTTCAACCCTAAAACAAAAAAAGAAACATTCATTATCCCATAGCGCTTTAAACTGTATTCTATCTATTGCTTTTGAATCCCATGGCGATTTAAAATCGGTTAATACATTGGCTTTATCCCATAATGACGAATCACCTTTTCCCGTAATGTTTAAGTTTTTTGTAATTTGGTTAACCTTATATGTTTTCATATTTATTCTGAAATAAATGTATTTAGTGACAACTAAAATACAATAATTAGTAAACCTTTCATTTTAAGCAAAAAAAAAAAAAATGAGCTTGAAATACAAGCCCATCTTAAAAACGTGATTATACTATTAATCAATTCATATCACATTTAACTCTTTACCTACTTTAATAAAAGCGTCCACAGCTTTATCAATATGTGCCTTGGTATGTGCAGCAGATAACTGTACCCTAATTCTTGCCTTATCTTTAGGCACCACCGGATAAAAGAACCCTATAACATAAATACCTTCTTCCAACAACCTATTTGCCATAATTTGCGACAACTTGGCATCGTACAACATCACAGGAACTATAGCGGCATCAGCCCCAACTAAATCAAATCCGGCTGCCTCCATTTTTGTCCTAAAATAGTTGGTGTTCTCTTCCAATTTATCTCTAAGAGAAGTGTCTTTTTCTAATATTTCAAATACTTTAAGCGAAGCCCCTACTATGGCAGGTGCCAAGGAATTTGAAAACAGATATGGTCTGGAACGCTGCCTCAGCATTTCGATAATTTCTTTTTTACCTGTTGTAAAACCGCCCATAGCACCTCCTAGGGCCTTGCCCAATGTTCCCGTAACAATATCGACACGCCCCAAAACGTTTTTTAATTCGATGGTACCTCGACCTGTTTTGCCTATAAAACCTGAGGCGTGACATTCGTCAACCATCACTAGGGCATCATATTTATCGGCCAAGTCACAAATTTTATCCAAAGACGCCACAACGCCGTCCATGGAGAACACACCATCGGTCACAATAATCTTGAATCTATGGTTTTGGGTATTGGCTTCTATTAATTTTGCTTCCAAATCCGCCATATCATTATTGGCATATCTATATCTGGCGGCTTTACACAAACGCACACCATCGATTATAGAGGCATGATTTAGAGCGTCTGAAATAATTGCGTCTTCACCAGTTAATAATGGTTCGAAAACACCTCCATTGGCATCAAAAGCTGCTGCATAAAGAATGGTATCCTCTCCATGGAAAAATTCAGCTATTTTAGCTTCCAATTGTTTATGGATATCTTGTGTACCGCAAATAAACCGCACAGACGACATGCCAAAACCATGGGTATCCATAGTGTCCTTTGCTGCCTTAATGACCTCTTTGTTATTGGATAGCCCTAAATAATTATTCGCACAAAAATTAATAACTTCTTCGCCGGTTGACACTCTTATAACGGCATCTTGAGATGTTGTTATAATACGCTCTTCCTTAAATAAACCATCATTTTTAATGGTTTGTAACTCCTCTAATAAATGGTCTTTAATCTTTCCGTACATTATATATTATTTTATGCTATTACTGAATTATAATAGGCTTTTAAATTATCTATCATCACCTTAGACATGGCATCCAAATCGTATTTTGGTTTCCAACCCCAGTCTTCTTTTGCCTTAGTATCGTCTATACTCATAGGCCAAGAATCTGCAATATTCTGTCTGAAGTCAGGATTATAACTCACTTCAAAGTTAGGATATGTTTTTTTAATGGAGTCTGCTACTTCTTTGGGACTAAAGCTCATGCCCGCAAGATTATAGGATGTTCTAATCGAAATATTTTCAGCAGGCGCATCCATAAGTTCTATAGTAGCTCTAACAGCATCTTCAATATATATCATTGGCAAGGTTGTTGTTTCCTTTAAAAAACACTCAAAATGCTCTTGCTTCACAGCTTTATGATAAATATCGACCGCATAATCTGTAGTTCCCCCGCCTGGAAGGGATTGGTATCCAATAACACCTGGATAACGGATGGATCGCACATCTAAATCATACTTTTCAAAATAATAATTTGCCCAATTCTCTCCCGCTACTTTACTAATACCATAAACCGTTGAGGGCATTAAATTGGAGTCTTGTGGTGTGTTGACACGAGATATATTGCTACCAAAAACAGCTATTGAGCTAGGATAAAACACCTTCTTTACGCTTAACTGTCGAGATACTTCCAAAACATTAAAAAAAGTACTCATATTAATATCCCAAGTTTTTAGCGGAAACAGCTCTCCTTTAGCCGATAAAATGGCTGCCAAATGATATATTTGGGTAATCTTGTATTTAGCAACAATGGCTTTCAAAGCCTCATTATCTGTCACATCCAATATTTCAAAAAGACCTTCAAAAGATTCATTTGGGCGTAAATCGGAAGCTATTACATGATTAACCCCAAACTTTTCTTGAAGAGCTTTGGTCATTACTGCTCCAAGTTGTCCACTAGCTCCTGTTATTAAAATATTTTCAGTCATTATTTATTAAGATAATTATTAGTACAAAATTAAGAATAAAAGCATTATTATAACTTTTTTACCTTTTTTTTTGCTTAAAATAAGTATTTTTGCCCTTAAATAAACATATTTTAAGTGTTTTAATCTTTACCATGTTTCAAAAATAATCGTTTTAAGAAAAAATATCTTTATATGGACAAACTTGATACTACCGACTTAGACATTTTAAGAATCCTTCAAAAGGACTCCAAAAAAACGACCAAAGAAATTGCCGAAACACTAAACCTCACCTCATCACCGGTTTACGAGCGCATTAGGAGATTAGAAAAAAAAGGATATATTAAAAAGTATGTGGCCCTTCTAAATAAAAAGCTTATTAAAAAACCCATAACCGCTGTATGTATGGTATCACTGCGTTACCATGATGAAGGTTTTATAGATAAGTTCGACAAACAAATACGAGCTCTAAGTGAAGTACAGGAATGCTACCATATGGCAGGAAAAGTTGATTTCTTCCTTAAAATTAATATTGAAAGCCTTGATGCTTACCATGAGTTTGTACGTGCAAAACTTTCAAAAATTGAAAATATTGGTGTTTTGGAAAGCTACTTCGTTCTGAAAGAGATTTTGCATACTACGGAATATTATATATAATTTAAAACACAAAGCTTAAACTATCGCTTTTAATGGTTATTCCCTTTTGCTCTTGCCATAAGTTTTCGTCTGGGTCACCAACTTTTATAATATAACTAGCTTTATCATCAAAAATTTTTGCCGCAAATACTTGGCCTTTAATCCTAATGGCATATTCCAAGTCTTTGGTTTGTTCATTAATGATTTGAATAACTGGATTTTCAACACCTTCAACCATAATCTCAGGTAAATAGCCTTCGGCCTTTTTGCCAAAGTTTTCCTCTTGAGCAACAGTTTGCGGCCAGCCTGGGTACTGGGAACCTTCTTCTAACGGATTATCAAAACGCCTAAAACATTCCGTTTTTATAGTTCTATCCTTTTTGTTAAATGTTACAATACCATAACCTACAGCCCTATTATGTAATATAGCAGGTTCCTTATGCATATTATGGGGGTTAGCAATTGCTTTAACTGTCATTTTATTTCCAAACCCATCAATATAATTACCTGTATAAGCAGGATTTTCGTAAGTATGTTCAGAACTATCAACTGACGGCCAAAATCTACGGGGCCAAATATTGTTTAATGCTGGCCCAGCAAAAGCATAACCACTATCTCCAAAATCATCCAAGCCGTATTGAATAAACGACCCTAAATGTTGATCGCCAGCAATATGGAAGGCAAATCCCTTACGAATAATTTCTACCGCCCTATCCCTCTTTTTAGCTGGCCAACCATTAGAATCCATGTCAACAGTTGGTTTATCTCCTTGTATATATTCGCCCATTTCTGGAATATATAGTTTAGGTATAACTGCTCCTGTTTTGGCTTCAGCGGGTAATGTCGCCACAGTTGCAAAATTGGTTTGAGACAACACGGCTTTCATTTGGGCGCCATGGGACCAATCTTCTACCCAATATTCCAAAAAGGCCTCCTGTCTTGCACCCAATAACTCAGCTTCCAAATGCCTGTATTCTTTTATATCAAAATCGTCTGCCATTATCCAACCATTGTTAACTTTTGCCTCTTTGGGCAACACATGTGCTGGCGCCGATTTAAACTTTCTATCTTCTAAAATAGCAAAACTTATGCCGCCATAATTCCAATGTGTATAGTATACACTTATATTATTTTTAACTGGCGTAGCATCATAAGGATCTGGCAAATGGCTAGTTTGCGTAAACTGGACCATATTAACCCAATCCGGAGTCATTTTATACCCTCCACTATCTTGTGAGGGTGCTCCATACCCATTACTGTTATCGGCTAACTTACCGCCTTCTCCCCAAATATTTCCATGATACACATCATGGTCATCTGGTATTATAGCACATGGCCTATTTCTAAACAATTCACGATACGACCATCCAAACATCATCCATTTTCTTAAATAATCGAGGCACGTTTTATCATAATCACCAGTAAATTGTACACCGTAACCACCAGTACCTTCATAGAACTGGTCTCCTAAAAACAAACAAATATCCGGATTTAATTTAGAGACACTTTCATAAATATCGGTATCTGGAAATCCATAATCGAAGTTACAGCTAAATACAGCTGCCTTTAATTGGTCCTTATCTAACGGCTCCGCTTTAATGGTCCCCACATAATCGTATTGGTGCTTACCTTTCCTTAATGGCATCAGCAAACGAATTCTATAAGAAACATCTTCTGTAACCTGCCAATTAGCCACTGAAAAATTAACAGCACGTCCTTGATGCTTTACAACTTGTTCTTCTTGGGTACCCCACTTATCGCCTTTTTTAAATTGCAATACCACTTTATGGCCTTCAATATCTTCTATAGGCGATAATTGCGCTGTTAATTTTAATTTTCCTCGGTGTAATGTATATTGCGCAAAACAAATCGGCCCAAAAATATTTTCTTCGTTAGAGTAAAGGGTTTTCGAATCTATAGACCAATCTTTAAAGCCAACCAGTGGTTGGTGGCTATTGCCTCCCTTAACATCAACACTGGACAATAATGCAAAATTTCCGGCAAGGGTTTCATTTGAAATATCAATATCACGTGTTGTATGGATAACCGTTTTAGATTCAGTGTCTATAATATGGGCAGTGAGCAATTGGCTTTCTTCAGTCTTATTAGAAACATTAACCTGTACGGTAAACTGTTGGGGCAAGGTTACCAATCTAGTTTCGAACACCTGTTCTCCAATAACCAAATCTCCTTTCAGATTTAACCCAACATCCAAACCTTTACCAAAGACTGCTGCAGAACGGTAATCGTCAACACGCCCTTCAGCGCCTAACCTTAACCCGAAACATCCCTGTTTTGCTCCCTCAAAATGTTTGTTCAAAATAGTTATTGTGACCTTTATCACATACTCTGCATTTCCATTTGGGTTTTGAACCGTCAGCAAATGTAGGTTTCTATTATTTCCTTTATAAGTGCATATTGCTTGACCTTTTTTTAATATCCAATCCTGCAATCTATTGCCCCAATATTGAGGGCCCACCCATTTCATATCTTGCCATAAGTGCCACTCACTTTTAAAAGCCACTGGGTTTTCATTCGAAAAGCGATCATTTTCAAAACCATAACAGGACGTCATTGGTAAAATAGAACCTAATAAAACTGTTTTTATATAATCTCTACGATGCATAGAATATAATAAAAAATAAAACTAATTTAAGTTATAATTTGGATTTAATGTTGTAGGCACAGGCGCATTGGTCTTGGCTCTCCACGCCTGAAGTTCATCATATAGTTCCTTCACTTTTTCTGGGTATTCATCAAACAAATTGTTATGCTCCCTAATATCTGTTTCAAGATTATACAATTCAATATCACCATCTTCAAAATACTCATGAAGTTTCCATTTTCCCTTTCTCATAGCGCTACCCGGCCTAGTTCTAAATAAAGAATCTCGAGCCTGTTCCTTTTCTGGATTTACGCTTTGCAAATAAATTGGGAAATGCCAAAACAAAGATCGTTCCTTCAAAGGTTTATTTTCAGTTAGTAAAGATAATATTGAAGCACCGTCCAAATTATAATTATTATCTTCATTAATAATATCTAAAACTGTTGGAAAAATATCCAATCCGCTTACAGCAGTACTATCAATCCTTGCATTTTGAATTTCGTTAGGCCATCTCACCACAAATGGCACCCGAATGCCTCCTTCGTAATAAGAGCCTTTCCCAGCTCTTATGGGAAATTGAGAAGAAACGCTTGCCAAACCACCATTATCAGACGAGAATATCACCAGTGTATTATCAGAAATACCCAATTCATCGAGTTTATTTAAAAGCTTCCCAACGTTCTCATCCATAGATTCAACCATGGCTCCATATTTTGCATTGAACCTGTCATCCCCTTTTAACTTCGCTTTATATTTTTTAACCAAAGCTTCCTTTCCTTGCAATGGTGTGTGAACCGTAAAATAAGGCAAATAAAGGAAAAATGGAGTTTCCTTATTATGACTAATAAATCGTACGGCTTCTTCAGTAAGTCTATCTGTAAGATATTCGCCATCTTCTCCATCTTCCAAAACTGAGTTTTTATAGGGACTGAAATAGGACTTGGGATGCCCGGCATGGGATCCAGCAATATTAACATCAAAACCTTGCGTTAACGGATTATCACTTAAATGCCATTTTCCAATTGTCCCTGTTGTGTAGCCATTATTTTTAAGTACTTCGGCTAGCGTTACAAAACTTTCATTAAGTGTTTCTGTATTTATTGTAGGAACGAGTTTCCTATCTTTAGTTTTACCTCTTTCTGAAGATCCCACCGTATAAATACCGTGCCTCGGCGTATTCTTTCCCGTTAGAATACAAGCCCTACTTGGCGCACAGTTTGCAGCGGGCGCATAACCATTTGAAAACACAACACTCTGTATCGCTAATTTATCCAGATTAGGTGTTTCGTATACGGGACTTCCCATAAAGCCCGTATCACTCCACCCCAAATCGTCTACCAAAATAAATAATATATTAGGTTTTCTTTCATGTTTTATCTGCTTTGAAAAACATGAAAACAAAGTAGAGGCAACAACCAATAGTACCATGTACTTTATTTTATAATTAGGTGTTTGATACATCTTAAAATTTAATTTGTTGTAAACTCATTGGTATTAAATGACCATGTGATTCCTTCATCGTTTATGATTTTAATTCTATAAAAATACTTGGTTTCAGGTGTTAAATTTTCTAACATAACAGTAGTCTCCCCTAAATCGATGGGGAAGGCTTTATTTTTTTCCCAAAAGGCTTCTTTTGTAAGTCCTTCGGTAACACCATAAAACAAATAGGCCCGAGCATTGGTTCCTAAATTAGAAACACTTATTTTTATTTTTGCCGTATTTTTCGAAATTTCACAAACCCCTTGATTCTCAAAGCTAGCCGGCATTTTATATAATTCTTGCACATAATCCCCTTGAAGATAATAGGGCAATTCTCCTATATCATTTAAAACTAGTGTTTCTTTTGGTTTACCTACTTCGCCCCAGCCGCCCATTTCCATAGCAAACCTACTATCTACTATTTTCCAATCCCTAGCACTTAAATTGTTTTCAGCTGTTGTTCCTATCATTTTAGTAATGGTATGCCAATTACCAACTGTGTCCATTTGCCAGCCTCGATAATGTGATTCACAAATTTCATGGCCGCTTCTAACTTTATGGGCTCCGCCAGGCACCTCAACAAAAGCGCCTGTAGTCAAGTATTTTATTTCACCTGTTTTATTGTATTTTTTACCACAACCATACAACTTCCAATGCTCACTTATAGGGTCTAAATAATAACTCCAATAGGTGTCATAAATCTCACCTGGTAACATACGTACAGCTATTATTTGTATGTTTCGATTAACATCTATATACGGATGTGGCCCTCTAGGCTTAACACCAGTACCCTCATGCCCATAAGACCCAAATTCCAAATCTGGCCCCACTGCAATTAAATGGCTTTCTTGATAGAAAGGTGGCGCTGGATCATTAGCCCCATAGGACCAAAGTGAAAAATTATAACCGCCAAAGGTCTGTGAATCCTTATTCCAAGTAGATCCTGTATAGCCGAATGGCGTGGTAATGGGTTGATAGAAACTCACATTTTTGGTAGCAATTGTAAGTTCGTGGACGCTAATTTCAATTGGGGCATCAGATGCTTCTATACCCCATTTACAATGTACAGCTTTAGCTCGATACCGACGCATTACGTTTGTTGAGTTTTTTACCGCAGTGCCACTTAAATGCAAATTACTAAAGTGACCTACTCCCTCATTTGGTGTTAATAATGTCTTTAATTTCAATTTAATTAAATGAAATCCTACCGAAACATTTTCGAACGTAACACCTTTTTGAATAACATAAGTACTTTCCGAACCTGTAGCCGTAAGGGTTATTTCTTTACTAACATCATCTAAATATATGAGCATCTTAGACCCTACTTGATTTGAAGCTATACCCATTTCAGGCTGAATGGTTAAATCCCCTTGGGTTTTTATATCCACTCCAAAAACAATAGTGTCAGTTAAAACGTGCCAATTATAGATGTAGTCATAATTCTCATACTTATTATATTCGTTTCCGGATGTTTTATCTTTAAGGTTGGCAGTTAATGTCCCCACGGGTGAAAAAAAACTCTCATTAGGTGTAAAAACAAGTGATTTAGACTCCGTTTCATGTTGTTCATTTAACGTATAGAATGTTTCTTTACTATTAGAACATGAGAGCAAAAAATTTAATAATAAGATGCCACAAAAGAACAATATATATTTTTTAGTTATCAATATTTTAAAATAAAACCCCTCTTACTCGACATTAAAGGTAAATTGTTCTGAATTTGAAGTATTGTATAAATTATCTGTCGTCACCACATACCATTTATATTTTTTACCAGATTCTACAGACACATTTGAAACATTTGTACCCGTTTCATCGTCTGCTAATAAACTTAATGTTTCCCCTTCACCAAAATACACATCGTAATGTGCAATATCATTATCTACATCACTTCCAGACCATTCTAAAGTCACCTTTGTTGTTGCCGCAATACTTTCTCCATTAGTTGGACTAACTGCAACTGCTGGAAATGGTGCATAGGACACCACCCCCTCACCTGCATTATAAAACTTCCAAGTAGCACTAGTTGCCGTATCTGTTACGGAATTGGATTTTGAGGTAACGAACCATGAATATGGGGTTGCTCGCAATAAGGTTAAACTAATCTCCGTGTTATTGGTATTATGTGTTGTAGTTACCCCGGACAGCAAATTCTTTAAAGTCAAGACATACGAATCCGTATCATTCCCGGCATTCCATTCAAAGGTTATCGTACTTTCGGATGAGGTGACATTTGTACCTTCGGTGCATTCTGAATTCTGTTCAGGAAAGACCAAACTTGCTGCCGTAGGCTTCTTAGGCTTTACTACTTCCCTTACTTCTTCATTACTTCCCCCACTACAATTAAACAAAATCAAGCCTAAAAACATGTATATTAAATTTTTTCTCATAGTTTAATCATTTTATGAATTTTAGATTCATCTTCACTTACAACATGAACGAGATAGGCCCCTTTTGGGAATCCTTCCAACACTATTTTTAACAATCTATCTTGTTTTGCTTCAACTTCTTTGTTGTAAACCACCCCCCCTGTTATGTTAAAAATGGATATTGTTACATTCTTACTTTTTTGAAAGGTTTCACTTAAAGCAACATTTAATATATTTTTGGCAGGGTTGGGATAAAAATAAGTTTCTCCTCTAAAGTCAAATACCTCTTCATAAATACCCTGACATGTTTTATCGGTAAACACCTTTAAAACATTGAATTTCCCAGCTTCCAAATTCAAGGTCACACGACTACTTGTGGTAGACGTAATTTCACCATTTAAATAAATATTATACGTTTGTGATCCAGAAAGGTCTAATGTTACGGCATCCTTATTATCTGATACTTTTGAAAAGACATTCAAATTTTCCGGCTCATCGACCTGTACCGTAAAACACTGTTCATAATCCGGTGCATCTGCTATGGTTATACATATGGTATAGGTTCCCGCAGACAAGTTTTCTAGAACTAAGGGATTGCTCACATCAAATGTAACCGTATTATCAAAACCCGTACTCGTTATTACAGCTGTGTAAGGGTAATCTACCAAGGCCGTAATATTGACTTTGCCATTATTACTATTTCTACAGGTCTCGCTGGTAACAGAGACCGAATAATTGTTTTGGTCTAAAATGACGTCAACAGCTTTTTTAACTAAGATATAATCTGCAACTTCTTTTGTATCGGATCCCTTTGGATTCGTTACTGTTAAAATCACCTTGTACAATCCCTCGGTATTATAAGTGACCAATGGATCTTCCTCTGTACTGGTTGATGGTGTACCACCTTCAAAAGTCCATTCCCATTGTGTTGGTCCTTCTGTTGACACATCAGAAAAGCTAACCTGACCCCCTTCGTAAACTTCAGTAAGGTTAGCTGTAAAATCTGCCACAGGAGGTGGTTGTACAGTTACAGCAATATAATCGGTAATTGTTTTTGTATCAGTTCCAAATTCATTGGTAACGGCCAAAGACACTTCATAAGTTCCTTCTACATTATAAGTAACTTGTGGTGACTGTTCATTACTTGATGAGGGAGATCCTCCTGTAAAAGTCCATGACCATGCTGTTGGAGAACCCAATGAGGTGTCGGTAAAAGAAACAGATTCACCAACATATATACTGGTATTATCTGCAACAAAATTTGCAATAGGTGACATATTGGGAGCTTCATTCATAACTTCTACAATCTCCTCTAAGGTCAACGCTTTTGAATACACCCTTATATCGTCCAATTCCCCTATCCAATCGTAACTACCATTGTAAGCTGCACTTCCAATCCTTAGATTAGTTGCCGTACTGGTGTTTATAATGGTTGCTTCAGAATTAAATGAATCGCCACTATCAGGTTGATTAGCATAATATTGCCCATCTATATACAATTTTATAGAATTCATTGTTACACCATCCGTTGCGTCATAAGTAACCGCAATATGCCTCCATATATCATTATCCAACCTTGTTACTGAACTATCGTCATTCTGCACATTACAAGAACCTCCTTCCACCCGTATATTACCATTCTCTACCATAACATTCCACATGTTTCCAGATATGTTTTCTCCCCAGGACACAACTGTTTTTCTGGATCCCGCCGTAGTTGTTTTTATCCATGCTGTAACCGTTCGTTCTCCCGTTCCACCAACACCCGTATAGGTATTCTCTAAATAATGCCCTGATTGTTTCTGATAGGCACTATTAGGGTTACCAAAATGGTCGTCAACGTAAATTGCATCACCTGTACCTTGTACAACGAGGTCTCTTTTATATGTTGAATCATCAATTAAGTTATTTTGAAAATTAAATTGTGCTTGCAAAGGTCCAGTTCCTTGATTTTCTGTGACTGTGATATAATTGGTTACTTCTTTAGTATTGGATCCAAACTGATTTGTTGCTGTTAATGTTACTTTGTATGTTCCAATGGCATTATAAGTAACCATTGGGTTTTGTTCGGTACTTGTAGTTGGAGTACCACCTTCAAAAATCCAACTCCAAGAGGAAGGCAAATTGGTTGATGTATCTTCAAAATTTACAAAATTACCTTGAAAAACAGTTTGGGTGTCTGCTATGAAATTCGCTACAGGTGCTATGGCTTGATTGACCGTAATATAACCTTCAACTGTTTTGGTATCCGTTCCAAAATCGTTTGTCACCATAAGTATAACCTTATAAACCCCTGGATTCATATAAGTTACACTTGGGTTTTCGTCGGTGCTTGTTGCTGGTGTCCCGCCTTCAAAAGTCCAACTCCATGAATTTGGAAATCCTATGGATTGATTTTGAAAGTTAATGGTTTCGCCTTCAAAAATAGTTTGGGCATCTGATCCAAAATTACTCGTGGGCGGTTCCTCTATACCTACCAACTCAGCACTCCACACCCCACGTCCCCAAGTAGCGGCATATAATCTTTGGGTATTATGTTGTATTTCAAGATCATTAACTACTACATTGGGTAATCCCAATCCAAATGATTGCCATTGGGTCAAAGTGTCATCAATATAATATACTCCAATGTCTGTGGCAATATAAAGTGCATTATGACTTGTATTGTCGTAAACAATGTCTGAAGTGGTTAAATTAGGCAATCCATTAGATATGTTTGACCAAGTTGTTCCTCCATTATCTGTTTTGTAGGCCTTCTCAAATGCACCATAACCCGTAAAACAAAGTGCCACTTGGTTAGGGTCATCGTAATCGACAGCAATGCCCTTGATTACTCGGTTTGGCAAACCCGAACTAATTTCAACCCAATTGGCACCACCATCAGTGGTTTTCCAAATCCTTGCCTTAATTGAAGCGTAAATATAATCCGGATTAGAAGGTGAAATAGCCATTTCATCAATCACATCGTTTACACCTAAATTGGCAAGTGTCTCCCAACTGTTACCACGATTGTTGGACTTCCATATTTGTCCGCTACCTTCGCCTAAAAAAAGAATAGCTGAATCAGTTGGATGTTGAATTAATGGTGGTAAACTTCCTGGTTTGGTATCGCCTAAATCGACACGACCAGAGGTAAAACCTCCATTATCGGTACGTTTAAAATCGCCATTATAGAGTGATCCATAAATAATGTTATGGTCTTGGGCATCAATCATACTCGTTCCACCATCACCGCCTTTCCAATGGTGCCAAACACCATCATACCATATACTCGTTCCATTATCCTGGACGCCTACCACGAGGGTATTATCATCAGATTGCGATACCCCCATACCATGTTGGTAGATTTCATGGTTTCCTACGGTATAGGTCAAAACATCATAGTTCAGCCCACCATCGGTACTTTTAACCAGCCAGCCATCGGTACCCATATAAATAGTACCGTTAACCACTTCTATTTCCCTATTATCGGCATGTACAAAATTACCACCAACCCCAGTAGACTGAGTATAGATCCAATTAGTAACTTTGGAAAAACTTATTCCTCCATTAATAGATCTGTAGGTATCCAAACTTCCATTTATAATTAAATTCGGATCGGTATCAGAAACCGCAAAACCTCCATATTGTCCCATTGCTCCATCTGGTGAGCCTCCTGAAACAAACGTGATACCGTTATCGACCGACTTAAGACTAACATTGTCACCTGCAAAGTATACATTATTTGGAGCAGCAGGAGAAACTGCTACTTGAGGGTCTGACCCCGAAGCTGTAGTTGCGGAAAAGGCCTGCCCAGAATTTGTCGACCTATATAGGAATTTACTTGAACTATCAGTTGCATAAACTATGCTAGCATCTCCTGGTTTAAATTCTAAGTCTGTAATATTACCAGACAATACTGTCGTATAAGTTTGAAAACCATCTGAAGACCTTAAAAGCCCCGAAGATGTTCCTGCAAAAATAATATTGGTGTTTTCAGGGCTCATCAACAACTTATGAACCCTAGTAAAAGTAGATACCACATCTAAAGCGTAACCTGTAGGGCTCCATGTATTTCCTCCATCGGTAGATTTAAAAATACCAATACTATAATTTCCACTGCCGCCTACATTGGTTGATATATAAATTTCGTTATGGTCGTTCGGATTTACCGCGATACTCCAAATACCGGTTATTCCTAAGTCGTCTGTTTTAGGCGTCCAATTATTTCCTCCATCGGTCGTTATCCAAAGCCCTCCACCACGGCAACCAATGTAAATTCTATCTTCATTATCCGGATCGACCCAAATCGCATCTACCCTGCCGTTACCATTTCGCTTATCACTAAAGGGCTCTTTTAGTTCTACAAAAGGCCCTATTTCATTCCATTGGCTTTCGGTTATAGGGTCTATAACTATTTTTCCTGCCGAACTTTTCAAACTCGCCTCTAAATCATGCTTTGACTTTCCCAAGTAATAGGTTAACCTAGGGTCGACCTGGGTCCTGTCTCCCGATGGATAAAAAACATCCTCATTAGCAATAATCCATCGTTGGAATTGTTTATAACCAGAGCCTTTTCCTTTGTCTTTACTTTCAAAATATTTGTTCCCTTCTTTAATAACATCATAAACATTATAATTGGGATCATTCATCATTTCCTTGTATTTCTGTGCTTGTAATTGAAATGAACCTAAAAGCAAAAGCATTGTTACAATTGCCTGAATTGACTTTCTCATGTGTTTATTTTTATTGTTTTGCATGTCATTTGAACGCCTAATTACTTGGCAATTTACCAAATGACCTTGTATGTTTTGGGAGACTAAATCGGCTTTTAGGGTAGATAAAATTATTTATCCGATTTTAATCATCTTCAACTAAAGTCTATTTTTTTATCTTTTACGAGCATTTCCTTTTAAACATAACCTTAAACAACGCAGATATTATAGACTGACCTGATATGTTTTCTTTAACTTTAGAAGAAACGGTAAACAGAATTTATCATTTATTAAAGTGCTTTCAAAATATTCAAAAAAACCCAGTATTAATGGACAAACCATGATACTGGATTTTTAGGAACATTGCTATTAACCATAAAACACTTTACAATAAACCTATTGCTTAATTACTTTGAACGTTGAAAATTGCAACCCAGATCTTACTTTTACTATATATAAACCTGTAGCTAGGGTAGACATATCGACTTTTACTTCATTTGAAGCAGTATGGGGAATCTTACTAACCAAACCTCCTAACATATTATAAACCGAAACCTTTAGAGTCATGTGTGTTTTAGTTCTGACAGTTAAATATTCTGATACTTTTGTTGGAAACAAACTAATATCTTGAATTTCTAAATTTGAAGCTACAGAAAGACTTTGTCTATTATATACACTTGTAATTTCACTAGAAGTCAATGCCCGTGAATAAACACGCACATCGTCTAGAGCACCTTTAAAACTTCTAGCAGCAACATCAAAATTTTCAGTACCCACATACAGAGGTGCTTCTGCTGTAATTAAAGTGCCAAACCCTGTAGATGTTGCTATTATGGAACCATCAACATATAATTCATTTTTTCCAGAACCATCATAAACCGAAGCTATATGATGCCAAGTGTCATCTGCTATGTCAACAGCTCCATTATGGCCTGCTCCTGATACCTCAGTGCGCAACCTTCCAGAATCGTCTATTACCACAGAATACTTTTCTCTTGTACCTGATGCTCCCATAGATACAATACCCTGATACTCATTAAAATTTGTTTTAATCCAAGCGGTTACAGTTCTGGGAGAATTTCCTGTAACAATAAAGTTTCCTGAACTTGCCAAAGAATGCCCATCTACAGAAGGTAATGTTATAGCCGCATTTGGATTAGACTCATTATCATTCTCGTACATGGCTGAAAATCCAGTTTCTACTAATGTACCCGTTTCACCCGAATTATCGGTTAAATCACCATCAAAATTATATTGTGCTTTTAAATAATTAACATTCCCTGTGATGGTAATGTAATTCGTTTTGGTTAACACTCCTTCACCACTTGCATTTCTAGCTATTAAGGTAATTGTATACGTTCCTGGTGTTCCATAAGACACTACCGGGTTTTGGTCATAAGTATTTCCAGACGCATCACCTCCACCAAAGTCCCACACCCATACAGTAGGATTATTTGTTGTTGCACTACTATCGAAAGTAATATCTTCTCCTATATTAGCAGACGTAACATCGGCCATAAAATCTACAGAAGGTGTACCCGATAAATCTGCTTCAGCCAGAGCTGCAACTTGGGCTTGTGACAATGCCCCAGAATATATAGCCACATCATTTAATACCCCTCTATAAAAATGGGTTGTACCATAAACAGCTTCACCTATACGAACATCGTGGGTTGCTACATTAGTATTAATAATTGTAGTTGACGCATTAAAAGAGCCTCCAATGTCCTGTAATACTCCATCAATATACATTTTACAGGATGATAATTTACCTCCATCATCAGTTGGGTCGAAGGTTACGGCTACATGGTGCCATGATCCATTAGGTATAACATGGGAGCTTAAAATACTCGAGCTACCAGCTTCAATACGAATTTTTCCTAATTCTACCATAACATTAAACATTTGCCCCGATTCATTAATGCCCCATGATGCAATAGTTCTTCTATTTGCTCCAGCTCTTAGTTTTATCCAAGCTGCCACTGTTCTAGCACCATCACCACCAACACCTTTATAACCTGTAGCCACCAAGTATTCGCCTGTAACATCTTGGGCGTCGAAAGCACTTTCTACATTACCAAAGTTGTCTGTTGCAAAAGTTTTAAGAGTACTCCCTACTTTTGTTAGTGTTCTTCCATTACCCGAGGCGTCTGTTAAATCTCCATTGGTAGCAAACTCATATTTTGCTTCTAGAGTTTGCCCAAATACCATTGTACCTGTAAATAAGACTAATAATAAAAGTAATTTTGTTTTCATATTTCTCAATTTTAAAATCAGTTAGTTTGTTAAAATTACTGAGAGAACAGGAAAAATAGGGTTATTTTTTCGTTGAAAACAGGGGAAATATTTTCGAAAACCTTATTATACAGATAAAAAAACAAAAACAATGTATAAGAGGATGCTATATCTACTTTAATCTTTAAAGCAGGACTTCTTTTACTTTGAAAGGGATAAAAAAACGTAATAAAATGAGGAGTTTTTGGAGCAATACTTTTATGAAGGTTTATAAAAAAGTAGTATAATTATTGATTCGTCAAAATAACATTTTTTGTGAATAACATACTAAAAAAACTATTATACAAACACAAAAGCCACCATAGGGCTTAACCTATCGGGGCTTTTGTTCTTCTGGTTTTTGTTTTGAATTTATAATTCAGATTTAGTCAACTCCTCCAGTGTGGGCATTATAAACCTTTTATTTACTGGCGTATGGTGTTCTTTTTTGATGATTTCCTTGAATTTCACGATGAGTTCTGGGTATGTTTCAGAAATATCGTTTTGCTCGGCAATATCCTCTTCCAAATTATAGAGTTCAATATGTGTATTGTTCTTTTTAATATTCTTCCAGACCATTTTCCACTTACCCATGCGAACAGCAACTTGTCCATTATACTCTGGAAATTCCCAATACATGTAATCATGCTCTCGTTGTTTTCCTTCTTGTGTAAGCGTGTTAAGAAAACTAATACCATCAGTATTACTAGGCGTTTCTACCTGTGCCACCTCACACAATGTTGGCATCACATCCCAAAATGCCGAGATATGATCGGTTGTAGTTCCTGGCACAATACGGCCTGGCCACGAAGCAATCATAGGCACACGAATACCGCCTTCATACACAAAGCCTTTGCCTCTACCATATTCGCTTTTAAATGGTTTGGCACTATCGAACCAAGGTGAATCGCTACCACCGTTATAAGTTGGCCCATTATCGGATGAGAAAATAATTAAGGTGTTTTCGTACTCTCCAATTTCTTTTAAGTGCGCGATAAGCTTTCCTATATTTTCATCGAAATAGGACACCATGGCCGCATAGGTAGCATGTGGATAACGCACCGGGAAATAACCGCCGTTATGGGTTTCCTTGTTATACACTGCATCGTAAGGTTCTTCGTCTCCGAATTTCTTCACATAATAATCTACCCATTGCTTAGGCGCCTGTAATGCTGCATGAGGTATAGGCGTTGCCCAATATAAAAAGAAAGGCTCGTCCTTTGCACGATCTACAAATGCTATCATTTTCTCAAACGATACTTTTGGGGAGTAAAAAGGCTGATTATATCTCGCATACGACGCTTTATCGTAAGGATCTTCGCCCTCCTTCAATTTAGCTCCCGGTGGTACCGTATCGTTTGCCAAATGATAGCGTATTTCATTTTCATATAAATGCAATGGGTTATAGGTATGTGCTTGACGCTGGCAGTTATAGCCAA
This sequence comes from Aestuariivivens sp. NBU2969, assembly GCF_019931125.1. Classification (NCBI taxonomy): domain Bacteria; kingdom Pseudomonadati; phylum Bacteroidota; class Flavobacteriia; order Flavobacteriales; family Flavobacteriaceae; genus Aestuariivivens; species Aestuariivivens sp. NBU2969. The sequence continues at coordinate 89,278 of NZ_JAIOUU010000002.1, forward strand.
AGAAATAATCGAAGCCCATTTTAGTGGGAATGGATTCGGTATGTGGTGCCCCGAGACCCCATTTACCAAACATGCCATTGGTGTAACCTGCCTTTTTGAGCAAACTAGGCAAGATAACCACATCTGCGCCTAAGGGCGCTTGGCCTTCAAGGGTAGAATCTTGAGCCATTTTCACATAGCTCCAAACATCGCCTCGGCTTCCCCATTCGTCATTCCCCCTAACTGGTGCATGTCCCATGTGCATACCCGTCATAAGTGATGTACGCGCTGGAGCACACACAGGCGCTCCTGTGTAATGTTGAGTAAATAGCATCCCAGATTTGGCCAAGGCATCAATATTGGGTGTTTCTATTTTTTCCTGACCGTAAGCCCCAATTTCGGCATAACCCAAATCGTCTGCCAAGATGTAAATGATATTTGGTTTTTCTGGTGTTTGTACTTCAGGTTTATTTTCTTTTTGCTTACAGGACACACTAAAAACCAATATAATGCTAAGTGCTAAGGCTGCTATTACAAGTTGTCTTTTATTATTCATTAAATTAAGTGATTTATGCTTGCTAACTTTTAAGTACATGACAAAAATTAATTTATGCACTAATGAATTTGTTTAAAAAGTCATTATAATTTGATTTGTCAGGTTGAGCCTGCCGAAACCGATATTGATTATCAGTAAGTTAAAAATATTTCGACAAGCTCAATATGACATTGCGTTTACTTTTTAAACAGACGTATTAAAAACATAAGCAACTATTAAACAGTGCTTTAATTTTTTAATTATTTTTTGTCATGTACTAAATGCTAACTTACTATTTTTTTAAGTAAATAAGGGGGGTGTTTTTAGTAAATATGGTAGGTATAATAGATAATTAAAAAGATGTTTATCGCCTTACCTTGGTAATTTGACAAACATCTTTTTAGGCTACTAACTCAAATACATATTTTAAATAGCAACGAAAACCTATGGCTCTTCGTTAAAATAAAAATTATTATAGTCCTGCCAATGTTGCAATTTCTTCTGCAGTTAAGGCACGGTCATAAATTAGCACGTTATCCATGGCTCCTGAATAGAAGTTTGCACCAAGTTGCGAACCAACTTCAACCTCAGTTTCACCTGCATTACCCGTACCTCCAGTATTGACAAACCAAGAATTAGCAGCATGTGTAGCGTCTACATTCCCATCTACATAAATCGTTACAAAATTATCCTTGATGGTGTAGGCTACATGGTGCCATTGTTCATCATTTATAGTAGTAGCTCCTGTAATACCGCCACCTGAATACTCAAAACGTATTTTTGCTGGAGTCATTCTAAAAGTTGCACGGCTTCCAAGAGCACTTGCCCCCCAATGCACTACACAAGAATTTTTAGATGCAGCACTTTTTATCCAAACGGCCACAGTTCTATCTGCCGTACCATTAACCCCAGTATAACCAGGAACGGTGATACTATTACTACCATCGAAAGCAAAAGCAAAATCGTTTACCTTACCAGCTTCATAGGCCGGAGTTCCTCCATAAATACCAGGGGCTTCAGAATATTCCTCAAACAAATTCTGTTCAAAGTTGAAACGTACACGAACCGCAGGATCTAAAGGCTCACCTTCAACGGTAATAAAGCCCTCTTTAACAACCTCATTAGCTCCAAATTCGTTTCTAATTTTAAGCGACACTTGATAGGTTCCCCTTACCGAATACTTAACTGTTACGCTAGGATCAGAACTACTACTAGGGCTACCCCCAGTAAAGGTCCAAGAATATAAATCGCCTTCATTTATTTCTGTTGGCGCAAAATTTATGCTTTCAAACTGAAAAATTGATGTTGCCGATGCTGTAAAATCTGCTGAAGGCGCTAAGTCTGGATTACCCATTTTATCTAAAGCAAAACTATCGTCCAGCTTATCACACGAGGTCACATTTAAAGCCATAAATGTTCCTATGGCTAATATGGAATATATTTTAAATAACTTCATTTTGATATTTTTTTTTAGTTAAATTTTGAAACTCACCTGGGTAAAACCCAGATGAGATATTCTATTACCAGCCTGGGTTTTGTTCTAAATTTGGATTTAAAAGCAACTCATCACTTGGAAGTGGGAACAAGTAATAATGGTCTGGGAATGCTGGTGGCGCTAAAGGAATTAACTGTACATAGCCAGAGGACGCATTATTTTGAATGGATATATTCACCGCATAATCCGATTGGTTAATCCATCGTCCTAATTTTACCTCTGTAGCATAATCCATTTTTTTCCAACGGCGTAGATCTTCACGTCTAAAACCATCTCCCATTAACTCCACAGCACGTTCTCTGCGGATTTCCCATAATACTGGATCTACACTTTGGTCACGCATCGGGTCCCAGTCTGCAGTTATGGCACCTACATTCATAGGGGCCACACCACCTCTTGCTCTTAACTTATTGATAGTTGCATCGGCCACCGTTTGATTAAACTGTCCCAATTCAAATTTTGCTTCGGCATTAATCAAATAAACCTCACCCATCCTGAACATTGGCTGGTCATTGATATCTGCTGAAGACACCCTATCATTATGGTCATTATAAATTTTCCAAAAACGATAGCCATTACCCGTTTGTGTAGGCGTTAGACGGTCAAAATTTGGCACCTGGTCTGTTACGCGACCAGACCAGTTTCTATCCGGTAATTCTTTAAGCGGGTATCCTCCAGTAACTGCGGCCACTTTACCAAACCACTCGGCATCGGCCGGATTACCAGTGGGAGTCCAATCTTGTGTACCATTACCAACTACTCTATAAGGGGGTGGTGTCATGGTTAAAATACGCGTATCACGGTTCCTAAACTCGGCATAATGGTCTTTATCTCCTAAAAATTGACTATTGCCAGCATTATAAATTGGCAATCCATTTTTAGTTAAAAATTTGTCGATTCCCTTTCTGGTAATATCGTATTTATTGTTTGTTGAACGTGTATCTGTACTTACCCAATGCGTTAATTCGTCAATTGCATAATGCTTATACAATAAAATACCTGGTTGGCCGCCTAAATCTAATGAGTTATATACGGCATCGTAGTTGCTCATAATGGTAGGATACTTATTTACCAAATAAGTAGAAGCATCGCTGGCGGCCTGTAAATAAGTTGTAGCGTCGCTAAAGCCAGGGTGGTATTTACGCCAAGTCCCTTCAAATAAAGCAAACCTTGCCAATAAAGCTCTAGCCACATCTGGAGTAATGGTATTTGGCCCATCTCCATTTTCGTTAATACTAGTTATAGCCTCATTAAGATCTCTTAATATATTGGCAGCCACAGTATCTCTGGAATCTCTTGGCTTATATAACTCGTCTTCACTTTGATCGTTAATGTCGTTTTCAATCCATGGCACTCCACCAAAAGCTTGTAACATATCAAAATACACATAAGCCCTAAAAAACAGACCTACACCTCTCCAGTGAGCCTTTTCACTTTCTGAAATTGGAGACTCGGAAAGCACATCCAACATAATATTAACACGCCTAATTTTCGCATAAGGTCCTACAGGCCTATCGTTACTATTACTTGTAGTATACCTACCATCTGTAGTTGGCACATCATAATTCTGGTCTAAATAATTTGGATTCACCGACGAACCTCCATTTTGCATTAAATCGCCCTGTAAATCGCGCGTTGCTGCCCAAGAAGTAGATCGTGGAAAATCCTCAATATAATCATAAAATCCCCAAGCATACAATTTAATATTATTGTAACTACTAAAAATTGTAGCTTTAGATAGTTCGTCTTTTGGTGCTCTATCTAAGAAGTCATCGTCACAAGAGAATACTGTAACAAAAGCTATTAGTATAAGTGAAATGTGTTTTAAATTTTTCATAATTTCTTTTTTTAGAATGATAGATTTAAACCAGCTGAGAATTGACGCATAATAGGATATACCCCATTTGAACCTTGGTCTGGATCTAAACCTTTTGGCAAATTATCGAATGTAAACAAGTTATTTCCTGAAACAAACACTCTAAATTTATTAATTTTCAGTCGATTAAGGAAGTCGCTAGGCAAACTATAGCCGAATGTAATATTTTGAATTTTCAAATAGCTTTCATCCTGCAAATACTTAGTTTGCACCCGTCTACTACGACCATAATTGCTATCGCCATTGCCTGCCGCTGCATTTCCATGTACCCTTGGATAATAGGCATCTTGGTTATCTGGCGTCCAATAATCTAATTGATGCTTATAGATATTATCAAATACCGATGGGTATGGCCATATTAAATCTGAGTTTCTCCAGCCATCTTCTTTAGCAACTCCGCTAAGTACAAATGAAAAATCAAAACCTTTGTACTTTGCAAAACCATTAACACCAAACTGGTAGCGCTTACGGTTATTACCTATAATTTTTCTATCACCAGGCCCTGTATCTGAAATAATATTGCCATTGTCATCCAGTTCATAGTCTGCAGTATTATTACCCGAAGTAATTACACCATCACCATCCAAATCCTTATATTTAATATCACCCGGGTATGGTGTAGGTGCATTTTCAATAAATACTACACCATCTTTTAACTGCCTGTTGTCTCCAGACAAATCGGCATTTAAGGTACCTGCCACAAAATCATCAGCAGTATAATACCCATCGGTTACATAGCCCCAAATATCCCCTATTACTAATCCTTCATAAAAATCGGATAAGTTTTTAGAAGCATTATCAAAGCGAGTTACTTCAGTTTGGTTGTCAAACAGATTGATGTTTAGTCCATAAGTTAAGTTTCCTATTTTATCTTTCCAACCTAATTCTACTTCCCAACCTTCGGTTCTTAAATCCCTTGCATTTTGTTCAGGAGGCAAAGCTCCTAATACCGATGGCAATTGTGCGCCAGGCCCTAAGATATCCTCTGTATCCCTAATATAATAATCGAAAGATCCATTTAAACGGTTTTTAAACAACCCAAAGTCTAAACCTATATTTTTTGATACTACATTTTCCCAAGTAAAACCACCACTAATTAACTGTGCTGGATGAAAACTTAAAAAACGCTGTTCCGTGTCTAAATTTGTCCAACGCGTTGTATAATCTTCATATCCTGGAATAGTAGGATAAAAATCTGGATGGGCTTGGTTACCAATAACACCATAAGAAGCTCTAAATTTTAATAAAGATATAAAATCTATATTGTCCATAAACGACTCCTTAGACACATTCCATCCCACAGAACCTGAAGGCAGCCATACATAACGATCGCCATCGGCAAAACGAGATGATCCATCGTAACGAACATTAGCTTCAATAAAGTACTTTTCTTTATAGTTGTAATTAAATCTGGAAAAATACCCTACAACAGCCCAATCATTAAAATTATCAGACACTTGCACATTAGTATCATCAAAAGGAAGATTCAACGTTGGTGTTACCAAAGGATCTATTAAGTCTCTAGCGCTAGCGGAGAAAAAATCCCTTCTTTCATATTCCCTATTTAAACCAGCCAATAATTTGAAATTGTGATTGCTACCTAAAGACCAATTATAATTAGCATACAAGTTAAGTGCATTGTATATTCTATTTGTCTGGTTTCTGGATATCGAGGTATTACTTTGTGCATTGGCAACCGAAGTTTCGGGATTAAACCTAAAGGTACTGTAATAACGCTGCCCATTGTTAATATTACGGTTTGTAATATAATTCTTTTCAAATGTATATTCGCCTGTAAAAGTTAAATTTTTAACAGGTGTCCAATCTAATTTTTGGAACAATCTTAAGTTATCGTCCTCGGTTCTACCAGGTGTACTAAATCTTACCTTATTAGCAGGAGAGCCAAATGGTAAAACGCCAGAACCATCATCAAAATATCCCGTTGAAACATCGAACATACGTGCCTGCACAGCATCGGCATAACGCGCATTAGGCCGGGATTGAATACTTGACCTAAATAATATATTACTTGTTGATACAAGATTATCTGCTATATCTGCTGATATGTAAGCATTAACATTATATTTTTTAAAGGAATCCTTATCAGTTATCATAACACCATCTTGGTAGCTATACCCTGTATTTAAACGATAGGCTATTTTCTCGCTACCCCCACTTACAGAAAAGTTATGGATGGTTGAATACCCAAAAGCATCAATAAAATCCCCAAAGTTGTCTGTATCTGCCAATGGATAATACTGTCCACCATCATAGTGGATTGGGTAAGTTTCACCAGTTACAGGATCCTTCACTAAATTAAGGGCACTTGGATTTGTTTCATACTGATTGATATAACCTAACCAATCACTCACATTTTGACCCGCAAAATAACTATTTACTCCCCAAAAGTTTAATGACTGAACAAATTGCTTTGTTGTTGCTTTTTCGGGTAAATCTGATGGTTTAGAAATACTGGTTGTTACATTATAATCGAACTTTACTTTTTGATTTCTTTTTCCTGTTTTGGTGGTAACTAGAATTACACCAAAAGCAGCACGTGCACCATAAATAGAAGATGCTGACGCATCTTTCAACACAGAAATTGATTCAATATCCTGAGGGTTTATATCGTTAAGACTTCCCTCAACATTGTTAATAAGAACTAAAGGATTAGCATTGGAACTAAGTGGGTTATCACCACGTATCCTAAACCCTACGCCCTCAGAACCTGGTTGCCCAGAACCTACCGTAACCTGTAAACCAGCAGCCACCCCTTGCAATGCTTCTGCAGCATTTGTAATTGGTCTGTCTGCAATTATTTCTTCCATTTTCACAAACGAGTTCGCACCAGTAACGTTATCTTTTTTCTGCGTACCAAAACCTACCACGACCACCTCGTCCAGTTTGGACACATCTTCCTGTAAGTTAATGTTAATGCTTGTTCTCCCTGCCACAGAGATCTCTTGGGTTATATATCCTACATAAGACACCACAAGAACAGCGTTCTCGCTTACACTTACTGAATATTTCCCGTCGAAGTCTGCCGAGGCACCGGTTGTCGTCCCTTTAACAGCCACTGTAGCTCCTGCCAGAGGAAATCCAGTTTCGTCGGTAACCGTACCTTCAACAGTTTTTTGCTGGGCCTGCATAGAACAGGTAAGTACCAACAAAATTCCTAAAAGTTTTAAAGTTAGTAGTTTTCTCATAATTAAAAGATTGATTTAGTTTTCATATTGAATTTAGTTATTTAGTTTATTTAATAGCTGTCTTTAATCCAGTTATAAGGCTTCTTCTTTACCCACATGCCCCTTGTAAAATCTGGGAAGTCCTGTGGTTCGCCATTGTTTTCTATGGATAGTTCTGATAATGGAGTAATAGCACTCCATGCAGCAGCATCGTAAGCATCCATTGGAGGGGCGATATTTTGTTTTGCAGATTCTACAAAAGCTTGCAATACAAAAAAGTCCATGCCGCCATGACCTGCACCTGTGGCATGTTCGCCATATTTTTGCCAAAGTGGATGATCGTATTTTTCCAACCAAGCTTTAGAATCATCCCATCGGTGAGGTTTAGAAATGCCTTCTACATGTATTCTGTCTCCATCCTTTTCCCATAGCCCCTTTGTGCCCTGAACCCTAAAACCTAATGAATAAGGCCTTGGCAGGTGTACATCATGGGTAACAATAATGGTTTCTCCGTTGGCTGTTTCTATAGTTGACGTAATAACATCTCCCATTTTAAAGTTTACTTTTGCATTTGGATGATTTTCTCCGCCATGCTCAACAATATAATTATGCATCCCCCTACTTTTTGTGGCATGTGACGTTAACGACACAAAGCGATTTCCACGGTTAATATCGCACATTGCCGCTATAGGTCCCACGCCATGGGTTGGGTACACATCGGCATTTCTAAGCACCGAATGTTGTGTTCTCCAAACGGATTCTGAAATTCCTTTCTCGCCAAACTCAACACCTTTTCCGTAGGCCGTTTTACCATCATTAAGCATTACAAAACGTAAATCGTGTTGATAACCACATCTAAAATGAAGCAATTCGCCAAACACATTTTGTTTTACCATATTTAATACCGCCAATACATCTCTACGATAGTTTACATTTTCCAACAACATTAAATGTGTTCCTGTTTGCTCGTGTGTGTTTACCAAATCCCAACATTCCTCCAAGGTATTGGCAGCCGATACTTCCAGTCCTGTATATTTACCTGCCAACATAGCATCTTTAGCCATACGCGTGTGCCATAACCAAGGTGTAGAAATTATTACGGCATCTACTTCCTTTAAAGCCAACAAGTTTTTATAATCATACTCGTTGGCACCAAAAACCTGGGGTTTAGATTTTCCCGCCTTTGATATTTTATCCAAGGCTAAAGATATTCTATTGGGATCTATATCACATATGGCTGTTATCAATACATCACTCCTGTTTAATGCATTATTAAGGTGGTTGGTGCCTCTTAAGCCAACTCCTATAAAAGCCAACTTAAGCGTATCCTTACCATGACCTATACCAAAGGTGAGATTTGGTAGTGCTGCAAGACCGACTCCAGCAATGGCTGTTTTCTTTATAAAGTTTCTCCTATTGTTCATTTAAAATATTTTCCAATTAAAGATATTCATTGTTGTTGTTTTAACATAACCTTATGCCATGTTACAAATATGCTGATGTTTTAGAGAAATAAACGTCGATTTTTTTACCTAAAACAACCTGTAAATCACTCAAAAACAACAAATTGATTAATTCACACACCATTTTTGACTAATTTACCCCCTTCTTGTTTTTTATGCCCAATTACTTCATCCTCTATAAAAACAACCCTTTTTATAATTCCTTTAATTCAATAGCTTTTCTTTTTTTTGACTGTGAAAAACATTAAATTTGATAATAAACTACCCCGACGTAGAACGTCGAGGAATTCTTTAGATTAAATCGTATTAAGAACCATTAATTAAATAATGAGAAAGTACATAAAGCCTTTTTGCTTTTTATTCCTATTTAATTTTATTTCTATAGCCCTAGCACAAGTTGAGTCGAACTTTATTAAGCTGGATAAGGCCTTTGGAGGATCTCTTCAGTTAGCTGAAGACCACTTGGGGTACATGCTTTTTATAGGAGGAAATGGAATATACAAATATAATGGCTATGACTTTATTCGTAAGCCCTTATCCTCCATTTTTGGAAGTGATTTTACAAGAGATCAGAATTTTATTTTAGCTAAAGATCGCCACAAAAATCTTTGGATCTCTTCATTTAGAGGTGAACTGATGATGGTTACTACCTCTGGTGAAAAAATCTCATTTAAGGAACATATTAAAAAAAATGACAACTATACTCAAATCACATCTATAAACCCAATAGAAGATAACGTTTGGTTGGGTTCGGTTGAAGGTGACCTTTTTAAATACACTTTTAAAAATGATGCTATAGAACCCATATTTACTTTACCTCAAATTAATGATACCAAACAAACTATAAATACTATTGCTTTAACAAGCCCCGACAAATTATGGGTAAGTACACAAACAGGAAATATCTATAATTATTCAACTATAACCCATACTCTTGAACTATATGAAGGACTTGAAACCAGAAACCAGCAGAATGTTTACATTACTAATGACAAGTTGGGGCGTTTATGGATTGCCACTGAACTGGAAGGTCTTTTTTGTTATGATCCTAAAATAGATATGTTAAAACAATACGATGTTGAAATAAATAACGGAGCATCGAAACACCACATGTTTATTTCTATTTTTTGTGATAGTTCTGGTGTTATATGGGCAGGGACTGATGGAGATGGCCTCTACAGTATTAACACAAATAATGATAAACTTTCGGTTTATAAACATCAAGAGAATGATAGATTTTCAATAAGTGACAATACCATTACTAACATTACTGAAGATTCAAAAAATAACATTTGGGCTATTGCAAAGCAAGGTGTTATTAATATCCTGCCAAAGAATACAAACAAAATAAAATACTATAATGGATTAAAAAATGAAGGTTCTACAAAGGTTTTATCGGTTTTAAAAGCTTCTAATGGAATAATTTATATTGGTACGGATGGAAAAGGCCTCAATAAAGTTCTTCCTAGCGGTCATAAAATTCAATATAAGCCTTCCAACAAGAATAATAATTTTTTTGAAGGGCGTTACATTCAATCCATGGCCGAAGACCAAAACGGTAACATTTGGCTTGGAACCTACCAAAATGGATTATGGGTATACAACCCTTCCTTAAATAGTTTCAAAAAAATAGAACCAAATAACACCTCTTCTCCAGATGTACAGACTGTTTTTAAAGATTCAAAAAATAGAATTTGGGCAGCTTTTGGAGGGGCTTTCAATGTGTTCAATGACAAGCATGAATTATTAGCTTCTTTTAATTATAATGACAAAGGTTTATTTGGAACCACCTGTATGGGGATTAACGAAGATGAACATGGTAATATTTGGTTAGGTTTAAACCCTAATAAACTTTATAAACTTAATGAAGATGCACAGGATTTAAAAGAGTCCTATTTTACTAAACACAACTATTTCATAGCCAATCCAGAAGATTTAAGAAATTACAACATACATTCCTTAAAACCTGATTTTAATGGTCATTTATGGATTTTAGCCGCATCTGGAATACTTATCAAGTATAACATAAACAGTAATACTTTTGAATCTTTCGCCAATAACAGCTATTTGAATGGCATTTTTATTTCATCGGTTTTAATAGAGGATTCAAACAATTTATGGTTAAGCAGTAAAAATGGAGTGCACCATTTTAACTTAAAATCAAATGAGCTTAAATCTTTTTATCAGATTGATGGCTTTCACAATACCACTTTTTCAAGAAGGAGTGACTTTAAAGATAATGATGGTTTTTTATATTTTGGTGGTGATCATGGCGTTAATGCCTTCTTGCCCTCAGAAATTAAAAAAAATGACACGGAAGCCAAGCTTTATTTAAACGATATTGAAATTCTTAATAAACCTGCCAACAATATTATACCTGAGCAAGTCCATTATGGTGTTGAATATGTTAAAGATCTTAAATTAAATTATAACCAATCTTCTTTTTCATTTCAATTTTCAGCCTTGGGGAACTTAATAAATACCGATTATCATTATGCCTATAGGCTAAACGGGTTTGACAACGAATGGATTACTCCAAGAGAAGAACGAACAGCAACCTACACAAACATCCCCTATGGAAATTATACCTTCCAGGTGAAAGCAGGAACTAAAAAGGACGAATGGAACATTGAGCCCATATCATTAAATATTTCAATAAAACCACCTTGGTGGTACACTTCATGGGCATACCTTCTATATTTTTTAATTGGCCTATTACTAATTTACGGCTTTTGGGTATGGTTTCGTTTAAAAAGTAGGCTGATTAAAGAAACCTGGCAAAACAATAAAGAAAAGGAACTATATGCGCTTAAAATGAATTTTTTCGCAAAGATGTCGCACGAAATACAAACACCATTAACCCTTATTTTAGGCCCCATTTCGGATATGTTGAAAAGGGCTAGCGATAATGGTAATAAACTTTTATACAAAAGGCTATTAATGATCGACAATAACGCCAATAGATTGTCGCGAATAGCCATGGAGTTAATGACTGTTAGGAATAAAGAGCTTGGCAAGCTACGTATCTATGCCTCAAAAAACAATTTAATTAAAGATTTAAAAAGAATTGCCCTATCCTTTAACGAACAAGCCCGATTTAAAGACATCCATTTTATCCAACAATACCCAGAAACTGATATTAATATTTGGTACGATAGTGACAAAATTGAACATGTCATTTACAATTTACTATCCAATGCCTTTAAGTTTACCCCAAAAGAAGGAACAATTTCCCTTAAAGTGAGTTTAGATAAAACTAAGGAGTCGGTCAATATTTCGGTTAGGGATTCTGGTCCTGGCATTCCTAAGGAAGAACTTCAGGATATTTTTAAACTTTTTTATCAATCGGACTTAGGAAAACACAGCAAGGGTATTGGTATTGGGCTTGCGCTTACTAAAGAACTTATCACATTACATAAAGGTGAGATAGATGTGAAATCATCACCAGAAAACGGTACTTGTTTTTCTGTTAAGCTTTCAACCAAAGAGAACATCTTTACCGAAGATGAAAAGATATTTGTTGAAAATTCGAACATTATTTCCGATTCTATTGAGGAGGAATTTGAAGACTTAGAGACAAATTTCAACATAAAAACAAATGTTGAAACTGATAAAAAATATACATTGCTAATCGTAGAAGACAACATTGAAATGCAAATGTTTTTGCGAGATGTTTTATCTAATGCTTATCACTTGCTTATTGCTGCAAATGGCAAAGAAGGCATCGAATTGGCAGAAAAACACATTCCAGACTTAATCATTAGTGACATTATGATGCCTGTTATTGATGGTCTAGAAATGTGCAAACTACTTCAAAAGAAAAAAGTGACCGCCCATATTCCAATCATTATTTTAACTGCTAAAAATTCGGCTACAAATAAGATAAAGGGCTTACAAACTGGTGCAGTAGAATACATAAAAAAACCGTTCAACTTTTATGAGCTCCAATTAAAAGTAACCAATATACTTAAAGCAAAAGAAAAAGCAATCTCTAAATACAAAATGGATTTAATTAGCAGTCCAGAACATATTGCAAAACCCTCAAAAGGTGATATATTCTTGGAGAAACTGGTAAACGAAATCAATAAACAATTAGAGAACCCCGACTTTAAACTGGAAGATTTAACCAAGATATTTAACATGAGTTATTCTGTTATCTATAGAAAATATCAAGAGATTACAGGCAAAACGCTAATCGATTTGGTAAAATCCTTAAGATTAAGAAAAGCCGCTCTGTTAATAAGTCAAAATGGATACAATATTTCTGAAGCGGCCTATATGGTAGGTTATAAAGATGCTAAATATTTCACCAAAAGTTTTAAAGAAGAATTTGGTATTCCCCCTGCCACTTTTAAACGCGAAAGCAAAAATACCGACTGGAACAAGTTAGCTGAAAAGTATAACATCCAATATCACAACTAACTCGTTTGTTTTAAAACCTAAATACCAAAAGGGTTATTAATTGTATGTGCTGGCCCTGTAAACCACTGCGGTCCCTCTTCTGTCATGTAGATATGATCCTCTAATCGAATACCAAAGCCATTGGGAACACAAATCATGGGTTCGTTACTAAAGCACATGCCCGATTTTAAAACCTCATTATTATCTTTAACAATATAGGGGTATTCATGAATATCCAAACCAATACCATGGCCTGTTCTATGTGGTAATCCTGGTAGTTCATAATTAGGCCCTAAGCCGTATGAGCTTATTATTTCTCTTGCAGCTTTATCGACTGCACCACAAGTATTACCCAATTGTGCACTATTAAACGCCGCCAATTGTGCTTCTTTTTCAATATTCCAAATTTTTATCTGCTCTTTCGTTGGATTAGCAAATGTATAGGTTCGGGTAATATCTGAAATATAACCCTCTAGCACACACCCAGTATCAACTAAAATAATATCATTTGCTTCAAGGGGCTTAGGCGACCTAACACCATGCGGAAAAGACGTATCTGCTCCAAACAAAACAATACAAAAATAAGAACCAGATACTATACCATAACGTTTATGGGCTTCATGTATAAAATCTACAACCTCTTTTTGGGTTATTCCAACACGCATAATTCTGGCTGCAGCTTTATGGACTTCAAGGGTAATATCCATTGCCAATTGCATAATGGCTATTTCAGCCTTAGACTTTTGCATGCGGCACGGTTCTACAATGGCTCTAGCATTAATTAATCTATAGGATGTCGTTATTTCTAAAATACCATTGGTTATAAAAAAAGGGGTGGTTTCATCTACATAAATTTCTCCATTATTAATATTCTTTAATGTTAAAACAGTTGTAAATAAATGATAAGGATTCTCATGTTCTTCCCAACAGTGAACTTCGCCTTCTACAACCATAAAGTCTAAAATAGTTCCCTTTTCAAACTTTGGAGCAATATAATGTACAGAGCCATCTAAAAAAATTAGAGCTCCAACCATACGTTCACTTGGACTCCATGTTGTACCTGTAAAATAGGTTAAATTGGTTCCTGCATTCACATATAATGCAGGCACATGATTAGTCCTCATTAATCCAACCACCTTTTTAATACGAGACAGATACTCCTCTTTTTGAATTGGAGATACAAACTGGGATTTAGGTGATATTTTATTTAATTCCTCCTCTATAGTTGAACCTCCAATACCGTAGGTTTGCATGTTTAATTAAGTTAATTAGTCGTTTCCTTAAAATTTTCTATCTGGACTAAAGGGTTGTATTTTTAGAGTCAACTTTTTATCTAAAATTACTTCAGAAACCAGTTTTCCTGTAGCAGGACCTAGACTCCATCCCATCATGGCATGACCTGCAGCAATGGTTAAATTACTACATCTTGATGATTTACCAATATAAGGCAATCCATCTGGTGTACAAGGTCTCAAGCCACATTGAGCTGCATTTTTATCTTCATTACTAATATTTAAACCCCTATAATAACTTTGGACTGCTTTAGCAATGGCTTCAACGCGCTTTGGGTTAATATCATGATTAATTCCACTAAGCTCCATGGTACCCGCAAAACGGGTAAATCCCTCCATTGGTGTTACTGCCGCCCTAGCTTCACATAAAATTGCAGGATAGCATATTCCCGTTTTCTTTTCAACATCAATTCTATACCCCTTTCCTGCCTGTAAAGGTATATTTAACCCAAGTTTTTTGGTCATTAAGGAACTCCAACTACCAGCTGCCAAAACAACCTCATCTGCTTTTAAGTTCTGTTTATCTGTTATTACACTTTTAATAACGCTATTAGAAACTTCAATATCCTTTACTTTTTCATTTTTAAAAAATGTCACACCCTTAGTTTTCAAATGCAACATCATTTCTTGCATAAAATTGTTTGGGGTCATATGTGCATCACAGTCGTAATACACAGCTCCTTTTATATCCATATTGACATGAGGCTCAAGAACATCTACTTCCTGTTTAGATAAGTGCTTAACTCCAAAACCTTCCTGTATACCACGTTTGCCAACTTCCCATTCCTCTTCTCCAACTTTATCGGTTTTATAACACATTAATAACCCTTTTCGTTCGAAATGAAATTTAAATGTATCCGACTGCTTTAAATCTTTATATAAATCTCTACTTAATAAACTAAAATCCCTTAAAATGGGAATAGAAGCTTCTACTTTTTCTTTAGTAGCAGATCTTTTAAAATTTAAAGCCCATTTAAAGAATTCTAAATCCAGTCTTGGTTTTACATAAAGTGGACTGGCAGAATTAAACATCCATTTAATGCCTTTGGTAATGATTCCAGGAGCAGCAAGCGAAATAAAATGACTTGGGGTTATATACCCAGCATTAACATGTGATGCTCCCGAGTCCATATTGGTTTGGTCGACAACCGTTACGTCACACCCTTCTTGATTCAGGTAATAGGCCGAACACAGCCCTATAATACCTCCTCCTATAACAAGAACCTTTTTACTCATAAATTCATAGATTAAATGACTTGAAATCCGAAAGCGTAAGGATCGTCTTCGCTATCTATGGTAATCGTATTATGTCCATAAATTTTAGCCCAACCTTTAATACTTGGTACAATGGCTGGTTTGCCATCTAAGGTAGTTTCTTCTTCAATACAACCAATAAACTTGCTACCTATAAAACTTTCATGGATAAATGGCTCACCTTGTTTTAACAGTCCTTTAGCGTGCAATTGTGCTAATCTTGCTGATGTACCCGTACCACACGGGCTTCTGTCGATAGCCTTATCCCCATAAAAAACTGCATTTCTACCAGAGGACATTGGGTCTATTGGGTTTCCAGTCCATAGCATGTGGCTTACATCACGAATCGTTTCATTTTCAGGATGAATGAACAAATTAGGATATTTTTCATTTATACGCTGTCTAACAATTTGAGAATACTGAATGATTTTTGAAGCCGAAAACGCATGAACACCTTCAAAATTTTCTTGTGGTTCAACTATAGCGTAATAGTTCCCACCATAAGACACATCGAAAACTATTTCACCTAACTTTGGGCATTCAACGGTTAAACCTTCAGCAGCCAAAAAACTCTTAACATTTATCAGTTTTACCCAATCTACTTTACCTCCTGTTTGTTGATATTCAACCTCTATCAAACCAGCTGGGGCTTCCATTTTAATTTTACCAGGTGTTTTTGGGTTTATCAAACCTTCTTCAACAGCAATAGTAACTGATCCTATGGTACCATGACCACACATAGGCAAGCAACCTGAAGTTTCAATAAATAAAATTGAAAAATCGTTCTCTGGATTATGTGGCGGATATAAAATACTGCCACTCATCATATCATGACCTCGGGGCTCAAACATTAATCCTTTGCGAATCCAATCGTATTCCCTTAAAAAGTGTTGACGCTTTTCGCTCATGGTTTTACCTATAAGCAATGGCCCTCCTTCCTTTATAAGTCTAACAGGGTTACCACAGGTATGGGCATCTATACAAACAAACGTACTTTTACTCATTTATAAATCATTACTGTAATGCCAATGGCAATAGCTCTTTTGGAAAAGATTGATAACTAACAGGCCTAACCCATCGTTTAATGGCATTCGTTCCTACTGCAGTAAATCTGGAATCGGTCGATGCTGGATATGGTCCGCCGTGCTGCATTGATGGACAAACTTCTACACCTGTAGGCACACCATTAAAAATAATTCTTCCTACCCTATTTTCAAGCGCATCTACCAAATCGTGTAAATCCCCATATTCCTCTTCCTCTGCTATTATCGTCGCTGTTAATTGACCTTCAAGACCATCAATAACCTCTAATAACTCTGCTTCATTCTTACATCGAACCACTAAGGAGAAAGGTCCAAAAACTTCCTGACTCGTCCTTGGGTTTGCTAAAAAATTGGCGCCTGAAACGGTAGCTACCAATGTTGCAGCATAATTAGGTTCTAAATCACCTTTCAATTGTCCAACCACTTCAACTCCTGGTTGGGAAGTTACACTATTTCCATTTTCAATAAAGCCTTTTTTAATGTTAGGATGCAACATACATTGTGCTTCAATGGCAATAGTTTTTTCTGCCAGAACCTTAATAAACTCTTGTGTTTTTTCGCTTTCAATAGTTAGAATCAATCCTGGATTGGTACAAAATTGACCCGTTCCTAAAGTAATGGAAGCCGCATAGTTGTTAGCTATTTCAGCTAATCTTTTATTGATTGCTTTTGAAGTAACAACCACTGGGTTAATACTTCCCATTTCTGCAAATACAGGAATGGGTTCTTCCCGTTGTGATGCTAGATCGAATAAAGCACGACCACCTGAAATACTTCCTGTAAAGCCAACAGCTTTAATTTTTGGATGTTTTACTAAAGCCGTACCAACGGTTCTACCACGCCCCATAATGTTTGAAAACACGCCATTGGGCATACCTGTTTTTTCCGCAGCCTTAATAATAGCCGATGCTACCAGCTCTGCTGTACCCGAGTGCATCGCATGAGCCTTTACTATTACCGGACAGCCAGCCGCCAAAGCACTGGCCGTATCACCTCCTGCTGTTGAATAGGCCAGAGGAAAATTACTGGCCGCAAACACAACTACAGGACCTAAAGGGATTAAAGTTCTTCGCAAATCTTCTTTAGGCAGTGGCTGCCTATCTGGAATGGCTTCATCTATAGTATTTTCCCTCCAGTCTTCATTAGACACTAAATTGGCAAAAGAACGCAATTGAAATACTGTTCTTGCACGTTCTCCAATAGCACGCCCTTCGGGCAAACCAGATTCCGATGTATAAACATTAATCAACCCTTGGTCCAACGCTAAAATTTCATCGGCTATGGCATTTAAAAATGCTGCCCTACGAACACCAGGAATTTTTCTATATACCTTAAACGCATCCCAAGCTAATGCAACTGCTTTGTCAAGTTCTTTACCTGTAGCTTCAAAAAAAGGTGTTGAATTTTCTATATTGAGCTTTGGATTTATAGTGCGATGGGTAATATTGCCCTCTGCCGAAAGCTTGTTTCCTATATAATTTTTTCCTGTTATCATCTTTTTATTTTTGTGTTAGGAATTGTGACCTTTTAACAAGGTTTAACTCAGTCTAATATTTGAGTTCTTTTTGTTCTTTTAAATGGTTAAAATATACTTAAAATAACCATCTTGAACAAAAAAAGCGAGTTCCTTATGCCAGCCTTGTGTGACGTGTTAACCCCTAATTATTTAAACTTTTATAATCGGGCAAAATTGGTCTCACCGTAATAGCATCTTCAATAATTTTGATGATATCCTTGCGTTCCTGACCAGACAAAACTAATCTTGGCGCCCTCACATATTCTGCCCCAATACCCGTATATACCGATGCCATTTTTATGTACTGTACTAATTTAGGACTTATATCTAATTCCAACAGCGGCATAAACCACCTGTAAATTTCTAATGCTTCTTTTATTCTTCCTACTTTTTGCAATTCATAAATAGCTACAGTCTCGGCTGGAAAAGCATCAACCAATCCTGCTACCCAACCATCGGCACCAAGTACTAAACTTTCCAATGCCAATGTATCTACACCGGTCATGATTGCCAACCTGTCTCCAAACCTATTCTTTATTCTGGTAATGTTTGTGGTATCCCTTGTGGATTCCTTAACCGCCTGAATATTAGGACATGCCTCTAACAACTGGGAAAACATATCTAAAGTCACTTCAATTTTGTAGTCTATTGGATTGTTGTAAATCATGATTGGTAATGATGTACTGTTAGCAACTGACATAAAATACTCCACCACCTCCTCATCACTTGCTTTATAACGCATGGGCGGCAACATCATTAATCCAGCTGCCCCATCTTCTTCAGCCGTTTTAGCTAAAGCAATAGCCGCTTTAGTGGTCTGCTCTGCAATATTCATTAAAACAGGAACTCTACCTTCAACAAAAGCTACCGTTTCCCTAGTAAGAATACGTCTTTCTTGATCTGTAAGCGTACTGGCTTCACCAAGTGTACCTCCCAATACAATACCATGAACCCCAGCATCTAATTGTGCTTTAAGATTTACTTTAAATAGTTCTAAATCCAACACATCATTTACCGTAAACTGTGTTGTAATTGCGGGCATAACACCTTTCCATTGAATACTCATAGTTATATTTTTTTGACAATCAAAATTACCGTTAAATAGTTGTTACAATTAATATATAATTATCCATATATAATATTATATTATCCTATATTTATAATCAATATTATATATTGAATATTATTTAACCAATATTACGTTATGAAAGTATTACCTTTTAAAATTCCAAAACCTGAACAAAACGTTATTGTTTTTCAGGAAGACCTTGATATAGCGTTTTATGATAAACTGCATCAACATGAAGAAATCCAAATAAGCTTAATTTTTGAAGGTGAAGGCACTTTAATTGTTGGAGATAGTGTTAACTACTATTCCAAAGGAGATATTCTGGTTATAGGCAGTAATTTGCCACATGTTTTTAAAAGCGACACAGATTCATCCCCAAGTTCGCATATGTTTACTCTTTTTTTTACAAGGCATTCATTTGGCAATCAATTTTTTGAGTTGGAAGAATTGAAAGAAGTTCGACCTTTTTTCAGACGATCCAAACAAGGATTTAAAATTACATCCCACAAAAAAATCATTACCAATTTGTTTTTGAACCTTAACAAAACCTCTAAGTTAGACAAACTGATTACTTTATTACAATTATTAAAAATAGCTACTAAAGCCAATTACATAAGTTTATCATCCTATGTGTATAACAAAAAATTTACGGATAATGAAGGGAAACGCCTCCGCGATGTTTTTGAATATACCATGAACCATTTTGAAACGGATATTTCTCTGAGTACAATAGCATCTGTGGCCAACATGACCAAAAATGCATTTTGTAAATATTTTAAAAAACGCACCAACAAAACCTACGTAGCTTTTTTAACTGAATTACGAATAGAGCATGCCAGCAAGCTTCTGTTAAAGCATAAAGAAATGCCAGTTATTGAAATTGCAGAACTTAGTGGCTATAATAATCTCTCTAACTTTAATAGGCAATTTAAATCGCTTAAGCACAAGTCACCTTCAATGTTTAGAAAAACTAATTAAACAAAGATAAATACACCCATCAGGCATAGTCATTGATCCGCAAAATCGTCAATATCGAACCAAAGAAGTGAACAGCATATTTTCTTTAATATCAAATATATCAATAGATTATGAGAATTCTAAAATAAAAAAGGTCGGCAAAATTGCCGACCAGTCTTGTTTAGTAGCGGGAACTGGACTCGAACCAGTGACCTTCGGGTTATGAGCCCGACGAGCTACCTACTGCTCTATCCCGCGATATTGGAGAGCAAATATACAATCCTTTTTAGTTTATACAATAGGAAATTACTAAAATATTTATTGCCCTATACTATTTGCCTGAAACTCTAGAAGTTCCGAATTCAAAAATTCAAATGAAATTTTTATGGGGTTACAACATACTTCACAATCTTCTACATAAGATTGTTTTTTAATTGAGCTATCTAAAAACATAGAGATAGATTGCCAGCAATAAGGACAAGTAAAATAGTGTTCAATCATAGTTATAAAATTAAAAAAAGGGAAAATAACTTAGATTGTTTTCCCTTTTTTTAACTAACTAAAACTAATTTACTTAAAAAACTATATTATTCTTTTTCAATATCCATAGTCGCTGTAGCATTTTGACTCTGCAATTCCAAGAATAACAAATCAGGTGGTGTACTTCCTGTTCTATTGGATATTGTAGTAATATCTTGGTTTAAATTGTTATCACTTACCATGATGGTATTTAAATTCGTTAAGTTAACCAATTCCATAGGAAAGTTTCCTGTAAACCCATTACTCGATAATACTAGCTCTTGTAAATTGCTTAATTGGGCGATTTCAACAGGAATTTCTCCTTCCAACTTATTATCTATAAGACTCAATTTTTCTAAACTAGATAAGGCATATATTTGATTTGGAATAGTTCCGGTTAAAAAATTGCTTCCTAACAATAATTCCTTTAAGTTTGTCAATCCCATAAGGGATTCAGGAATATTACCAGATAACTTATTGCTATACAAGTGTAAGGATTCTAATTTTTCCAACTCGCCCAATTCATTTGGAATATTACCTTCCAAATTATTCATAAAAAGTTCTAAAGTTGTTAATTCTTTTAAGTTACTAATTGTAGATGGAATAGTTCCACTTAATTTATTGAAACCAAAATTTATTTTTTTCAAGGCAGTTAATTTTCCTATTTCTTGAGGTATGGTTCCCTGAAGGTTGTTAAAATGTAAGTTTAACTCTACCACTTTATCATCCTCTACTTTAACACCATACCAAGTATCTATCGAGGCTTCCATATCCCAAGAGGTATTCCATTTGCTACCATTAGTAGCATTGTAGAGCGCTATAAGGGCTTCTTTTTCGGTTTGTAAAATGCTTGCAAATGTGTAAAAAGAAACAAATAAGCAGGCAATGGTTAGCTTTAAGGTCTTCATGTCGAATAAATTTGGGATTAATTCTCATACGAAGATAACCTGCAAACAGACTAAATTCTATTTTATTCGATAAAATGCGCTAAATTTTAACACTTACTAATCGACGAACTGCTCGATTTCCAGTTGAATGTCCTCCCATTTCTGCATTAATTCCTGCAAATTGGTTTTCATTGTTTGATAATTATCGAAGAAATTTGGTTGTGAAGTGATTGCTTCATAATTGATTTCAAGCTCCAAATCGATGGCTTTAATGTCCTTTTCCAGTTGACTAATTTTAGATTCTACCCCACTCAATTTGTTATTTAGTGACTTTAAGCGCTTTTGTTCTTCATACGACTGTTGCTTTTTTTCCTTCGGAACTTCTTTAACTACCGTTCGTTTTTCTACCTCCCGCAAACTTTCAACATTACGTGCCTCCAAATAATAGTCTATATCACCTAAATATTCTTTTATTCTTTGATCTTTGAACTCATAAACCTTATTGGTCAATCCTTGAAGAAAATCACGGTCGTGAGACACTACAATCAAAGTTCCTTGAAAACGTTTTAATGCTTCTTTAAGAACGTTCTTGGATTTTATATCTAAATGATTCGTAGGCTCATCCATTATAAGCACATTGAACGGCTGCAACAATAATTTGGCCAATGCCAACCGGTTACGTTCCCCTCCAGAAAGTACCCTTACATATTTTTCAACCTCATCGCCTCGAAACAAAAACGAGCCCAAAATATCCCTAACCCTACTCCGGTTACTTTCGTTAGACGCATCGATCATAGTATCTAAAACAGTCTTGTTTCCGTCTAAATACTCTGCTTGATTTTGGGCAAAATAGCCTAACTGCACATTATGCCCCAATTTTAAATATCCTTGGTGCTTAATTTCGCCAACTATAATTTTGGCCAAAGTTGATTTTCCCTGTCCATTTTGCCCCACAAAAGCCGTTTTACTATCACGATCAATAAGTAAACTAACGTTTTTAAGCACTTGATTTTCACCATAATTTTTTGAAACATGCTCTGCTTCAACGACGACTTTACCAGGTGTTACAGAAACAGGAAAATTTAAAGTCATCACACTATTATCATCTTCATCAACTTCAATACGCTCAATCTTATCCAATTTTTTTATAAGTGATTGTGCCATAGTTGCTTTGGATGCTTTTGCCCTAAATTTTTCAATAAGCCTTTCTGTCTGCTCAATCTGTTTTTGTTGATTCTTTTGTGAAGCGAGCTGCTGTGTCCTAAGTTCTTCACGCAAAACCAAATACTTTGAATAGGGTTTGGGATAATCGTAAATACGGCCTAATGAAATCTCGATTGTTCTGTTGGTTACAGTATCCAAAAACATTTTATCATGTGACACAATAACGACAGCTCCTGAATAGTTTTTTAAAAATCCTTCCAACCAAATTATGGATTCAATATCCAGATGGTTTGTAGGTTCATCCAACAATAAAATATCATTATTCTGTAAAAGCAATTTAGCCAACTCAATACGCATGCGCCACCCACCTGAAAAGGTATCGGTAAGCTTATTAAAATCATCACGCTTAAACCCCAGGCCTTGTAGAATCTTCTCGGTATTACCTTGGTAATCGTAACCTCCTAAAATTTCATATTGATGTTGTAGTTCATTAATATCTACCATTAGCTGATGGTATCCTTCACTCTCATAATCGGTACGTTCAGCCAACTGGGTGTTAATATGATCTAGTTTAGACTCTATTTGCTTTATTTCGATAAACGCTTCATAGGATTCCTCTAAAACAGTTCTTCCATAATCAAAATCAATATCCTGTTTTAAAAACCCAATTTTAAGTGCTTTATCGGTAGCTATTTGTCCTGTATCTGGCTCCATTTCACGAGACAAAATCTTTAACATGGTTGATTTGCCTGCTCCATTTTTACCAATAAGTCCAACACGATCACCATTACCCAATTTAAAGGTAATATCTTCGAATAGGTATTCACCTTGAAATGAAATTGATAAATTATGGATATTAATCATAGAAATGTAACTTTTATTACTAAGCCCTTATTGTAAAAACTTATTTTTGCTATCAGTTTTAGATTTGATTTTTCTTAGTCTCTAATCTATAAAATGCGTTTGCAAAAGTACATAAATATTATGTTTAAAAAAGGGAATAAATTATACAGCATCTTAACAGGCACATGCCCAAAGTGTCACGAAGAATCAATGTTTAAGAATAAAAATCCTTATATACTTTCAGAGATTCTAGACATGCATGAAACTTGCTGTAACTGTAGCACAAAATATAAAATTGAACCTTCCTTTTTTTATGGCTCTATGTATGTGAGTTATGCCGTTGGTATTGCTTTTGCTACTGCTGCCTTTGTAATTTCCTTTTTCGTTTTTAATGCAGGTATCAATATCGTTTTCACTAGCATTGTTGCTACCTTGGTGGTATTTCTGCCCATCATTATTAGGATTTCCAGAAACATATGGATAAACTTTTTTATGCATTACGATAAGTCATTGGCCAAGAAATGATTTTCTTTGTGATATGTTTACGGTGACTTCGAGCATTTCGATAAGCTCAACACCCAACCCTCTGTCACTGGCAAGAATGGCTCTAATCGCTACAAACTTTAATCATCAAATCGCTTTATATCGATATCCTTATCCAAAGGTGTATTGAATTCAATATATTCAAACAGTTGTTTGGCCACATAAGGAGCAATCATTACACCTCTAGTACCTAATCCGTTAAACACATATAGGTTACCATGAGTTGCATGTCTTCCTACCAACGGCCGTCGATCCTTTACTGTAGGACGAACCCCTGCAACTTGATCGACCACTTCAAACGGGCAATTAATAAGTGTTTTTAATTTATCTGATAGTTCAATTTTTGCCGATTCACTTATGGTATTAGATGTATCTCCCCAACCATAAGTAGCTCCCACCAAATAGTTATGGTGCTTCAATGGGATCAAAAACACAGGACCTTTTAATACATAATCTATCTCTAAATCAGGGGCGTGAATGGTTAACAGCTCGCCCTTTGTTGGTAATAAGGGTAAATCCGTGAAAAAAGGATTTTTGCTCATATTATAGCCTTCCGTAAAAACAATGTTCTTTGCTTTTATATGATTATAAGTTACATCGCTATTGATCACATGAAGCATGCTATGCTTAAACTCGCTTTCAATAAGCCTTCCTTCTTGATTGAGCTCATGTTTATAGGCCTTCACCATTTTTTTTACAGCTATTCTACCTGTATATTTTACTTCTCCAAAACCATAAGGCGCATTAACAGCATTATTATTATTTCTAATTAAGGACGTAGACAGATATTTAGTAAGCTGTGGTTTATCGGAAGCTGTATACCAATCGTTCTGTTCCTCAAACGAAGTAAACTTTCTATAAACAGGGATTTTATAGTCCAATTTAACTTTTAGTCGTTTTTCGAGATTGCTATAAAGACTAGAAGCTAAAAGCAACTGTTCGTCACTTTTCCAAACTGGAGTAAACCGTTTTAGCACTACAGGATTATACAATCCTCCAGCAACAATAGAAGATCTTTGGGACTGGTCATCAAAAACCACAAAAGTTTTGTTATTGGCCCTTAACTGTTCACAAAAGCCAATACCTGCCAAGCCAATACCTACAACAATATAATCAACTTTCATTAGGCGAAGATAATTCTAAATTCCAAGTTTCGGGCTTAAAGTTTGAGATAAAAAAACGCCCACTTAAAAGTGGGCGTAAATTCTATTAGTATAACCTTGTGCAACTTAGTAAGTCCACATATCGAGTTCGAAATCCCTTATTTGGGTTTTAATTCTTTCAGATTCCAATAATTGCATTAATGCATTTTGTGCAATGTATTCATTAACCTTTCTATCACCCTGAACATTTTCCTCAGCATAAATGATGGCATTAAAACGTCTTGAGTTTAATATATGGTCAAAAGAGAACGGCATGGAACTGTTTTCATTATTAAAGGACTTCGCTTCATGCAACACTTCCCTGGCATCTGGGAAAAACACCCAAAACAACTCCACTAAATCAGGGTTTTCATCATGAATAAAATTCACATCGGGAGCTACAGGGGCGATACCCAACAAACGGTATTTCATTTCCGATTGACGTTTATCGAAATACCAAAGTCCTTTAATTCGGTACTCTTTAATATCGGCAGCTGAGATCTCGTATGTATCTATATATTCTGCTGACAATTCTTCACCTGCATTTAATTGCTCAATACCTAACTCTGTAGTATCCACTTTTTTCAATGCCGCTTCAATATCTTTTAACGTTCGCTTTGTGTTAAAATAGGAATCATCATAAATGTTTTTTATGTTCCCATTTTTGATATTTTTCATAAGCACATCGTACAATGAGCGTCTATCTTTACCAATATTATTGGTATCAATAGGGTAATACAATGGGAAATTAACACGCTCATCTAGAACGATTTTTTCCCAAACCAATGATGAATACAGGATGTCCCTATCGTCAACATAGCCGTAAGCTAACGGTTCGTCATTATCAATGGCTTTTTGTGCTTCTGTTCTTACACCTATTTCTTCTGGAGATTTCGCATTTAATATATTAGCCTGTGCAAATACATGCGATACTGCAAAAACAGTTAATACGGTTAATAAAAAACTTTTAAAATTCATCTGTTCCATTTTATTTTTCACAATGTTCATATCTGGGGCTATATTAGCACAGTATGTAACAGCTATAGCCCATATATTTGACTATAGCTGTTTATTTTAATTTGTAAGTTCAATAATTACAGGCGACACTTTTTTAAGTATCACACTTACGCCACTTGCTTTGGCTTCAATATTAAATATTTGAACATCAGAACCACGCTTGGCTTTACGCAATGCACCTTTGGCTCGACTATCTAATTTATTGCCATTCACTTGAATGGTTGGTTGACCAGAGACTTTAAACATAAAACCAGTTACACGCAACGGTAATTCGAAATCGAAATCATCGAACATAGCGCCTATAGTTGATATCTCTAAGCTTTGACGTTGCATTTTAACCTGTCCATCTTCTCCTCTTACGGTTCCTGTTGGTTTTGGTAAATCTTTAATCCTGAAGGTTGCTTTATCGCTTACGCCTTGTCCATCTGGTAATTTACCAGAAACGTTAATAGTAACTTCTCTTCCTTTAATTGAAGTTGCATCCATAACGTATTTGCTTCCTCCAACTCTAGATAACCCTTGAGCGCTAGCACTAACATTATTATCTGAAATACCTGCAAAAGAAATGGTCATTGGGTTTTTCACCCCACGGTAAACCACATTCATTTTATCTGCAGAAATCGTTGCTGCATTTGGCTTAGGTACTGTAGCAAATGATGATGATACAGGAACTTCAATATCCTCTCCGTCCTGAGCAAAAATTAATTTTCCTTCAATTTTATGCTCACCTGGAGCACCCGTACCCACATTTAATTTCACTTTACCATCTTCAATTGTATATTGGTTTTCGGTTAAAGGTCTACCATCTAAAGTCAACTCTACACGATTTGGTTTAGTAGTTGCATCTTTTCTTCCCAATACTATTTGACCATCAAAGGTCTCTCCGTTAAAGTAAGCCGATTTAGTGGTTTCCAATAAGGTTGTATAATTAGTCATAGATACCTCACTAGTTAAAGTACCTTGTAACATATTAGACAACACCTCAGATTCAGTCGTTTTAATATCTGCTTGAAGCTGTGTCATTTTGGTTAAAGAAGCTACCAAAGGGAATCCTTTAAAATTACGGTCTAGCCAAGATTGTGTTCCAGCACCTCGTTTAGTGTCATCTGTATTGAATTTCTCTTGAACATCTTTTACAATCTCTTCCATTCCTGGTTGATCGGCTAAAACATTAGCTACACCATCTCTAAACGCAGCCATTTGTGCCATAAATTCTTCTCCAGCTGGCTTCAATTTGTCTCCTTTAAAGAAGTTTTCATCGAGGTAATCCCCTTTGTCCATGATTTCATAATCTTCAGGATCATCGACCGTACTTGACATTTTCGATTTTAAATCTTCTAAATAAGTATCAAATGTAGATGCTAAATCCTTTATTTGAACAGCTTTTTCCTTTAAAGGTTCGTACTTTTCCTTCTGATCTATTGCTCTTTGTTCTAAACTGGCAATAAAAGCAGTATTTCGTTCGGTTGCCGCTTGATTGGACTCCGTTAATTTTTCATTCATTAATCCAAAGGCAGAAAGGACTTCCTTCGACATATTTAATGCTAACATTGCTATGAAGATTAAATACATCAAATTAATCATTTTCTGTCTAGGAGATAGATTATTTGCTGCCATGTCTAATTAGGTTTTTTGGTTAATTAATATCAATTTGGGTTAACCCCTAATTAGCTCTTGTTCATTGCAGATAACATACCACCATAAACACCATTTAATGATGATAGGTTAGAGGCTAATGATTGCATTTGTTCTTTTAGTTTAGCTGCGTTTTCTACAGACTCTTCATTAATAGCCGCTTGCTTATTAATGCTTTCCAACTGTACTTTGTACAAGCTGTTTAACGACTCCATTTGAGCAGCAGCTAATGATAATTCTTCTCCGTATTTTTTGGTCGCTTGAATAGAATCTACAGTAGGTGAAATACTTTTGGCAGCACCTTCAAAGTTCTTGATGCTGTCTCCTAAACTGGTTAATAATTCACCATCTATTTTAGCTTCTTTTAGTAATTCATCTAATTTTTTAGACAAAAGGCCTTGAGCATCTTTTGGTTCTTTGCTGTTGGCTTGACCTCCAGCTAATTCTGGATATACCAACGACCAATCTAAATCTTCATCAACAGGTTCGAATGCCGATATTGCAAATATAATTGCCTCTGTTACCAAACCAATGGTTAACATAACGTTACCTGTTAGCGGTCCAATTTCAAAATGTATAATCTTGAATAGTGCTCCAACAATTACAATTGATGCTCCTAAACCGTAAGCTAAATTCATAAACTTTTTACTTGCTTTTGACTGTGCCATAATTTTCGATTTTTAAGTTAAGTACGAATACTTAAGTAGGTTAATTAATAGTATTATTTAAAATTGATTTGATTTATGTTATTTACCGTTCTTGGTTACCTTTGTCCCCATGTAATCCTGAACAGTTCTAAATCCTATATAACATCTTGCTGAATCTGCATACTCATAGTCCCTAGTACTCACCTGTAAAAAGTATGCTACATCTTTCCAAGATCCACCACGCACCACTTTGCGGTGGTTTTTATTATCTTTTACACTTGGGTTAACCGTAGAAACATATTCGTATGATGATGGATCGTAAGAATCGTTCACCCATTCTGATACGTTACCCGCCATATTGTAAAGGTTATAATCGTTTGGCTCGTATGAATCTGCTTCAACAGTATAAAGTGCTTGGTCTGCAGCATAATCACCACGTACCGGCTTGAAGTTGGCCATAAAACAACCTCTATCATTTTTTGCATAAGGTCCTCCCCAAGGGAAAGTAGCACCACGCAAACCACCACGGGCAGCATATTCCCACTCAGATTCAAGTGGTAATCTAAATGCGTTTACAAAATGAGCTCCTTTTTTACTTTTTTGATACGAATTTTTGTAAAGTGTACGCCACTGACAGAAAGCCTGTGCCTGTGCCCATGTAACACCTACAACCGGATAGTCGCCATAAGCATCATGCCAAAAATAATCATTATGCATGGGTTCGTTATAAGAATAAGTAAAATCCCTAATCCATGTGGTAGTATCTGGATATACCTCAACAGCTTCTTTTTTAATAGCATCTTTGCGTTTTAAAGCCCTGTTTTTTGCAACTTTTTGAATATCCATATAAGTATACTGGAACTTAAATTTCTTTACATCCCAAGTACGTTGACCATTATAAGATTCTTCTAATGGCAAATACATAGTATCCATTACCTCAGAATAATATTCGTCTGGATATTCTGCAGTATCAAATATTAAATCAATATCACGGTTAAGTTTATATCCTTCATAAGGATCCTCTCCTAACCCAAAATAATTATCGTGCATGTATTTTTCGTAGGCCGTCATGTTAGCCGTATCGGCATCTTTAAATGCAAATTCACCAA
Organism: Aestuariivivens sp. NBU2969; assembly: GCF_019931125.1. Classification (NCBI taxonomy): domain Bacteria; kingdom Pseudomonadati; phylum Bacteroidota; class Flavobacteriia; order Flavobacteriales; family Flavobacteriaceae; genus Aestuariivivens; species Aestuariivivens sp. NBU2969. The sequence goes on from NZ_JAIOUU010000002.1 coordinate 118,849, forward strand.
TACCTCCATCCTCTGGGGTTAAACCAACCTCATCTGCTAAAATGGCTAATTTGGTTCTAATAATAGAATCTCTGACCCAATTTACAAATTGACGGTACTCACTGTTAGTTATTTCGGTTTCATCCATATAAAAGGCCCTAACAGTTACTGTTTTGGCTGGAGCATTATGCACTCCTGCTAAATCATCATCTGCTTTACCCATTGTAAAAGCACCTCCTGGAACAAGTTCCATACCGTAGGGCTTTTCTGGATGCCATTTCTTTCCTTTAACACCAACAAGCTCGCCTCTATCTTTAGAGCCACAACTTGCGAACATTGTTAGTAATGTGGTTAATAAAATAAACTTCTTCATATCCATAGAAAACTCGAGGTTAATTAATCTGCTTTAATTTTGAGAGCGTAAACATATCTATATATTTTTTAAAAAGCAACTTTTTTTCTAAAAAAAATACGTTTTATCGTAAAAAATAAGCATTTCATCGATAAAATTAACATCTTATATACTTATCTTAACTATACGCTATTTTTTTGAAATGCTTTATACCAGCGGTCTGGCACCACATTGTTACAAGCATCCTTATAATCTTGGTGCATGCAAGGTAATAACGTATGTCTCTTTAATTTATTATTGACTTCGGCCAAAAAAGGAATCTCAATCCACCAACGTCCCGTCTTATTGCTCTTGTAGAAGACTAATTCCTGTTCTTCTACAAGAGCAATAAATTTTTGATAGTTGCTTTCATCCGAAAAATCATCATCCTTGACCCTAAAATTGTAACCTTCTATAAAGTACCATATCATTTGAGCAATAAGCCTAGACGTAATTTCATCATCTTTTGAAGGCTTGTATTCATATATACCAAATGAAGACACCTTATTGCTTATTCCTGCATAACGTGCAATGGCACAAATTTCCTTACCGTCTAATCCATTGGGAGAATATTTTTGGTTCAAGCTTAGTTCTGAACTTTTGATTGCCCCTAAATCAACGCTTACCAAATTGGCATCACGTAATACCGGTTCCACCACAGTAACATCTTTTGATATTTGCCCCAAGCGGTATGCCTCAAAATAAAGTTTATCCATTAAATCTATTTCCTCTTGCGAGTTAAAATAGGTTTGATAACCAATGGTCGCATAGTTAAAAAGGTTATATGGTTCCTCTAAAATAATTTTCCCCACAAAGCTATTGTTCTTGATTGGTTTTGCAGAATCTCCCAAATCGAACTTACTATCTACATTAACAATATTAACCATTGGAACAATATCATCATAAGCCCGGTAATTAGCATAGGTAAGGTCTTGGGTTCCACCTATTATTATAGGTATGATGTTTTTTTTGATTAATTCGGCAATAGCTGTTTTTAAAGCGAAGTAGGTATCCTCTACGCTCTCTCCCTTACTAATATCCCCTAAATCAGCAACAGCAACTGTCCAACTCCCAGGAAAAAGTTCGTAAAATGCTTTTCTTATCTCATGCAGCTGAAACTCCTCTCCTATATAGTTAATATCGTTTCTGTTTTCCAAAACACCAACAAGTGCAATTTTTACACCATCTAAATCCGGCATACCGTTTTGTGCAGAATGGATTCTGAGTTTTCTCCCTAAGGCTTGAGTGGACAATAATTCGTTGTGCGCAAGCACCAAATCTGAAACTGGTGAAAGAAAAGTAAAATTCATAACTAATGCGTAAGCTAAACTGTCGCCCTTTTCGGGGCTTTTACACAAATATTAAAAGAATAAATGATTTTCACGCACTATTTAAGATAAAAAAGATCCGTAATTATTGAATTCCCTTAAATCTTTGCAAAAACGCATATTGCTACTGTGAATATAATGTTTAAAACATAAATACATTACGGAATAAAAGATGGCCAAACAAGTGTAAAACCAGTTTGGCCAAATATAATTTAGCTTTAATGCTGACTATTTCTTCTTAGCAGTACGCTTAGTCACCTTTTTCTTTGGTGCATTAGCTTCAATTAATGCTTTAGCTTCATCTAGAGTCATATCTGCTACATCTACAGTTTTGGCTAACTCTACTTTAGTCTTGCCTTTTATTACATGATGTCTTCCCCAACGCGCTTTCTCAACACGAATGCCTTCAGCCTCCCAGTAATGAACTAATTTATCCTTTTCCTTTTGAACTTTATCTTCAATCAATTCAACAATATCACTATCGGAAAGATTATCCCAATCATATTTTTTATTGACATTAATAAACATATTATTCCATTTGATGAATGGTCCAAAACGACCTTTCCCTTTTTGGACAGGCAACCCTTGATACATATATATAGGAGCATCTGCTTTTTTCTTTTCGTCTATAAGTGCAATAGCTTCATCAAGCTCAACACTTAATGGATCGGTCCCATTAGGTAAGGAAACAAATGATTTACCATATCTTACATAAGGCCCAAAACGACCATTATTAACTTCAACTTCCTCACCTTTATAAGCACCGAGGTGTTTTGGCAACTTAAACAAGTCCATAGCCTCCTCAAAGGTAATATTATTCAATTGTTGATCTGGGCTTAGGCTAGCAAACAACGGTTTATCTTCATCGTCAACCGTTCCTATCTGTACCATAGGCCCAAACTTACCCAAACGCACACTAACTTGTCTACCCGACTTTGGATCGGTTCCTAAAATACGTTCACCAGATTCGCGGTCGGCATTTTCTTTAACGTCTTCTACTTGAGGGTGAAAGTCCTTATAGAACATCTTCATCATTTTGGTCCAGTCTTCCTTTCCTTCAGCAATATTATCAAAATCCGATTCTACCTTAGCTGTAAAATTATAATCTAAAATATGTTCAAAATGGTTTACCAAAAAGTCGGTCACTATCATACCAATATCTGTTGGTACCAACTTACCTTTATCTGAACCTACTTTTTCCGTTAAGGATTTAGCTTTGATTGCCCCTGCCCTTAAGGTGAGTTGGGTATACTTGCGGTCTTCACCATCCACAGAACCTTTCTCTACATAATTTCTATTTTGGATTGTAGAGATGGTTGGTGCATAAGTTGAAGGTCTACCTATTCCCAGTTCCTCCAATTTTTTAACCAAAGACGCTTCGGTATAACGTGCTGGAGGACGCGTATAGCGTTCGGTTGCTGTTATGTAATTATTGAATAGTGACTCGTTTACCTTAAGCATAGGTAACATACCTTCCTGCTCTTCAACTTCATCATCGGTCCCTTCTAAATACACCTTTAAAAATCCATCAAACTGAATCACCTCTCCATTGGCGCTAAATGTTTCATTGTGTGTGGAAGCCTCTATTTTTACATTGGTACGCTCCAATTGCGCATCGCTCATTTGAGATGCTATAGCACGCTTCCATATTAAATCGTATAACCTGGCCTGGTCCCTATCAACATCAATTGAAGACAAGGAAAAATCGGTTGGACGTATAGCTTCGTGGGCATCTTGTGCTCCTTTAGTTTTACCAGTGTAATTTCTTGGCTTACTATAATTAGCACCGTATGTTTGCTCAATTTCTTTTTGTGCACCCTGTCTGGCTTCATCAGATAAGTTAACACTATCGGTTCTCATATAAGTAATCAATCCCGCTTCGTACAAACGCTGCGCCATGGTCATGGTTTTGCTTACTGAAAAATACAGTTTCCTTGAAGCTTCCTGTTGCAAGGTAGATGTTGTAAACGGTGCTGCAGGCGATTTTTTAGCTGGTTTTTTTTCTAAATCGGCCACTTTAAAATTAGCTGAGGCATTCTGTTCCAAAAACGTTTGAGCTTCTTCTTTGGTCGCAAAGTTTTTAGGCAACTTTGCCCTGAAGGTTTGTCCGTCTTCATTGGAGAACTCAGCATCAATTCTATAAGAAGCTTGAGGTGTAAATTCTTGAATTTCACGTTCCCGTTCGACAATCAATCGTACTGATACCGACTGTACACGACCTGCAGACAGCCCTCCTTTAACCTTGCGCCATAAAACCGGAGATAATTCATAACCTACAATCCTATCCAACACACGACGTGCTTGCTGGGCATCGACCAAATCGTAATCTATACCACGCGGATTCTCAATAGCCTTTTGAATGGCCGACTTTGTAATCTCATGAAAAACTATACGTTTTGTCTTTTCTTTATCGAGTTTTAAAGTTTCTGCCAAATGCCAAGCTATAGCTTCTCCTTCACGATCTTCATCACTGGCCAACCAAATGGTATCGGCTTTTTGAGCAAGCTCCTTTAGTTTTTTTACAACCGCTCTTTTGTCTTTGGAAACTTCATATTTAGGTTTAAAATCGCAGTCAACATCAACGCCTAGTTCTTTTGAGGGCAGATCGGAAATATGCCCAAAACTAGATTCAACTTTAAAATCCTTTCCTAAAAATTTCTCTATTGTCTTTGCTTTTGCAGGTGACTCAACGATTACTAAATTCTTTGCCATACTCGATTTTTAGGCTACAAATGTATGTGAAAATTTTTTTATGCACCTAATTTCAGATGCATTGCTACTAATTTTACAATAAAAAAAGCACTGGGTTTTATAGATAAACACAGTACTTTTAAAAAATTTCAAAACGATTTATTCTGAAGTGTCTCCAATAGAGTTTATTTCATCAGCCTCTTCAAAACCTATGGATTCTTTATAAATAAAATACATTGGTAAATATGCAAAAGAAGCTGTTACAAAAACTCCTATAAAGCACATTATCATACCAACCAATTGCGCCAATATTGAAGAAACAAATAAAAGCCCAAAAGTTAACAGCCATTTTTTATTCCCTAATTTAAAACCAATTTTCACAATTTCGGAAGCAGAAATATCAGGATTAAACGCATAAACCACATTTATTAACGCTATGGGAACCATCGCATAAAAAATAGGCAACACACATAGAAGCAAGGCCACTAAACTAATTCCAAAGGTCATAGCCGCTAATTTTATGGTCTTACCCAAATAAGGTCTTTTGAAAAAATAAAAATAATCATCTGACCCAGCTTCATTTAAGTCCTTAATTTTACATATTCTATAAAAAGCAGATTTTAACCCAAACCCAATAATCATAGCAAAAAAAGAAAATACAAATATAAATATGTAAAAGGGAACAAGAATGGCAAGATTTTGTTCTTGCCCTTGCTGCAATAACTCAAAATCAAATAAACCCATAGCTATTAAAGGCAAATACATGATTATGTAAAAAGGGAGTATTAGTACAAAGGTCAACAACAACATAACTAACCCCTGTAACCATACCTTTTTAAATAGTTCGATTGACTTATTGAAAATATCACCAAAATCTAAGGCTTTGGCATTTTCAATTTTTCCTAAAATAGCATTGATTGTTTCCATATAATATTTGTATTGAATTAATAATCTGAATCGTCCCTAACCCCTATTTGGTCTATTTCACTAGCACCATCAAACCCCACTATATCTTTGTAAATAAAAAACACAGGCAAGTAAACAATAGACATGGTAAACAGCAAACCAATAACACACCCTAATATCCCAAGCATAGCCAATATCCCGGTTACGAATATGGTTCCAAATGTGATCAACCATTTTTTGTTACCAATTCTAAAGCTAGCTTTCACCACTTCCATTTCTGTTAAATGTGGATTGTTGGCAAAAACGATCGCAAAATAAGATAAAGGAACAAACACATATAGATAGGGAATAATGAACATTAATTGCGCTAATGTGCCTATTCCAGTATAAATTATACCTAACATCAATAGCCTGGAACTGTACTCTTTCTTAAAAAAATAAAAATAATCCTCTGTAATATTTTCCTTTAAATATACCTGTTTACAGATGCGATAAAAAGAAGACAGCAGCGCCAAGGTTAAAGTACTCACTAAAATACCCTGGGGTATATTGTAAATAATGTTTGAAAAATAAAAATCGTAGTATGAATTTAAGTTAAATCCTTCTACAAAAGGGTTTCCTTGCACCCCCAAGCCTATAAATGAAAACAGTAGGCCTACAACAAATCCACAGGCCATCAAAATCAAAATAACCAAAAAGCCCTTAAGCCATACTTTTTTGAAAAAATCTATTGAATTGGATATAATATCGCCAAAATCTAAGGCCTTTGCATTATTAATTTTGTTGGTTAGTGACTCAAGTGTATCCATATATTTTAGCTTTCATTTGATTTAGTTTGTGGTTAAAGATAAACATTCTCTATAAAAAATCCTGCTTAAGCAGGATTCTTATAAAATGTTATTACAATAAAAAAAGTTCTTATTAGTAGTTCATCGTTTTCTAAACATTTTTATCAATAAATTGTTTTTCAGCAATTATATACAAACTGTTTTAGTTTCATAGTTCGACATTATCTTAGTTTTAAGATACTTCCACGATAAAATACTTGTGTTAAAGGGTTCATTTTTTTTACAAACACATTAAAATTTAAAACTGCCACTTTGTCACAAAATACAAATTAATTGTATCTTTGCAGCTGCCTTACAGCTGACGGGCACGAATATTGACCACTATGGTTAACTCAAGTTTTATGGAAAAAATAATTGACGAAAACAAACAAGGTGAATCGCTAATTTTAGAGCAAAAGGAAGGCAACACCCGTAAACTTTTTATTGAAAGCTATGGGTGTCAAATGAATTTTAGTGATAGTGAAATTGTAGCTTCTATATTAGCAAAAGAAGGCTATAATACCACACAGCAGTTAGAGGATGCCGATTTGGTTTTAGTAAATACTTGTTCTATACGTGATAAGGCAGAGCAAACGGTTCGTAAACGTCTCGAAAAATACAACGCCGTAAAAAAAATAAATCCAACCATGAAAGTGGGTGTATTGGGTTGCATGGCAGAACGCTTAAAGAACAAGTTCTTAGAAGAAGAAAAAATCGTAGACCTTGTGGTTGGTCCAGATGCCTATAAAGATTTACCCAACCTGCTTAGCGAAGTTAATGAAGGTCGAGATGCCATTAACGTTATCCTCTCCAAAGAAGAAACCTATGGCGATATTTCACCTGTTCGTCTTGACAGTAATGGTGTTACCGCTTTTGTTTCCATTACCCGTGGTTGTGACAACATGTGCACCTTCTGCGTGGTGCCGTTTACAAGAGGACGTGAGCGCAGTAGGGATCCACAAAGTATTTTGGAAGAAGTGAATGATCTTTGGAGTAAAGGATACAAGGAAGTGACCCTATTGGGGCAAAACGTGGATAGCTATCTATGGTATGGGGGCGGACTGAAAAAAGATTTTGACAAAGCCAGTGAGTTACAAAAAGCTACTGCAACCAATTTTGCAAAACTGTTAGAGCTGTGCGCAGAAGCACAACCTAAAATGCGTATTCGCTTTTCAACATCGAACCCCCAAGATATGACCATGGACGTTATTGAAACCATGGCCAAACATGACAACATTTGTAACTATATCCATTTACCGGTACAAAGTGGTAGCAATCGTATCCTAAAGGAAATGAACCGTCAGCATACTCGCGAGGAGTATTTTGAATTGATAGACAACATAAAACGTCTTATCCCAGATTGCGCCATTAGTCAGGATATGATTTCCGGGTTCCCAACCGAAACCGAAGAAGACCATCAAGACACCTTGAGTTTAATGGAGCATGTTAAATACGACTTCGGATTTATGTTTGCCTATTCAGAACGTCCGGGAACATTGGCAGAGCGCAAAATGGAAGACGATGTACCAGAAGACACCAAAAAACGTCGCTTAAACGAAATCATCCAATTACAACAAAAACATGGACTTTACAGAACGCAACAACATCTGGGCAAGGTTGAAGAAGTCCTGATTGAGAAGTCCTCTAAAAAATCGGATGCCCATTGGTCGGGTCGCAACAGTCAAAACACCGTTGTTGTATTCCCAAAAGAAAACTATAAAGTAGGGGATTTTGTAAATGTAAAAATAACTGACTGTACCAGTGCAACACTTATAGGTGAGGCTTTGGGATATTCAATTAATAATTAAAAAACTAGGAACACTAAGATTCCCGAAGTGTTCATTAAAACATTGAGCCTAAGCATTTTGAGAGTCTCTATGTCCAAAACAAAAATTACATGGAATCTGTTCAAACTATAAAACAACGTTTCGGAATTATTGGCAATACAGCCGCCTTAAATCGTGCCATTGAAAAAGCGATACAGGTCGCGCCAACCGATATTTCTGTATTGGTTACCGGCGAAAGTGGGGTTGGCAAGGAGAGTATTCCAAAAATAATTCACCAACTCTCCCATAGAAAGCACAACAAGTATATTGCTGTGAACTGTGGAGCCATTCCTGAAGGCACCATAGATAGTGAATTGTTCGGACACGAAAAGGGTGCCTTTACAGGCGCTACTCAAACCAGGCAAGGTTATTTTGAAGTAGCCGATGGCGGCACCATATTTTTAGATGAAGTTGGCGAATTACCTTTAACCACCCAAGTGCGTTTGTTACGTGTTTTGGAAAATGGGGAATTTATCAAAGTAGGTTCCAGCAAAGTGCAAAAAACCAATGTTCGTATTGTAGCGGCTACCAACGTAAATATGTTTGAAGCCATAGAAAAAGAAAAGTTTAGGGAAGATTTATTTTATAGGTTGAGCACTGTAGACATCCACTTACCACCGCTTCGGGAACGCCAAGACGACATCCATTTATTATTTAGAAAATTCGCCAGCGACTTTGCCTTAAAATACAAAATGCCAACGGTAAAACTTACTGATAATGCCATACAAGTACTGTTGAAACACCGATGGAGCGGTAATATTCGTCAGTTACGCAACATTGCAGAACAGCTATCGGTTTTAGAGCAAAACAGAACCATTACAGCTGAAACTTTACGCAGTTATTTACCAGCTACAGCCAACACAAATTTACCTGCCGTAATAAAAACATCTAAGTCTGAAAGCGATTTTAGTAGTGAACGTGAAATCCTGTACAAGGTCCTTTTCGATATGAAAAGTGACCTGAACGATTTAAAAAAGCTCACCATGGAACTCATGAAATCGGGAAATGTTAAGGATGTTGAAAAAGACCATGAGGGCTTAATTCAAAAAATTTATGGTAACGACGACTTTGAAGAGGAAGCACTTGAAGCTACTGAAGACACAGCCGAATTATTATCGATTCCAGAACACAGTACCAATATAGAAGAGACTTCAAACACAGATAAGTATCATTTTGCTGAAGAGATTGAAGAAGAGGAAACGCTGTCGTTACAGGACAAAGAATTGGAATTAATAAAAAAATCGCTTGAACGTCATAACGGAAAACGTAAATTAGCAGCAGCTGAATTAGGGATTAGCGAACGTACTTTATATAGAAAGATTAAACAATACGACCTTTAAACAAATTCGCAGTTACCAATAGTACTAGTAACTAATCATAATTGAAGCTAACAAAGCATAAATTAAAACATGAAACTATTAAAATACATTCTTTTACCTTTAATTATTATTACTTCTTTTGGTTGTAAAGTGCAATATGGTTTCACACAACCCAGTTCTATAGATGCTGAAACGTTTCAAGTAAATCGATTTGAAAACACATCCCTTTTGTTTGAGCCTGGCTTAGACCTTCTGTTTCAAAACACATTGCAAGACTTAATACAAGATCAAACCAACTATAAATTAGAAACAACTAATGCCGATTTGGTTTTTGAGGGTGAAATTACAGATTATAGAATATCACCCACCACAGCGACCTCGGACAATAGGGCTGCCCAAAACAGATTGACCATAAGTGTAAAAGTTAGATTCTACAATAGAAACAACGAAGAGGATGATTTAGAACAAACATTTTCTTTCTTTTATGACTATCCCGGAGGCGCACAACTCATTGGAGCACAAAAAACAACAGCCCATGAAGAGATTTTTGATAGAATAACGCAAGATATTATAAATGCTACATTAGCAAGATGGTAGCTTCGACAGCACTTTTACTTGCGTCGACAAGCTCAGCATAAGTTACTAAGTGTGACACCCCAGCTACCAATTTTTATTATTTAAAGAACACTTTTGGTGGTTGAGGTGTCATACTGAGCGCAGTCGAAGTACTCTCGAAACCACCAAAAAATAAAAAAACATATATTTGCTTTAGCTTAAACCAAACCATTGAACACCCTCGATTTCACATATTTATTACAGCACCCACAGGCTATGACCCACCAACAGATCGAGGACATAAAATCGATTATTGATGACTTTCCCTATATGCAATCGGCTCGGGCAGTATATCTAAAAGGATTAAAGGATCAAAGTAGCTTAAATTATAATCAGGAACTAAAAACGACGGCTGCTTTCACCACAGACCGTAGCATTTTATTTGATTACATTACTTCAGATGTTTTTATTCAAAATGAAATTTCTCAATTCATTAAACGAAATATTGAGTACTTAAAACATATAGAAGTTACTGCAGAAGATATATCGGTAAACAAAAGTGTCGCAATAGACGAGTTTCTTAAACAACAAATACAAGACACACTAGGTGTTTTGGATCCTTCCTTATTTCAACCAAAAGAGACTCTAACCAAACAAGCAGTAACTTTTAGTTTGAATGAATCTGAAACCATTGAGCCCGTAACCGAAAACACTAAAACGCAGGAAGTATCTGCAGAAACCATTTTGAGTTTAGGGCAACCTCTACCTTTCGATAAAACCGAAACGCATTCCTTTAACGAGTGGTTAAAACTAACGCGATACAAGCCTATAGATCGTACAAAAGACTCAAATGAGCCTGCAATAGAACTTAAACAAGAACTTCCTTCTATAGAAGATGAAAAAATTAAAAAGTTCAAGCTTATAGATAAATTTATCACTAATAATCCAAAAATAAAACCAACTTTATCTTCAGTGAACAAAGGTAATTTGGCAGAAGCTCAAATGATACAACCTGAAGCTTTAATGACAGAGACTTTGGCCCGTATTTATGTTGAACAAAAAAACTATAAAAAGGCCATTCAATCTTATAAAATATTAAGTTTGAAATATCCAGAAAAAAGTGGTTTCTTTGCAAACCAAATTAAAGCAGTAGAGCAATTACAAGAACAAAATAATAAATAATAATGAGTACGTTTACAATATTCTTAGCATTAATCGTAGTCGTGGCATTTTTGCTAGTAGTGGTCATCATGGTTCAAAACCCTAAAGGCGGGGGATTATCCTCTTCTTTTGGAGGCGGGGGAACTCAACAGTTAGGTGGTGTGAAAAAGACAACCGACTTTTTGGACAAAAGTACATGGACTTTAGCAACATTACTTTTGGTGTTGATCTTAGTTTCCAATGTTGCCATAAATAGAGGTTCGGAAAGTGTAGATTCTAAAGCATTAGATCCTGATGCACAAACAACACAACCTTTACCAGTATCTACCCCTGCAACTGATACAACTACTGATGCCGCAACTGATACACCAGTAAATACAACCGAAGACTAATTTACTACAAAACTTTACAAAAAATGCCAACTGTTTAAGTTGGCATTTTTTGTTTATATAGTTTTAATCTGCAAGTTTGTCAGTTATATTGGGTTGGCACATTTTTAGCTTAAAACAACATCGTTAATCAAAATTAAAATAAAAAATAATTATAAACTTATGAGCTTAAACATTAAACCATTAGCAGACCGTGTTCTTATAGAACCAGCTGCAGCTGAAACTAAAACAGCATCAGGAATTATTATTCCGGACAACGCTAAAGAAAAACCACAACGAGGTACTGTTGTAGCTGCCGGTCCCGGTACCAAAGACGATCCTATTACCGTTAAAGTTGGTGATACTGTTTTATATGGTAAATATGCAGGGACAGAGCTTAAACTAGACGGAAAAGACTATCTAATTATGCGCGAAAGCGACATCTTGGCAATAGTTTAAACAATTTAGGTTTCAAGCTTAAGGTTTCAAGTTCGAAGTTACCTTGCTTGAAAAACTAACTATTAACTTTGAACATTAAACTTTTTAACACTAAAAACATGGCAAAAGATATAAAATTTGAAATAGAAGCACGCGATGGTTTAAAGCGCGGTGTAGATGCGTTGGCAAATGCAGTAAAAGTAACCTTAGGTCCAAAAGGACGTAACGTAATTATTAGTAAAAGTTTTGGTGCCCCTCAAGTTACTAAGGATGGAGTTACGGTAGCTAAGGAAATCGAATTGGAAGACGCACATGAAAACATGGGTGCACAAATGGTAAAAGAAGTAGCTAGCAAAACCAACGATTTAGCAGGTGATGGAACCACTACTGCAACCGTATTGGCTCAAGCAATTGTAAAAGAAGGCTTAAAAAATGTCGCTTCAGGAGCGAATCCTATGGATTTAAAACGCGGTATCGATAAAGCTGTTGAGGCCATTACTGCGGATTTGGAAAAACAATCACAAGAAGTTGGTAACTCTTCAGAAAAAATAAAGCAAGTTGCTGCTATTTCTGCAAATAATGACGATACCATTGGCGAATTGATTGCTCAAGCATTCTCTAAAGTCGGTAAAGAAGGTGTTATTACTGTTGAAGAGGCCAAAGGCATGGATACTTATGTAGATGTTGTTGAAGGTATGCAATTCGACAGAGGCTATTTATCGCCATACTTTATCACTGATGCTGATAAAATGATTGCCGATTTAGAAAATCCCTACATTTTATTATTTGACAAAAAGATTTCTAACTTACAGGAGATTCTTCCCATTTTAGAACCTGTAGCGCAATCTGGCCGTCCCTTATTAATCATTGCAGAAGATGTTGACGGACAAGCCTTAGCAACTTTGGTAGTTAACAAATTACGTGGAGGATTAAAAATTGCTGCGGTTAAAGCGCCTGGATTTGGTGATAGACGTAAAGCCATGCTTGAGGATATTGCTATATTAACTGGAGGAACAGTGATTTCAGAAGAAAGAGGCTTCACTCTTGAAAATGCCGATTTGAGCATGTTGGGTACAGCTGAAACTGTAACTGTAGATAAAGACAACACAACTATAGTGAATGGTGCAGGAGACACAGAAGCTATTAAAGCTCGCGTAAACCAAATTAAATCCCAAATAGAAACTACAACTAGTGATTACGATAAGGAAAAACTTCAAGAGCGTTTAGCTAAACTAGCCGGTGGGGTTGCTGTTTTATATGTAGGTGCCGCTAGCGAGGTTGAAATGAAAGAGAAAAAAGATCGTGTAGATGACGCTTTACATGCTACAAGAGCTGCTGTAGAAGAAGGTATTGTTGCTGGTGGTGGAGTTGCTCTAGTAAGAGCCAAAGCTGTTCTTGAAAAGCTAGAAACTTCTAATTTAGATGAAACCACGGGTGTTCAAATTGTTAATAAAGCTATTGAAGCACCTTTACGTACTATTGTTGAAAATGCTGGTGGTGAAGGTTCAGTTGTAATTAATAAAGTACTGGAAGGCAAAAAGGACTTTGGTTATGATGCTAAGTCTGAAGCTTATGTAGATATGCTTAAAGCAGGTATTATAGATCCTAAAAAAGTAACACGTATTGCTCTGGAAAATGCAGCCTCGGTTTCTGGTATGATTCTTACTACTGAATGCGCTTTAATCGATATTAAAGAAGATGCTCCGGCAATGCCTCCAATGGGTGGCGGTGGAATGCCTGGTATGATGTAATTTCGATAAGCTCAACTACCATCTAGCTCAAACATTCAAAAAAACGCTTCAATTCATCTTGAGGCGTTTTTTTATTGGTCAATATTTTATAGCTTTAAACAAACATTATCTAAATGAAAAAACAATTGCGTTATGCGCTTGGAGAAATATTAATTGTAATTATTGGTATTTCAATAGCCTTTAGCTTGAATAAGTGTGCCGATACCAAAAAAAATGAAAATCTAAAATCATTATATATTAAAAGCTTAAAGGAGGACATTAAAGTAGATAAAAAGAATTTAGAACAAAACTTAAAAGAAATAAATACTAAAATTGAAACTTTAAAAGAAATTATTCCGTTAATAAACACAGATTCTCCAGAAAAAATAAAATTACGACAAGAACTATTTGGTACGTTTAATATAACTGAATTTTATCCAAATGATATCACTTACCAAACCATGATAAATTCGGGTGATTTTAAACTCATTAATGAATTTGAATTAAAAGCTGCGATAGAAAAGCATTATGCGAGTTATAAATCAATTCTTAAGGATTATTCCCGACAAGAAAATATACACAAGGAATTTTTAAGCAACTACATGGTTAATCATGCAAATTATGACGACATGAAAAAAGGAGCTTTTGGATTTAGCAATGAAGTCCTATTTAAAAACATTTTACAAAGCATGAATGGTTCTTTTTGGATAAAAAGGCTAGCTACCATCCGAGGTATTAAAAACTGTGATAGTTTATTGGTTATTTTAAAATAATTAGTTTTGGTTTACACCTCTAGAAATTTGCAAAATAGGTGATTTTATCTATCTCTTTTATAGACATCTTTTCCATTGGTTAACCACTCTAAAGTTAAACGAACAAAAACATTTTCAGTATAATTGTCCTTTTCAAACAAAAGGCCAATATCTCCATTGTTTAAAACTGTCATTGAAGAATAGGCAGCACTTCCAGAGTATATAGTCTTCCCCTTTGTCCAAGTTTTACCTTCATCATAACTAATGCGAACTGTCATATTCATCCTATCACCTTGTTTCTTAGCATTAGAAAATAAAAGTCGATTTTTATCATCTCCACTTATTATTGAAGTGTACCTTATTATGCTGGCATTACATGAAGGATCAATAAGCAAAGAATCAGGTTGTGTACACCAGGTTTCACCATTATCAGAAGATTTATGAACATACCTAAACCCTTTGCTATTTACTCGGCTATTGATCATCCAATCACCATTGGCCAACTCTACAATTTTAGATTCATCAGCAGGAGCGATTGGAGTATCAATAACATGCCAAGTCTTTCCATGATCTTTACTTCCAAAAACATACAACCCCTTTTGAAGGTTCACTAGTGTATGCAATAATATTCCTTTTGTGGTTTGAACACCTCTACCCGAGGTTATAAACTTAAAATCTTTGTGCCATTCGGTCTTTGAAATTTGCCTAGTGATATCCTTTGGCTCACCCCAAGTTTTTCCATTATCGGAACTTTTAATAACTTTTAAATAATACACGTCCTTTTCATGATTTAAATCCATATAATTATAAAACAGAAAAATATCCCCTGTTACTTTATCGACTATCATAGAAGGATCTGAAGCAGATTGACCCAAAGGATAATCTACTACGGTTTCTATTTTAGACCATGTTATCCCATTATCATCACTTCTTCTTAATACAATATTGATATCGTTACTCCATTTCAAATCTCCACATGATGGCACTCTTTCGTCAATTGCTGCAACCAAAACACCATTAGGCGCTGTTACAATAGCTGGAATTCTATAACAGGAAACTTTAGTATTGTTTTTAGCACTAAACAAAACTTTATAATCCAATATTTGAGTTTTGTGTTCCTGTGAATATAAGGCTAAAGACAAAACTATAAAAACACCATTATATAAAAATCTCATACATAACTCTTTTATTATTTTTTTGATTCAACTAAGATCACATACAATTAATATGGCTATATTTCTTAATATCTAAGCATTAGTTCTAAGCCTATTGTAATAAAACGCAGGCAACAATAACAACAATACAATAGGCTGAATAAGAAACCTTCGTACGTTAAAGAACATATAATAATCTTCTTGTCTTGGATTAACAACAAAGTATAAGTAAATAAAAATTAAAATGACAAAAGCCAAAACATATATCATTACAGAAAATTTAATGATATTTTTATCCTTAAAGGCAACATATAAGATGATAATGGAAATGATACTATTGAGTCCATAACGCAAACCCGTAAAAACTGTTAACTTAAACACCTCACGTCTTGGGTTATCGATGTATAAATAATCATTTTGAAAAAACACCAAATACGGATCGTAAAATAATTCGTTTTCGAAAACACGAATTAAAATTAACAATCCAAAAAGGAAAACTAAAAGAAAATATCTAGTATATCTATTCATTCTGTTTTCTGTTTATGGTTGCAAAATGCCTTACCCAAATCATCCATAAAAAAAATACCATACCATAAATTATAGCTGGAAAAATAACGGTGTGCAAAATTTCCCTTCGCCAAGGGTAATGATACAAGCCTATACTTAAAATTACTATCCTAAACAAATTAACGACATAAATCAGCACACATCCCGAAAACAAAAACATAACTGTTTGTTTTAATCTTCCTGAAAAAGCCACAATAAAAGAAGCAAACATAATAATGACACTAATGGAATTGCATCCCTCAATAATTCTTGCTACAAATTTTTTGTTTATGATAAGTTTCATTGAAGGCTCATCTGGATGGGGTACAACATGAACATCATAACCCAAATCACCTATCAAATGTTCAATTTGTTTAGCAACCAAATGCGTTATGTAATCAGGATAAAACTTGGTGTATTTTGAAAAATCTAAATAAAATTTATAGGAAAGAGAGAGTAAAATATACACTAATAAGAACGTCAGTATAAATCTTATTACTAATTTGTATTTTATGAGTAGCTTTTTCAAAAAAACGAAACAGTTAATTCTGTTAAATTGAGTGAAACGGGTATTCAAATTACGCCTTTTTAAATACTTTTACCAAAATTTTATTGTCATGACTTTTGATCAATTAAAACCAATGGTAGAATCTATAGTTTCCAATACCCAACAAACTGTAGACAACCGTCTCTTTGAAATATGTCAATTACTAGAAACATATGTAGTCTATTATAATTGGGTTGGTTTCTATTTTAGAAATGGCAATAAAGAAGAATTAGTACTAGGACCTTATGTTGGCGCTCCAACGGAACACACTATAATTCCCTTTGGAAAAGGCATTTGTGGCCAAGTGGCTGTAAGCAATAAGAACTTTGTAGTGCCCGATGTTTCTGCCCAAGACAATTATATAGCGTGCAGCATTTCGGTTAAAGCAGAAATCGTTATTCCCATTTTTGTAAACGGTAAAAACATAGGACAGATAGATATTGATTCGAACACTGCAGATCCCTTTACTAAAGCCGACGAAGTTTTTTTAGAATTTATTTGCGCTAAAGTGTCTGAAATACTATAGATTTAAACTTTCAAGTTTGAATTTCCCTTGTTAACAAACACCTCTTTTCGTTAAAAAATTACATTCATTTTAAAATTTCTAAGCGATTTTTCTGCTATAAATAGTTACTTTTGCATTTTATTTAAAATCACATATTTTTTAACAAACTCAACTTTAACTTCTCGTTTTGAGAATTTTATAAGACAACAAAAATGAGCAACGACAAAACCATTAAATCAGCTTTAATATCGGTATTTAGTAAAGATGGATTAGAACCTATTGTGAAAAAATTAAACCAACAAGGGGTTACCATTTTTTCAACCGGTGGTACCGAAAAATTCATAAAGGATTTAGGAATTGATGTTGTTCCTGTCGAAGAGATTACTTCCTATCCTTCCATTTTAGGTGGGCGAGTAAAAACTCTTCACCCCAAAGTATTTGGCGGCATTTTAAACAGACAAAACCATGAAGGTGATGTTGCCGAATTAGCTGAATACAACATTCCACAAATTGATGTGGTTATCGTCGATCTATACCCTTTTGAAAAAACAGTAGCCTCTGGCGCGAGTAACCAAGATATTATTGAAAAAATAGACATTGGAGGTATTTCATTGATCCGCGCTGCTGCAAAAAATTATGCCGATGTAATTTGTGTATCTTCCGTGAATGATTATGCCGAGTTTTTAGAGTTGATTTCTGCGAACAATGGTACTATTTCTGAAGCAGACAGAAAACGCTTTGCTGCAAAAGCTTTTAATGTTTCATCACATTATGACACCGCTATTTTTAACTATTTCAATCAAGATGGCAATGAAACTGTCTTAAAAATTAGTGAACCGAATGCCAATGTGTTACGCTATGGTGAAAATCCGCATCAAAAAGGATTTTTCTTTGGTGATTTTGATGCTATTTTCGATAAACTTCACGGCAAGGAATTAAGCTACAACAACCTATTGGATGTTGATGCAGCAGTTAATTTGATGGGAGAATTTAAAGGTGACGCACCAACATTTGCTATCCTTAAACATAACAACGCTTGTGGTTTAGCGCAACGTGACACCTTGCTTGAGGCTTACAAAGATGCTCTTGCTGGTGATCCTGTTTCAGCTTTTGGAGGTATTTTAATAAGTAATACTGAAATAGATAAGGCTACGGCTGAAGAAATCCATAATTTATTCTGCGAAGTAGTTATTGCACCAGCTTTTTCAAAAGATGCTTTAGAAATTTTAAAAGGCAAAAAAAACAGAATCCTTTTAGTTTTAAAGGACATTGAATTGCCTAAAACCAATGTAAGAAGTTGTTTGAATGGTGTTTTGGTTCAGGATAAGGATAACATTACCGATAGTGCTGACGATTTAACAAATGCAACTAAATTAGCGCCAACAGCATCCCAAATAGACGATTTGTTGTTCGCTTCAAAAATTTGCAAACATACAAAATCGAATACCATTGTTTTAGCCAAGGACAAGCAACTATATGCCAGCGGAACCGGGCAGACCAGTCGCGTTGATGCCTTAAATCAAGCTATACACAAGGCAAAATCCTTCAATTTTGAATTAAACGGTGCAGTAATGGCCAGTGATGCTTTCTTTCCATTTCCTGATTGTGTTGAAATTGCTAAGAACGCAGGTATTTCTGCTGTAATTCAACCTGGTGGTTCCATAAAAGATCAATTAAGTATCGATTATTGCAACGAAAACAATGTGACTATGGTGATTACTGGCACACGTCACTTTAAACACTAGATTTAATTTATGTTAATAGTTGTAATTGAGCCTCTTCAGTTTTCAATAAGCGGTATTCAATGATCAGTAACATTTGCAATCTAAAAACCGATGAACAACGTATATGCTTAATATACTTTAAATCTACAGAATTTTCAGCTTTATAATATCTAGTATATTATTAACTTTTATTACATTTACGACATTCGTTGTTTAAACCTTTTAACACCAGATATTACACATGGGATTTTTTGACTTCCTAACCGAAGATATTGCAATAGATTTAGGTACTGCAAATACACTTATTATACATAACGACAAAGTTGTTGTTGACGCTCCTTCAATTGTAGCTCGGGACAGGATTTCAAGTAAAATTATTGCAGTAGGTCAAGAAGCTAATTTAATGCAGGGAAAAACCCACGAAAACATTAAAACCATTCGTCCTTTAAAGGATGGTGTAATTGCCGATTTTGATGCTTCAGAGCAAATGATAAGCATGTTCATTAAAAATATCCCGGCCTTAAAAAAGAAGTTTTTCACCCCAGCATTGCGTATGGTCATCTGTATTCCTTCCGGAATTACCGAAGTAGAAATGCGTGCTGTAAAGGAAAGTGCTGAACGTGTGAATGGTAAAGAGGTTTACTTAATACATGAGCCAATGGCAGCTGCCATTGGTATTGGCGTAGACATCATGCAACCCAAAGGTAACATGGTGGTAGATATAGGAGGTGGTACTACCGAAATTGCCGTGATTGCTTTAGGCGGTATTGTTTGTGACAAATCGGTTAAAATTGCTGGTGATGTATTCACCAACGATATTGTTTACTATATGCGCACACAGCATAACTTATACGTAGGAGAACGTACATCTGAAAAAATAAAAATACAAATAGGTGCTGCAACAGAAGATCTAGAGTTACCTCCAGAAGATATGAGTGTTCAAGGTCGTGATTTGCTTACCGGAAAACCAAAACAGGTATCTATTTCGTACCGTGAGATTGCCAAGGCACTTGACAAATCAATTTTACGTATTGAAGACGCGGTTATGGAAACGCTTTCACAAACCCCTCCCGAGCTGGCTGCCGATATATATAATACTGGTATATACTTAGCAGGTGGTGGTTCAATGTTAAGAGGTCTGGACAAACGTTTATCACAAAAAACAGATTTACCTGTTTACATTGCCGAAGACCCATTACGTGCTGTAGTAAGGGGAACTGGTATTACACTTAAAAACTTACCTAAATACAAAAGTGTATTGATAAAGTAGAGTAAAAACAGGTCTATAAACCATGCAACAAATTGTAAATTTTATTATAAGAAACAAAAACTTTTTGTTGTTCTTGTTGCTGTTTTCCTTATCTATCTTTTTTATCATCCAATCGCACTCTTACCACAAAAGTAAGTTCATTAATTCTGCTAATTTTTTAACTGGAGGCATTTACAATAAAGTAAATAATATAAGTGAATACTTTAGCTTAAAATCCCAGAACAAAATTTTAACCGAGGAAAACAATAGGTTAAATTCACTTTTATACAATAATTCCAATAAAGTAGATACAAGTTTTATAGATAGTACAAAATTTTCAAGTCAATACCGATTCACCTCTGCCAATATCATAAAGAATAGCTATAATTTACACAATAACATGTTGTTATTGAACAAAGGTCAAAACGACAGTATAAAAGAAGATTTTGGAGTTATTTCTTCAAAAGGTATTATAGGTATAGTCGATAAAAGTAGTACTAATTACTCTACAGTAATTTCTATATTGAGTACAACAAGTCAAATAAGTGCACAACTAAAAAACACAAACCACTATGGCTCGTTAAAATGGAACGGAAATTCCCCTGAACTTGTACAACTTGTAGATATTCAAAAAGTTGCCCCTGTAAAAATTGGTGACACTATCATAACGTCAGGGCGTTCTTCAATATTTCCAAAAGGCATTCTGATTGGAGCTGTCCAAGATTTTAAATTGGACGATGCCGAAAATTTTTATACACTAAACGTAAAGTTATTTAATGACATGACCAATATCGAGCATGTACATATTATTGAAAACATAGACAAACCCGAAATAACCAATCTGCTAAATGAATAGTGTTATTTCCATACATACCATTCGTTTTATAATACTTGTGTTAGCCCAAGCGCTTATTTTTAACCATATTAATTTTTTAGGGTATATCAATCCTTATCCATACTTATTATTCATCTTATTTTACCCTGTAAAAAATAATAGGATGCTATTTATTTTTTTAAGTTTTTTATTGGGCCTAACAGTGGATATGTTTTTGGACACCGGTGGCATACATGCAGCTTCATCTGTATTGATTGCTTATGCAAGGCCAATATTTTTAAAATCATCTTTCGGTATGATTTACGAACACCAAACCATTAAATTTAGCGCAGTAGAGTTTGGCTCAAAACTTACCTACATTACTTTTTTAACAGCTATTCATCACATAGTTCTTTTCTCTCTGGAAATATTTAGTGCTTCAAAAATAATTTTAACCCTGCAAAGAGCGTTATTCTCAAGTATATTTACTATACTTTTATGTGTATTGTTAACTATAATATTCTCCAGGAATAAGGCATGAGAAAATTTTTGCTTTTCTTATCAGTAATTAGTGTTGGATTTATTTTTATTGGGAGGTTATTTTATCTTCAGGTATATACCGCTTCTGAACACGATTTATTTTTAGACAATGCTATTAGAAAGGTTTATGATTACCCCAAACGTGGTTTTGTATACGATAGAAACGGCGAGCTTTTGGTTGCCAATCAGCCATCTTATGATGTCATGGTCATTCCAAGGGAAGTTGACTCTTTCAATATTGAAGAATTTTGTAAACTGTTAAAAATTGATACGGTTCAATATAACAAAACATTAAAACAGGCGACAAATTACTCTCCAAGACTTCCTTCGGTTTTCGTATCTCACCTATCTAAGGAAGATTACGCCGTGCTTCAAGAAAAAATGCGAAAATATGAAGGATTCTATATTCAAAAACGATCCTTAAGGCATTACCAAAGATCCATTGGCGCCAATGTATTGGGCGATATTGGAGAGGTTAATTCCAGGGATATTACATCTGATTCCTACTACACTATGGGTGATTTAATGGGAAAACAGGGCGTTGAAGCTTCCTATGAGGATATTTTACGCGGTGTAAAGGGTTTAAAATTTATTCAAAAAGATCGCTTTAATAGAGATATTGGTCCTTACAAAGAAGGAAAACTGGATATTCTTCCAGAACAAGGCAAGGATATTACCATTACTATTGACGCTAAGTTACAAGAGTATGGTGAGTTACTTATGCAAAACAAACGCGGTGGTGTTATTGCCATTGAACCTGCAACTGGTGAAATTTTGGCCATGGTGGCTGCTCCTTCATACGACCCAAACATTTTGGTTGGTAGAAACCGCTCGAAAAACTTTACCAAACTATATAACGATAAAAAAGCCAATCCTTTATTCAACAGAAGCCTACAAGGGCAGTATGAGCCTGGTTCCCCCTTCAAATTAATGAATGCCTTAATAGGTCTACAGGAAGGTGTTATAACACCTCATGAAACGGTGACATGCTATGCAGGTTATAGATATGGCAATAGATTTATGAAATGCCATTGTTATATTGGCAGACGCAATAACATGATTTCTGGCATTCAGGAATCGTGTAATGCCTATTTCGCAACCGTATATAGAAAAATTTTAGACAAGAACGGCAATGCTTCAGATGGCATTGATGTATGGAGCAAACATGCCAAAAGTTTTGGGTTGGGCAATTTTTTGGGCTATGATTTAAAAGTAGGTCAACCGGGAAGAATACCCGATAGAAATTACTACAAACGAGTTTACCCAAACACCTTTTATTCAACATATACCATTTCAAATGCCATCGGACAGGGAGAAATAGCCACAACACCAATTCAACTTGCCAATATGATAGCCGCTATAGCTAATCGAGGGTACTATTACACACCCCATATAATAAAGTCTATTGACGGTGACACCATCCCAAAAAAATTCACCACTCGCAACTATACTTCTATCGATAAGCAACATTTTGAACCTGTTATTGAAGGCATGCATCAAGTATACAAAAATGGTACGGCCAAATGGTTACAGGTTAAAGATATCGACATTTGTGGAAAAACAGGAACCGTAGAGAATTTTACAAGGATTGATGGTGAACGAAAACAATTAACAGATCACTCTATTTTTGTTGCTTTTGCACCGAAAGAAAATCCAAAAATAGCCATTGCGGTATTTATTGAAAATGGGTATTGGGGTAGTCGATTTGCTGGTAAAGTAGCCAGTTTAATGATTGAAAAACATATAAAGGATGAAATTACTAGAACAGATCTAGAAGATTGGCTTCTAAGATATGGTCTAGAAAATGAATACGAGAAACCATACTCTGGTAAACCTTTCAACATAAATGACAAAACAATAGTTCATCCTGTTGATGACCTAGAGTATGAGCGATTAAAAAAACGACTGCAACAATTTAAAAACTAAAAAAGTTAATGGTTAGAGAAACCAACAGGCATTTTAAATTCGATTGGATTACCATCTTTCTTTTTTTACTACTGGTAGGTTTTGGATGGCTAAATATTTTTTCGGCTTCACATACTGGCGAAACAATAGATTACTTTGACTTATCACAACCTTACGGTAAGCAATTAATTTTTATACTACTTACCTTTGGGTTAATAATTTTAATTCTATCTGTAGAAGCCAAGTTTTATGAACGGTTCTCTAGTATCATTTACATAATTTCTATGGTCTCTCTTGTAGGCCTCTTCCTTTTTGGCAAAAATGTTAATGGCGCTACGTCTTGGTATGCCATTGGTGGTATGACGTTACAACCCAGTGAGTTTGCCAAAGCAGCTACAGCCTTGGCCGTTGCTAAATACATTAGCGACTTAAACACCGATATTAAGCAACTTAAAGACCAACTACAAACCTTTACCATAATTATAATTCCTGCGCTTTTAGTGCTATTACAAAACGATACCGGAAGCACCGTAGTCTATGGCGCTTTTTTCTTTGTACTGTACCGGGAAGGCCTGCCTAAAATATTTTTAACACTAGGGGTAGTTGTTATTTTTCTATCGCTTTTTTCACTGAAATTCGGGTTTTTAATCACAACTATTATAGCAGCTATCTCAATTGTTGCACTTTATTTTTTATCGAAAAAGAAACCTCCAATTGTAATGTCGTTAATAGTCCTATTGCTCTGTATGGGTTTATCCTTTAGTGTGAAATTTTTCTATCAGGATATTTTAAAACCCCATCAACAAGATCGGATTAGTCTTTGGTTACGTTTGGAAAAGGATCCAGAAAAATTAGAGCAAATGAAAAAAACCTTTGCTTACAATCTTAATGAGTCAGAAAAAGCGATTAGCTCTGGAGGTATCTCTGGAAAAGGTTTTTTGGAAGGTACCCGAACGACCGGAAAGTTTGTACCAGAACAACATACTGATTATATTTTTAGTACTGTTGGTGAGGAGTGGGGATTTATTGGAAGTGCATTAGTAGTGGTTACTTTTGTTTTGTTACTGTTACGTATCCTTCATTTGGCTGAATTACAAAAGTCACAATTTAGTAGGGTTTATGGTTACGGCGTGGCCTCAATAATTTTCATGCACTTTCTCATTAATATTGGTATGGTTATGGGATTAATTCCAACAATTGGTATTCCATTACCTATGTTTAGCTATGGAGGTTCAGGTCTTTGGGCATTTACCTTTTTACTGTTTGTCTTTATTAAACTAGATTCTAACAGAATAAATGAATGGTGACCCAGTAGATAATGTGTTAAAGACAGTACTGATTTTAGCCTTTTTACCCCTTAAAATGAAACTTTTGTCCCTACTTTTTCAACTCTAATTTTTCGGCAAAATAATCACAAAAATCCTTCATGGTGGCTGTCATCTTCGCATCCTGTGTTGCTCGGTTAAATGTATCACTCATGGCTACCAAGGTTTGGTGAAAAAACACCTTCATTTCATCCACTGGCATATCCTTAGTCCATAGATCAATACGTAATGTTTCTTTAGCTTTACTATCCCAAACCGAAAGCAACATAGCTTTAGCCTCTTCTTTAGTAATCCCTCCGTCTACTGCCGTCCATTGCAACTTTTCCGGAACACGATTTTCGTCCAATTCTACTAGCAGCTCTATTTTTGATGTTAAGTGATTTGCCATTTATTTTCTGGGTTTAAACTTAGAATTATTAAAAATATCTTCAGGACTTTTAGTAAGCATGTCTTTTAGAGACACATCATTGTTTGCCATATAAGCACGTACAATTTGCCAACCAATATACTGTCCCAATCTTGCTGGAGACTCATTATCTATTTGCTCTAGTCGAAACTTAGTGAAAGGAGCTGGGTTAATAAACCGATTTGGTAATTTTGAATCTGTACTATATAATAGTTCTCGTTCTATAAAATAACGCCAAATATAACTTTCATTAGCTACAGCCCATTGTAGTTCATCTTCTGAATAGCTGATACGTTCTGCTTCTGTTTTAAAAGGAATCATTATGTCGTTAAAATACAAAAGCTTTCCAAAATAAATCATTTCGTCCAAAAGCGATCGTCTTTGAGATTGATAAATATATTTCTTAGCATAAGCACTAGATAAATCGACTACCAATTGTTCTTTTTTTAAATCTTCATATATATATTTAGGTATACGGCTATTTACATAAAACTCATGATCATCCCCTAAATAGGAATCAATAGATAATAAGGCAATAGTATCTGTAACAATTACTTTATTTCTATAGTCCACATCATTTGTTACGGTAATAATTCTTGGCGGGTTAAACTCAGGAAAATAATAGCGTAGATGATTAAATAACGATTCAATTTCCAATTCTATATCATCAAAATTCGGAAAAGCTTTTTCAACCTCAGCGTATAACTGACGTTGCAAAGTGTCATTTTTTTTGGCAACCCAAAACGAATCTGGATATTTTTCGGCAAACATGAACGGATAAACCTGCTTTAGTTTCGGCAAATCTTTAACATCAGTGTTGGCAAACATTCTGTCAAAACGTTCAACGGTTATATTAGTATTTATTTTAGCTATGTCTTGTTCAAACTTATCGTCCTTTTTACAAGAAGCGGCCAACATAAGCATAATGAAAAGTAATCTCGTATACTTCATATAAAAACTTAAACGGTTTAATCTTTTATATATTGAGGGGTTTCTTTTATTTTTGTTTGCAAAGGTACTATTCTTAGATTTAAATTTAGCGTAATATGCAAACAGAAAAAGTAGTAAACCATATTGTTAATTGGTTAAAGGATTATGCTACTAAAGCAAATATGAATGGTTTTATTGTTGGTATTTCGGGAGGTATTGACTCTGCTGTCACTTCAACTTTATGCGCTAAAACTGGCTTAAAAGTTTTATGTTTAGAAATGCCCATTCACCAAGCAAAAAGTCATGTAACAAGAGCTCAAGAACACATAGCTCAATTAAAATCCAGATTTGATAACGTTATGGACATACGCACCAATTTAACTCCTGTTTTTGAATCGTTTAAGACAGAAGTTATAGCAGATGGCAGTCAGGCTACTGTAGATATGGCACTAGCTAATACCAGAGCCCGTTTGCGTATGGCTACCCTATACTACTATGCCGGTTTATATAAGCTACTTGTAGCCGGAACAGGAAACAAAGTCGAAGATTTTGGTGTTGGATTCTTTACTAAATATGGTGATGGAGGAGTTGATTTGAGTCCAATTGCCGATTTGGTAAAATCTGAAGTTTATCAATTGGGAGATTTTTTAAAGGTCCCTGAAAGTATTATGAAAGCAGTACCCAGTGATGGCCTTTTTGGAGATGCTAGAAGTGATGAGGACCAAATTGGCGCTTCGTATCCCGAATTGGAATGGGCTATGGATATGGATAACAAAAACAAAACTTCTAAAGACTTTACTGGACGCAAACAAGAAGTCTTTAAAATATACAAACGCTATAACAGTTCAAACAAGCACAAAATGGTCCCCATACCTGTCTGCAATATCCCGAAGAAATTTAATTAATACATTAAAATTGTAAAAAAAGTAGTATCTTTACATTATAGCTTAAGTCTCTCAACCAACCTATATAATCATACTCTTAAATGATTATACTTAAAAGCTAAAAGATATGATAAAATTATTAATAGCAGACAACCACCCTATTATTAGAAAGGGTTTAGAACTACTCTTAACTTCTTCCTCAAGTATTGACATTGTTGGAAGTGTAGATGATGGTGAAGCCATTCTAGAATTTGTTAAGAACAATCCGGTGGATATTATTTTAACCGAAGTTAATTTTCCTAAATTAAATGGTTTAACTGTACTAAGGCATTTAAAAAATGACTATCCAGACATTAAAACCATTATTTTTAGTGGCGAACCAGAAGAAGTTTACGCTATAAACGCCATTAAAGCTGGCGCTTATGGTTTCGTTTCAAAAACAGTTAATATTATCACCATTAGTGAAGCCATAATGAAAGTTCACGAAGGCGGTATTTACCTTAGCAATGAACTTACACAACAGCTTGCATTTGGAACACGAACTAATAAATCTGGAAGATTTTATAAAAAGTTATCTACTAGGGAAGCTGAAGTTTTAAAACTATTAACTGTAGGCAAAAAGAACAAGGAAATTTCTAAAGAACTGGACATTAACGAAAAAACGGTAAGCACATACAAGGCACGTTTGATGCGAAAGCTTAAAGTCAATAACTTGGTAGATTTGGTAAATCAAGCTAAACTTTCGGAGCAAGTTCATTAGCTACAAGACACGGTTTAATTTTCTAGACAATAGCATTTTTAAACTAGAGTAATCCTTTACCTCCTCAAGTACATTTTTATTTGAGTTAGATTTGTTTTGCTCTGTTTCTTGCTGAAACTCCTTTACCTTAAGATCTATTAAAAAACACCTTAAACTTAAAATAGTTTCACTTACTAACTGGGCAACTGTATGATTTTTTTCTTTAGGATAAATATTCATACGTTGCCAGTTATCAAGATGATAGCGTTCATCATCCATTAAAATGGAAGTGATTTCATTAGTCATATCTTGATCTACAGAGTTGATAAATGTTTTTAGTTCAAATTCAGGATTTTGATTTAAGGCATCTATTATGGTATAGTAAAGACTTTTAAACTTTTGGTTGGTGAATTCCATTTCATCATCCTGAAGATCTAAAAACACCTTTTCGAAAACTTTAGCTTGATGCACAACAGGTTCTAAAATTAATTCTCCCTTATTGTTTTCTTTAAGCACTAAATCTTCAAAATCTTCAGTTTTATCTCCATAAAGCAATAGAATCTCAATAATTTTACGTTCCAAAACATATTGAACATCTATCTTATTAATTGGTTGTTCATGCTTTATAACTTCAAAAGCTTTGCGTTCGGCCCTATACTTTTGGTTTTCTTCATGAAACTCTTTTTTGTTAATCTGTGCCAGCGTACTGAATAAAACGGCTTCACTAATATCCATAATACGAGCACATTCCTGAATGTATATCTCCTTTTTTATACGATCTGGAATTTTAGAAATACTGTTTACAATATCCCTAACGGTTTCTGCCTTTTTAATAGGATCGTTCTTGGAATCTTCAAAGAGTACGGATGCCTTGAATTGAATAAAATCCTTGGCATTCTCTTCCAAATAGTGTGTAAGTTCCTCTAGTGTATTTTGCTTTGCAAAACTATCGGGATCTTCTCCTTCTGGAAATGAACACACCTTAACATTCATACCTTGTTCCAAAATAAGGTCAATACCTCTAAGGGAAGCACGCATGCCTGCCGCATCACCATCAAACAAGACTGTAATATTTTTGGTTAACCTGTTTATTAAGCGAATTTGTTCTGGTGTTAGAGCCGTGCCAGATGATGACACAACGTTTTTAATTCCCGTTTGGTAAAACTGAATGACATCGGTATAGCCTTCAACCAAATAGCAATTATCTTCTTTAGCTATACTTTGCTTGGCATGAAAAATACCATAAAGCACCTTACTTTTATGGTATATGTCACTTTCAGGAGAATTAAGGTATTTGGCTGCTTTCTTATCGTTTATTAAAATGCGTCCTCCAAAGCCCAATACCCGCCCACTCATGCTCTTTATGGGAAATATGACCCGTCCTTTAAACCTGTCGAATCGTTTGTTGTCCTTAACTATTGTTAGTCCCGTTTTTTCCAAATAATCGATGTTATAGCCCATTTTTAAGGCCTCATCAGTAAAAGCCTGCCATTCGTTTAGGGAATATCCCAAATTGAACTTTTTTATGGTATCTTCAGTAAAACCACGTTCCTTAAAATAACTTAGTCCAATAGACTTGCCCTGGTCGGTTTTATAAAGTATCTTTTGAAAATAATCATTGGCAAACTCACTAACCAAAAACAAACTCTCACGCTCATTGGCAGCTTCTTTTTGCTCATTGGTCTGTTCGGTTTCCTCTATTTCGATATTATATTTTTTAGCTAAATATTTTATAGCTTCTGGATAGGTGAAATGCTCATGTTCCATTAAAAAGGCAACAACATTACCTCCTTTTCCTGTACTAAAGTCCTTCCATATTTGTTTTACGGGCGACACCATAAAACTCGGGGTACGTTCATCACTAAATGGACTCAACCCCTTAAAGTTACTGCCTGCCTTTTTAAGCTGAACAAAATCGCCAATAACCTCCTCTACTCGGGCAGTTTCAAATACTTGGTCTATGGAAGATTGTGATATCACAATATAAAGTTATAAGAATTGTAAAAATACTATAAACTATGGATTATAGAAATTATAAATAGCCTGATCAATGTTTCTTCTCAATCACATGACATTAGTCATATTTTATAAAATCCGCATAAAGTATCTTTACTTTGCACTTAATATAAATACTAAACATTTTAATTTATTAATCTTAAAGTCATGGCTACATCTGCAAAATTTTCTCCGCTTTTAAGGATTATTTTAGGTTTATTTTTGATTGTATATGCCCTCAACCAATTTTTCCATTTCATACCATTTACTTATGGTGAAATGCCTGAAAATACTAGGGATTTCATTGATGCCGTTGCCATTTACCTACCCTACTTGTATATTTTTGAAATAATAATAGGACTATTCTTGATCTTTAACAAATGGGTCCCATTTATTTTAATTGTATTGTTTCCGCTAAGCGTTTCCTTTTTAATCTTTAATCTGTCTGATAATGATTTTAGCAAAATATGGACCGCTTTAATTGTAGCTTTTTTAAATATTATGCTGTTGTTAGGTTATAAGGAAAAGTACAAACCGCTTTTTAAATAATAGCTTTAATTCAACTAGAACAAAAATTTCAAACTTATTTCTTCCTATCTATTACATAATTCACCATAAGCTGAAGTGAATCCTTATAATCTGACTTTGGGTAGGATTGAAGCATATTTAAAGCCTCTTCCTGAAATTGTTTCATTTTGCTTATAGCATAGTCCAGTCCGCCATTAGTTTTAACAAAGGCAATAACTTCCTTTACCCGTTTTTTATCCTTGTTATGATTCTTTATGGAATTGATTAACCAGTTTTTGTCCTTCTTGGAGGCGTGGTTAAGCACATGTATTAAAGGCAAGGTCATTTTCTGTTCCTTAATATCTATACCTGTAGGCTTACCAATTTGTGTATCACCGTAATCGAATAAATCATCCTTAATTTGAAATGCCATTCCTATAAGTTCACCAAATTTGCGCATATCCTCAACATGTTGCGAATCTGGTTTTACCGAAGCCGCCCCCAAGCTACAACAGGCAGCTATTAATGTTGCTGTTTTTTGACGTATGATTTCATAATACACATCTTCAGTTATATCTAACCTACGTGCTTTTTCTATTTGCAGTAATTCGCCCTCGCTCATTTCGCGAACGGCAATGGAAATAATTTTAAGTAAATCAAAATCGTTATTATCAATAGACAAAAGCAAGCCCTTAGACAATAAAAAATCACCAATCAACACCGCAATTTTATTTTTCCATAGTGCATTTACCGAAAAGAATCCACGGCGACGGTTACTGTCATCTACTACATCGTCATGCACTAAAGTTGCTGTATGGATAAGCTCAATAACCGATGCTCCACGATAGGTACGCTCACTTATCTCTCCATTAGACACCATTTTGGCTACCAAAAAAACAAACATAGGGCGCATTTGTTTGCCTTTTCTATTTACTATATAATGCGTAATTCTATTTAGCAGCGCCACCTTTGAGGACATAGAAAGTTGGAACTTTTGCTCGAAAAGTTCCATCTCAAAAGCGATGGGTTGTTTTATTTGTTCGACTATTTTCAAATCAGCCTATTAAGCAGATTCAAAGATACTATTTCAAATGAAACATTCATTATTAATTTTTAATCACAAAAAACAAGGATAGATATATAGATATAATGTTAAAACTTATGTAGAGTTAGTAGAAGTACGGTCATAGAAAAATAGATATCATGACATAAAAATATGGATTTATTAAAAAAAACCTTCTACACACGAATCATAATTATTTTAAGATTTATTTGCCAACTGTCCACATGCAGCATCAATATCCTTACCTCGGCTTCGGCGTACATTAACCACGATTCTGTTTTGTTCCAAGGTCCTTATATATTGTTCCAATGCTTCATTTGAAGCTTGTTGGTAGCCTCCGTCATCAATTGGATTGTATTCTATAATATTGACCTTGCAGGGCACATATTTACAAAACTTCACGAAAGCATCGATGTCTTCTTGGGTGTCATTAACCCCTTTCCAAACCACATATTCATAGCTTATTTTCCTTTTTGTCTTGGTGTACCAATACTCCAAAGCTTCACGCAAATCATCCAAGGGAAAGGTTTCATTAAATGGCATTATGGACGTTCTAACCTCATCTATTGCAGAATGTAAGGATACTGCCAAATTAAACTTAACGCCATCATCGGCCATCTTTTTAATCATTTTAGGCACTCCTGAAGTCGATAAAGTAATGCGCTTAGGCGACATGCCCAAGCCTTCTGGTGATGTGATTTTATCTATGGCCTTTAGCACATTATTGTAATTCATAAGTGGTTCGCCCATACCCATAAACACAATATTGCTTAATGGACGGTTATGGTAATACCTACTCTCATTATCGATTGCCACCACCTGATCATAAATCTCATCGGGGTTTAAATTGCGCATACGCTTTAACCGTGCCGTAGCACAAAATTTACAATCTAGACTACAGCCAACCTGACTGGATACACAGGCCGTAGTTCTTGTAGATGTAGGTATTAGAACCGATTCCACAATTAAACCATCGTGAAGCCTTACAGCATTTTTAATAGTTCCATCACTACTACGTTGCATGTTATCCACTTGAATGTGGTTAATAACGAAGTTATCCTCAAGCATTTGTCGAGTTGACTTCGATATATTGGTCATATCATCAAAAGTATGCGCCGATTTTTGCCAAAGCCACTCGTATACCTGATTTCCCCGAAAGGCCTTATCACCTTGTTTTACAAAGAAGTCGCGTAACTGTTCCTTGGTAAATGCACGTATATCTTTTTTGTTAGCTCCCATAAGTGGTACAAAAATAGTGAAAGGAATTGCTATTGAAGCATTATGGTTTAACGATTTTCATACTACAATTCTTTTTGCGTTAGGCATAGAAATTTTGTTGGAGCTCTTTACATTGAAGACCAAGGTGTTCCTAAAGTATTTACGATAAAGACTACTAAAAAAGTCCAACCAACACTTATAAGTACGTTAATGTTCAAAAACAAAAAAGCCCTGAACTAGTCAGGGCATATACTTTATAAGATTAACATGGCATCACCATAGCTGTAAAATTTATACTTTTCCTTTATAGCCTCTTCATAGGCCCTCTTTATAAAATCATGACCAGCAAAGGCAGATACCATCATCAACAAGGTTGATTTTGGTGTATGGAAATTGGTAACCATACAATTTGCTATACTAAAATCATACGGTGGAAAAATAAACTTGTTGGTCCAACCATCCATTTCATTTAACATACCGTTAGATGATACTGCACTTTCAATAGCTCGCATAACTGTGGTACCTACAGCACAAACACGTTTTTTATTTTGAATACCTAAATTAACAGTTTGTACGGCTTTGGCATCTATAGTCAATTCTTCACTATCCATTTTATGTTTGGAGAGATCTTCAACTTCAACAGGATTAAAAGTACCCAAACCAACATGTAATGTTACCTCAGCGAAATTAACTCCTTTTATTTCTAAACGCTTTAACAAGTGTTTAGAAAAGTGCAATCCAGCTGTTGGAGCTGCTACAGCGCCTTCATTTTTTGCATAGATGGTTTGATAACGATCTTCATCTTCCGGCTCTACCTCACGCTTTATATATTTTGGAAGCGGAGTTTCACCAAGTTCTTTGAGCTTATTTCTAAACTCTTTATAAGATCCATCATATAAAAAACGAAGGGTTCTACCCCTAGAAGTTGTATTATCTATAACTTCTGCCACTAAGGTATCATCATCACCGAAATACAACTTGTTGCCAATTCGTATTTTACGAGCCGGGTCTACCAAAACATCCCAAAGACGTTGTTCCTCATTAAGTTCCCTTAATAAAAATACTTCTATACGCGCACCTGTTTTTTCTTTATTTCCATATAACCTAGCAGGGAACACTTTAGTATTGTTTAAAATCAATACATCATCCTCATTAAAATAATCGATAAGGTCTTTAAAATATTTATGTTCAATGGTTTGGTCTTTTCTATTTAAAACCATTAAACGTGCCTCATCCCTATTTTCTGAAGGGTATTCTGCTAATAAATCGCTTGGTAAATTGAAACCAAAGTTTGATAATTTCATGTGTTAGTATTTATTTTTTTCAAAGGTCACATGTAACTTTCTAAGCGTCATTCACTAAACAATCCGCTTAACTCGATTAAAGTTTCATGTGTTTATTTTTATTGCTTCTTTTTAAGAAAGTTGCAAATATACAATGTCTAGGTAGGGGTTGTCAAGTAAATGGGTGATTTTTATTTTGCAATTTGAAAACCCAAAGTTTGCAAATCTTCCCAAAAGGTTGGATAGGACTTAGAGACCACCATGGCATCATTTATAATTATGGGAACTTTTAAAGCTAACGGTGCAAAAGCCATAG
Organism: Aestuariivivens sp. NBU2969; assembly: GCF_019931125.1. NCBI lineage: Bacteria > Pseudomonadati > Bacteroidota > Flavobacteriia > Flavobacteriales > Flavobacteriaceae > Aestuariivivens > Aestuariivivens sp. NBU2969. The sequence goes on from NZ_JAIOUU010000002.1 coordinate 152,770, forward strand.
CCATTCTATGATCGTTATACGTATCTATTGCAACCATTTCATTAATATGCTCTGAAGCTGAAAGATGCAATGACTTATCCGTAATCTTAACAACTCCTCCTAATTTTTCAATTTCGGCCTTTAAGGCCACTAATCTATCTGTTTCCTTTATTTTAAGGGTGTGCAATCCTGTTAAGTTACAGGTTATACCAAGTGCAAAGCAAGTCACTGAAATGGTTTGTGCGATGTCTGGCGATTCAGTTAAATCGAATGCGATTGTTTGTTCTTTATTTACTTCCGAAACTTTTTTAAGCTTAATAGTATTGTTTCCATAAACAGTCTCTATCCCAAAATGTTTATAAAATTCAATTAAAGCCGAATCACCTTGTAATGAGTTTGCCTTGTATGAGGATAAAGTAATTTCAGTACCAACATCGCACAGTGCTATAATACTAAAAAAATAGGAAGCCGAAGACCAATCGGATTCTACGGTCAACGTTTTAGGCTCTGGGCTTTCGGTTTTTGGTTTTACCGTGATTGTATTACCAATAAATGTGTTTTCAATACCAAGTCCGTCCAATAAAGCCAGGGTCATTTTTATATAAGGAACAGATGTGATCTCCCCTTCTAGATGCAACTGAATTCCATTTTCCAATCTCGAAGCGATTAACAAAAGTGCCGATATGTATTGACTGCTTACATTAGCCCTTAGCGATACTTTATTTTTGGTAAGTTTTTTACCTTTTATTCGAATGGGTGGATACCCCTCATTTTCTTCATAAGCAATATCTGCACCTAGTTCCTGTAAGGCTTCAACCAAAATTTTTATAGGACGTTCCTTCATACGTTTGGATCCTGTTAAGACAACCTCCCTACATTCTTGAATTGAGAAATAAGCTGTTAAAAATCGCATCGCTGTTCCTGCATGATGAATATCCACAATCTCAGCATCTGAGCTTAACGCATTGGTCATTAAATTACTATCATCGGAATTTGACACATTGTTAAGTTTCAATTCTGGATACAAAGCTTGGAGCAGCAACAAACGGTTGGATTCACTTTTTGAACCCGTTATTGTGATTTCAGATTTACGATTTACGATTTTAGATTGGCGAAGTATAATATCCATTGTAAAATTGCCTTGCTTATTAAGCCTGCAAATTTACTCGATAATCGAGATTAATGCTACGAAACTTGCTATTTTTTTAAGTATAGTTTTAATTCTTAAACCAATTTATTTTAAAGTATTCATTTCAACTTTTTATTATTATGGTGCCTATCGTGATCACGTTTTGCTTTTTTATTCATTCTTTTGTCAAATGCCTGTTCCAAATCGGTTCCTGTTTGATTGGCCAAACATAATAAAACAAAAAGCACATCAGCCAATTCCTCACCTAAGTCCTTATCCTTATCGCTTTCTTTTTCACTTTGTTCACCATAACGTCTAGCAATAATACGCGCTACTTCACCTACTTCTTCAGTAAGCTGCGCCATATTGGTAAGCTCATTAAAATACCTAACTCCGTGTGCTTTAATCCAATCGTCTACTACCTTCTGTGCATTTTTTATGTCCATCTATACCTTTTTTAGAACTATTTGTTCATTTTCTTTTATAATCATTTGATTAAAAAATTCTTTCAAAAATAAATAATGATCTGGATATATCTGTGCATTACTTATCTCAAAATCAACCATTAAAAGTATTTTATTACCAACCACTTTTGGTATAAACTTAAATAAACCTAAGTCGTCTGGTATTTTCATAACTACAGGTTCAGGTTGAGACTCTAATTGGTAATTATTAGGTATTTCAATAGTCACCACCGCTTTTTGACTAAACGGATACCCGAAATCAATCGGAAATTTTCTTTCCTCAAGCTTAAATGGGTTTTCTTTAATCCTTAAAAAGGACATTGGGTGAATATAAATTTTATCATCAATTATATCTGCCCCCGTTTCCTGATAATAGTCAAAAGATTCGGAAACATAACCATCATATGTCTCAGTATTTTTTACTTCATAATTAGATATTTCAATATTATCGTACTTTTCTTCTAAATTGATAATAAAGTTCTCCTCATCTGCTTTTTTATATGCCTCTCTAAATTTATAAGCACTATGATTTGTATGTCTTGACATTAAATGGCCATTAACTTCTCCTTCTTCATTCAAACTTGCAGTTATTGAATATTGAGAAATGGCAGCTTCGGGAGTTTGAATTTCTATTTGTTTCCAAACCAAATTGTCATTATCTATATATATCCCCTTCCAATTGTAATCTTTAACGGGTAATAAATTTATGTCACTAAATTCGTCAGTAGCGTCCATAAAGTATTTCTTATCGTCAATTTCAGCATAAGCAATAACATAATTCAACCTATCTACCGTTGGGAAAAAAGGGATTATATTGTCTTTGGTACTTATTACTACTGGATTGGCTTTTATACCTGCGTCCCTTAACATGGCTATTAATGTTAAGTTTATATCTCCTGTATTTCCTTTTTTTTCCTTTAATGCTTTCTTAATACCATAATAAAATCCCTTTCCATCTATTCCATTCCATTTAATATTATCTTTAACATATTTGAAAATGAGTCCCATTTTTTCAATTTGATCTGTTTTACCAGACAAAAGCTCTTCCAATTCGTCTTTAAAGGAATTTGTCTTATCCAATTTATTCTTGTAATCATCAGTATTTCCAATATATTGCGCTACATCACCCCAAGATCGCGAATAACTTTTATAATATCCTGGTAACTCTACAGATACTAGTTCGAATAATACTCCTGCCCTATAGTTATCTATATTATCTACATAACTTTCATCTTTAAGAGCTGGGACATTATTTAAAAAGTATTTTGTTGATACCACATTCATGCCTATTCTATTGTCACGCTTTGTCTCCACTTTAGGATAAAAACTTAAATAGCCTTTACTTGTTTTATTAAACCTATAGCCTTCTGGTGTCCTTATTTCCACTTCCATCTTTTTAATTGGGACATCATACTGTAGCCTAACCTCATCAATATCAAAATAAAACGGTGACCTAATGGTATACTTATATTCAATTACAGAGCCTTCCTTTACATTTGGCATGGTAAACTTTGTTTGATCATAATTATACCTCACTTCATTTTTAAAAATTTGGTCTTTATCTAAAGCGGTTTCAACAATTTTCCCATTTTCAATATTATAGGTAAAGGCTTTAATTTTAGTTACGGTTTCTCTAGCACTGCCACTCTTAAACAAATCTATTTCATGCGTAGCATAATCAAAACCCTCTTTATTATATATTTTAACTCGTTCGTGGATCTCGGTCAATAATTCCGTATTAACATTTGTAGACAATAAATAGGTGTTTTGATGTCTATATAACACAACTGCATTTGCCGATTGGTCCTGAACATAGGATTCTTCCAATAATTCCTCTTTAGATACCTTACCAAAATCTATTTCTTGCGAAAAATTAAACTGAATCGATATTATAAATACTATTAGACTGATTTTTTTAATCATGATTAGATGTTTTTTTTAATATTATCTTGGAATTATCGTTACTTGCTATCTTTTTTCTAAAATTTCGGTATGAATCATAGTCAGACTTTGGAAAATCACCTTTTGAAATTAACAGTTTTCTTTTGTATTGAATTTCACTATCCCGAACAATATACTCGGCACTATATTCTCCAAACTTATTTTTAATTTGAATATTATCGGGTATAGACTCAACCTCAAAATCCATAGGTATTTTGTAAATAAAAACATCTTCATCCAAGTAACCTCTTTGTATTTCAACAGGCAATCTTCTATTTCTATACCTATTAGGAACAAATGAATTTTTGTTAAATGTATTGGGTGCAAAAATGAGCTTGTCTCCACTTGAAGAAGCATAGTTTGACGCATAAAACTTAATTGTTTCTGTAAATTCTACTATTTCTTTATTATTTTCAAAGGTATAATCAAGAACCTCTAAATTATTTACATTGCTCCAGTACTCTTTATAATATTCGATAACATTTTTTTTGGATTCTCGTTCAATACCAAATCGTTTATCGTATTGAATCCCTTTGGTCTTTATAGACACATCAGATGCTATGCTAGCATCAGGATTAAGCTCAACTTCAGCTATAGTAAGTTGATAATTATCTTTATCTGGATAGACTGTAGTTTTAATTATTTCTCCAGTATCACCTTTTATAGCAAGTACGTTTCTATTGTCGGTAAAACTACCTATAAATCCAAAAGGGTGAACTTGACTCGTACAGTCAAGCCAAATCATCTTATCTTCGGATGGAATTCCTAATATAATATGATCTCCTTGTGCTAAGGATGCAAAATCCGTATCAAAATCAACAATTTCTCTACCCGACTCTACTACAGAATAATATGAAGTAATACCTGCTATTTCAAGAAGAGATTGGGTATAATTTGTTAACCCTTTGCAGTCTCCATATTTTACCTTATCCACTTCTATTGCGGCAATAGGCTGTATTCCCCCAATTCCAACTTGAACACTTATATACCTTGTATTTTCCTGAACAAATTCATAAATCTTTTTGGCTTTTTCAAGAGGATCATCTATACCTTCCACTAATGAGAGTATTGCCTGTTTTGTTTTTTCAGTCACTTCATTTCTACCATCCAATAGCGAATTCTTAATCCATGCTCCAAATTCCATCCAATCTTTAGCTTGACCATCGACTCCATTATAATGAAACTTTTCAGTTGCAACCATAACCTGAGGTGTGATTTTAGAAAAGCTAGGACTCAAATCTTCTGGTTTTAAAGATGGAACATTAGAAATGGCATAAGACAATGAAGTATTTGTAGTATTGGAAACTATATTATAGCCATCAAAGTTTTTCTCTTTAAATCTTAGTCCCAGGTTAGCAAAATCATTCAAAGTGTAAGTATCTTTTTCTATGCTTACATAATAATCATTAATTGGCCTCCACATTGGTGTTAACGCTGTACTAACAGATTCAATCTCACAGGTAAAACTAACTGTATAAGGGTACTTTATTGGTGTATAAGCCATAAACAATACTCTAGAATCAGAATACAGAGTACCACCATCGACTGCACTATGATCTATAAAGTCCTTTTTTTTAATTTTTTTGATTTCTTCGCCAAATTCATCAAAAACAATTGCTTGTATCGATTTGACTTTAATGTAATTATCAAATCCAACACCTGCATTTAAATATCGATCTCCTTTTTCATTTAAAACAGTAACTACTCTGTGCAAGGAAGTCTTAATTTTTCTTTGCGATTCAATAACAATTTGTATATCATTCAATCTAATAACAGCATTAGCATTTTTTTTTAATTCGTCTGAAATATTTGAAACAGAGTATGTATTGCCTTGAGAGTAGATGAAATTACCGTTATAAAACAATATAAAAAGGGGAAGCAATAATTTAATTTTCATAGCACAACGCTTACGATGTTTTTCAATAAAATGTTTTGAGAGAAGTTCAGAATTTTAAACCTGTAGCAAATAGGATATACAAAAATCCTGTGTTTCAAATATAAAAAAAGGATGTAAGAAATTTGTTGAAAAATGAAAAAAAATTCTTAAAAATTAGGTCATAATGCTAAACTAACCTATTCTTTTTGTTTTGAATCAATTATAATGGTCACTGGCCCATCGTTGACTAGTTCCACCTTCATATCGGCTCCAAACTGACCGGTTTGAACCGACTTTCTTAAATCGTTTTCCAACTGTTTTATGAAAGATTTATATAATGGAATAGCAACATCTGGTTTAGCAGCTTTAATATAGCTGGGTCGATTCCCTTTTTTAGTAGAAGCGTGCAAGGTAAATTGACTCACAACGACAACATCCTTTTTGTTGTCGATTAAAGACTTATTCATCACACCTTGTTCATCATTAAAAATACGTAGGTTAACTATTTTATTGGATAACCACTTAATATCTTCCAAAGAATCTTCCTCAACAATACCAAGAAATATTAAAAGCCCATCGTCTATTGAAGCTACTTTTTTGTCTTGGATAATTACACTAGCTTTAGATACTCTTTGGATGACTATTTTCATATTCCTATCGTTATCTTAACTGTTTTCTAATTATCCCAATTATCGGTTCTATAATGCTCTTCTTCTCCCTGTAGTATTTGCAAATAGCTCCTATACCGTGAATAAGCAATCTCGTCATTATCTAAAGCCCTTTTTACTGCACATTTAGGTTCTTGTATGTGTAGGCAATTGTTAAACTTACAATCTTGTTTGAGTTTAAAAATTTCTGGGAAATAATCCCCCACTTCTTCTTTATCCATATCCACAACTCCAAAACCTTTTATACCAGGAGTGTCTATTATTTTTGCTCCAAAACCTGTATCGAACATTTCAGCAAAGGTTGTGGTATGTTGACCTTGCAAGTGCAAACTGGAAATTTCCTTAGTCTTTAAATCCAATGTAGGCTCAATAGCATTGACCAAAGTCGATTTTCCAACACCGGAGTGCCCCGAAAACATACTTACCTTACCCGTCATAAGCGCCTTAACCTTTTCTATATTTTTTCCTGTTTTAGCAGAAATTCCAATACACTCGTAGCCTATATTACGATACACATGGGCTAAATATTTTACTTCCATAAGGGCCTCATCATTGTATGTATCAACTTTATTGAAAAGAAGAATAGTTTTAATGGAATAGGCTTCGGCCGTTACCAAAAACCGATCAATAAAACTAGTTAATGTAGGAGGATTGTTAATGGTAATCATTAGAAATACCTGATCTAAATTTGTGGCGATGATATGGGTTTGTTTAGATAGGTTCACTGCCTTTCTAACAATATAGTTTTTTCTATCGTGTATCTTATGGATAATTCCTGAAACATTGTCACTATTGGTTTCCAATTCAAAATCCACTACATCTCCAACAGCTATAGGGTTGGTACTCTTAATCCCTTTGATGCGGAACTTTCCTTTTATCCTACATTCATATACATGACCTAATTCGGTTTTAACCGTATACCAACTACCTGTAGATTTATAAACTGTTCCTGTCATTATTTTCAAAAGTAATTGAAAAAAAGTAATTATTCCCGTTAGAAAAATAGTTAAATTGGTCACTTAACTTCAAAATTCATCACATTATGAAAAAATTATTAATTCTATTAAGCCTGTGTTTCTTTTCCTTTATTGAAACTAATGCTCAAATTGAGTACAAAATTATAACAACTGTTGAATCTATAGTGCCTAGCGGCTTGGGAAGATCACGCATAATTTCTTCCGTTGGTGAAAGAGACTATAAAGAGTTTACATCTGAACAAACTGAAGAAGACCACACAAGAAATAAGTCGAATAGAAAAGATATTAGAGTGAAAGATTTTGAAGAAACCAAACTACTTAACTTTTACAATATTGCCGGTATTAGATTTCAAAATATTGCAGCCAACGATGCCGTAGTTAGCTCTAAAGTTAATGCCATGATTGAAGAAGGCTGGGAACTAGCCTTTGTTACTAGTGCTGTTGAGAGTGATAGTGGGAAAGATGATGGCCAAGGTATTTTCATTACTAGATATATTTTTAAAAGAAACAGACAGTAATTATATTTTTATAAAAAAGCCTCGCCTAGCGAGGCTTTTTTATAAACTACCCATTAATAATCTTTTCTTGATGATTAATCGATTCTTGGTGAATAGCCTTAAACATTTTTAAAATGAACTCTTCACTTAAACCATGTTGCTCACCTTCCAGCACCATTTTACCTAAAATTTCATTCCAACGCTTAGATTGTAAAACCGCTACGTTTTTACTCTTTTTAAGTTCTCCTATACCATCGGCTGCCTTCATACGTTTGCCTAATAGTTCTATGAGCTGGTTATCCACAACATCTATTTGAGCCCTTAAATTATTAAGTGCATTAACATATTCTGCTTCAGCATCGGTTTCTTTCTTTATTTTCAAATCTCTCATTATTTGCACCAAGGTTGATGGTGTTACTTGTTGTGCGGCATCACTCCAAGCATTATCTGGATCGATATGTGTCTCAATCATTAAGCCATCAAAATTTAAATCCAGTGCCTCTTGGGACACATCAAAAATCATGTTACGATTACCTGTAATGTGAGACGGATCATTGATTAGTGGAATATCTGGAAACCTATTCTGAAACTCAATAGCCAATTGCCATTCTGGAATATTACGATATTTGGTCTTTTGGTAGGTTGAAAATCCTCTGTGAATAGCTCCAATATTCTTAACACCAGAACTATAAATGCGTTCAATACCACCTAACCACAACGATAAATCTGGATTAACAGGATTCTTTACTAAAACTGGCTTATCGGTACCTTCTAAAGCATCAGCTATTTCCTGCATAATAAATGGACTTACCGTAGAACGAGCACCTATCCAAAGTAAATCTACATCATGCTCTAAAGCTAATTTTACATGGGCTGCATTGGCAACTTCGGTACACACTTTCATACCAGTTTCCTGCTTTACCGTTTGCAACCATTTTAAACCTAAAGCCCCAACACCCTCAAACATACCTGGACGGGTTCTAGGTTTCCATATTCCAGCCCTAAAATAATTGACATCGGTATCCTTTAAGTCGTTAGCAATTTTAAGCACTTGCTCTTCGGTTTCAGCACTACATGGCCCTGCAATAACTAACGGATGATCTAAGTTTAAATCATCTAACCAAGTTCTCATTTCTTTCTTGTTTTCCATATCCCTTTTGTCTTTCAGATTTTTTCCTTCGGAAAAATCTATTTATAAATTTATTTTAGTTTTAATATTTAATTTTTTACTTCAACCTTTTAGATTATTCCGTTTAAAATATCTTTTATATGATTGACGTCTTTCATTTCATTAAAAATGGCCTCATAATCATCTTCCTCCATAAAGGCCTTGAAAAGCATAAGATTATTGATATACTCTTCTAGAGTCTCAATAACATTAGCTTTGTTTTGCTTAAATATGGGTGCCCACATTTCCGGAGAACTTTTAGCCAATCGAACCGTCGACGCAAATCCACTGCCTGCCATATCAAAAATATCGCGCTCATTTTTCTCCTTCTCAATAACCGTTTTTCCCAACATAAAAGAACTAATATGTGATAAATGCGATACATAAGCAATGTGCTTGTCATGGGCAACAGGATTCATATACCGAATGCGCATCCCTATGGCTTCAAACAGCTTTAAGGCTTTTTCCTGTAGCTTGAATGCTGTTTTTTCAACTTCACAAATAATATTTGTTTTGCCTACAAACAAATTATCGATCGCTGCACTAGGCCCCGAGAATTCCGTACCCGCAATAGGATGCATGGCCAAAAAATTTCTTCGCTTTGGGTGATCTTCCACAGCTTTACAAATAGCTTCTTTTGTAGAACCTGCATCAATAACCAATGCTGTATCTGGAATCTTATCTAAAATGGTTGGTAATAATTTTACCGTGGCATCTACAGGAATAGAGACAATGACCAAATCGGCTTTTGATAGATCTTCCAATGTCGCCTTTTTATCTATTAATTTTAAGGACAGGGCTTCATTAAGTGTTGCATCCTTTCTACTAATTCCATGTATAACCACTTCAGGATCATGGCGTTTAATATCCTTTGCCAAACTACCTCCAATTAAACCTACTCCTAAAGCATAAATCTGTTTCATTTCCTTTGTCACCCCTTTACGGCATCCCTCCAAACGGAGAGAACTTTAATTATTATTTTTTTTCTACTACAATCTGCCATTATTCCAGATTACTATCGGAACCTCTTACCTATTTAATTCTAGTTATTGCTTCTTCTAAATCTTCGGTTTGAGCACATAATGAAAAACGTATGTAACCTTCTCCTTTACTTCCAAAAATAGTTCCGGGCGTTATGAAAATATGATGCTCTTTTAATACTAAATCAATAAATTCTTCCGCATTAACAAAAGCAGGTAATTTTGCCCAAACAAATAATCCAGAAGCTTTCTTATCGTAAGTACAATTAAGAGACTCTGCTAATTTCCATATTAAATCCCGACGCTTTTTATAAACACTGTTAAGTGTAACAAACCACATTTTCGAGCAATTCAAGGCTTCAATAGCTCCCTTTTGTATACCATAGAACATACCGGAATCCATGTTACTTTTAACCTTCAATATATTATTAATATGATCACCATTACCGACAACCATACCTACACGCCACCCTGCCATATTAAAAGTCTTACTTAATGAATTTAACTCTAAGCAGACATCTTTAGCTCCTTCAATATTTAAAATACTTGTAGGATTATCATTTAATATAAAACTGTACGGATTATCGTTTATAATTAAAATATCATGGCGCTTTGCAAAATCCACCAATTCCCTAAAGGTGTGCTCACTAGGCACAGCTCCCGTTGGCATATGTGGGTAATTGACCCACATGAGTTTTACTTTACTTAAGTCTTTTTGTTCTAAGGCCTTAATATCTGGCTGCCAGTTATTCCTTTCGTCCAGCTCATAAAAAACAGGTGTCGCCTGCATAAGTTTTGTAACCGATTGGTAAGTTGGATACCCAGGATTAGGTATCAATACTGCATCGCCTTGATTTAAGTAAGCCATGGAAATATGCATAATACCTTCCTTACTTCCAATAAGCGGCAAAATATCAGATTTCGGGCTTAAAGACACGTTATAATGTGCCTTATAAAAAGTAGCCATAGCCTCCCTAAGCTCTGGTAGCCCCTGATAACTTTGGTATTTATGCGCATTGGAATCGAACAAACTATTGGCAATAGCATCAACCACTTTTTGTGGCGGACTTAAATCAGGACTACCAATACCTAAATTGATTACAGGTTTACCACTTGCAATAAGCAAATTTACTTCCCGTAGTTTTTTTGAGAAGTAGTATTCCTCTACAGTATGCAATCTATTTGCTACTTCAATCATGACTTCCCATTTTTATATTCCCCTAAAACTTTTAAATTATGGCCCATAATTTTTATTACGGATTTGGCTTTTTTAAAATCCAAATAAGCTTGAAATGTAACGTCAACAAAAAAAGAATATTTCCAAGGCGTTTCTACCACTGGCATAGACTGTATCTTAGTTAAATTAAGTTTACAATCACTCATAACGTTTAATATGGTCGCTAAACTACCTCGCTTGTGATCGGTTTCAAACTTTATTGAGGCTTTGTTTATTTCACTTTCAGGTACTTCAGAATTGGTTCGCTTTACAATGGCAAAACGGGTTTCGTTATGTTTAATGGTTTGAATGCTATGGGCCAAAATATCAAGCTCAAAAATTTCAGAAGCCAAAACACTGGCTATAGCTCCAACAGCTTTCAACTGCTTTTTCTGAATACGTTGTGCAACCTCGGCAGTATCTTTATCTTCAACCAACTTAATATGTGGGTACTTTTTGAAAAACTCCTTACATTGTAGCAAAGCCATGGGATGTGAATATACCTCTTCAATATCCTGAATACTTTGTCCAGGCAAAACCATTAAATTATGCTGAACATCAACATAATGTTCTCCAACAATATGCAAATTACAACCATCAATAAGTGCATAATTTGGCAATATAGATCCCGCAATAGAATTCTCTAGAGCCATGATAGCGGCATCACATTCTTGGTTAAGTAGAGCCTCAACTACCCTATCAAATGTCAAGCACTCAATAGCTTCAACATCTTTGTTGAAAAACTGCTGGGATACAATATGATGGAACGATCCCTTTACACCCTGTATAGCTACTGTCTTAATCATAAAAAAAAGTCTCGATTTTCATCGAGACCCCATATTAAATTTATACTTTAAATTATACATACAACGTCTCGTTCCTTTAGCTAAAAAAGAAATAAAACCAATTGTTAAAATATGTATAATGTCCTGTTGCTGTCATAATTATGCGGCTAAAGTAAATAATATTTTAAAATATTAAAATACTAAAAAACGTTTTTTTGCATTTTTGTAAAAGATTTAAAGATTTTACAACAAATCACACAATACGTTAGATAATCATTACTTTTGAACAAACTATTTTAAATATGTCAATAGAAGTTATAGGTATTACAAAACTTTACGGTAACCAAAAAGCACTAAACAAAATATCTTTTACCATTGATAAACCAGAGATAGTTGGCTTTTTAGGGCCTAATGGTGCTGGAAAATCAACCATGATGAAAATATTAACAACTTATTTAAAAGCCACAAGTGGTAGTGCAAAAATTAATGGTTTTAATGTAAATAACAATCCTAAAAGTGTACAACAAAGTGTAGGTTATTTGCCAGAACATAACCCCTTATACACAGAACTCTATGTTAGGGAATACTTAAACTTTAATGCCAATATCTATAATGTGAAAAAGGAACGTATCGATGAGGTTATTGAACTTACAGGTCTAACGCCTGAAGCACATAAAAAAATAGGACAGCTTTCTAAGGGCTACCGTCAACGGGTAGGATTGGCCTGTGCTCTATTACACAATCCCGATGTGCTCATTTTGGATGAGCCAACCACTGGATTAGACCCCAATCAGTTGGTTGATATTCGACATTTGATAAAACAAATAGGCAAAACCAAAACCGTATTTCTATCCACCCATATTATGCAGGAAGTCGAAGCCATGTGCGACAGGGTAATTATTATTAACAAAGGTGAAATAGTTGCTGATAATAACTTGAAAGACTTAAGAAAGAAAAAAGAACAGACCGTAATTGTAGAGTTTGATTATCGTGTGGAAGACACCTTTTTATTAGCCCTTCCCAAAGTAGATCGCGTGGTAAATATTCATGATTTTGTTTATGAAATCACCTTTAACACTTCGGAAGATATGCGCTCTCATGTTTTTGACTTTGCCTACGACAACCAATTAAAAATCCTTCAACTAAATCAAAAAAACGCAAGTTTGGAAAGTTTGTTTAGGGATTTGACCAAAAATTAAATCATTTTAAAATATTATAACCAGTCATATTTTAAACAAATGCATGACAAATATCATCTTTGTCCTAAACTTTAGACCTTAATTTTGCATTGACAAATACTAGATACTCTAAAACACCATGAGCAAAGGAATTTATGTAGCAACTATAGAACCTAATAGCGGCAAATCTGTTGTTGTATTGGGTTTAATGCGTATGCTTTTAGGAAAAACCGCAAAGGTAGGCTATTTTAGACCCATTATAGAAGATACTGAAAACGAAGAAAAGGACAACCATATCAATACGGTAGTATCTTATTTTGATATTAATATAGATTATAAAAATACCTATGTCTATACCAGAAATGAAGTACTTAACCTATACAATCAAGGTAAATCGGGACATGTTATTGATGAAATCATAAAGAAATATAAGAAGCTGGAAAAACGTTTTGATTTTGTACTCGTTGAAGGTACCGATTTTTCTCATGAAAATTCAAGCCTGGAATTAGACATTAATATCCTAATTTCAAAAAATTTGGGACTGCCTGTTATAATCGTCATGCAAGGCAACAATAAAACGCTTGAGGAAATTGTTGATAGTGTCCAACTGGCACACGATACTTATAAAGAAGATGTTGATGTACTGTCCATAATGACCAACAAAATTGAATCAGACTTTGTTTCAACATTAAAGGTTCAGCTTCAAAATCGTATTCCTAATAGTACAGACATAAGTGTAATACCCAAAATTAAAAGCTTGGCCAACCCCACCATTAAGGAAATAGTAAAAACCTTAAATGGTAACGTCCTTTTTGGCAAAGAATTAATAAACAACCAATCCGAAAGCTTTAGTGTAGGAGCTATGCAACTGCGCAACTACCTTGTTCATTTAAAAGAAAATGCTTTAGTAATTACCCCAGGAGACCGTGCTGACCTTATTTTAGGTGCTTTACAGGCCAATATATCAAAAAACTATCCTAAAATTTCGGGTATTGTTTTAACAGGGGGACTCATTCCCGAAGATCCTATTTTAAAACTTATTGAAGGACTTTCTAGTATTGTTCCCATTATTTCTGTGCAGGGTGGCACCTTTGCTGTGACCAATGAAATTGGAAAAATTAAATCGAAGATCTATGCCGAAAACATTGATAAAATCCAAACCTCAATTGCTACGTTTGAAAAACACGTAAATACAGAAAAACTGGCTAATGATTTAATTACTTTCGAATCGGATATTTTCACACCTAGGATGTTTCAATATAACTTGTTGCAACGTGCCTTAAAAAACAAAAAACATATTGTACTCCCAGAAGGTTACGACGAACGTGTATTGAGGGCAACCTCTAGATTGATCGATGCCCAGGTAGTAGATATTACCTTAATTGGAGAAGTCGACAAAATTAAAGAACGTATCGTAAAATTGGACATTCCTTTAGATATTACTAAAATAAATATTGTCTCTCCAACAAAATCACCCTATTTTGAAGATTACGCACAAACCTTCTATGAACTTAGAAAACATAAGAATGTAAACCTACAAATGGCTAGAGACATGATGACGGACGTGTCCTATTTTGGCACTATGATGATTTATAAAGGACATGCCGATGGCATGGTATCTGGTGCAGTACATACCACTCAACACACTTTACGTCCAGCCTTACAATTTATTAAGACCAAACCTGGGGTAAATATTGTTTCTTCTGTGTTCTTCATGTGTTTAGAGGATAGGGTATCTATTTTTGGTGACTGTGCCATAAACCCAAATCCTAATGCAGAGCAGTTGGCAGAGATAGCCATATCCTCAGCTAAAACCGCTAAGGATTTTGGCATAGAACCAAAGGTGGCCATGCTGTCTTATTCCTCTGGTGCTTCTGGCAAGGGTGCCGATGTGGATAAAGTGAGAACTGCTACCGAAATCGCGAAACACAAAATACCAAACCTTAAAATTGAAGGCCCCATACAATATGATGCTGCTGTAGATTTACGGATTGGTAAAAGTAAACTACCGGAATCCGAAGTAGCAGGTCAAGCCAGTGTATTGATTTTCCCAGATTTAAACACAGGAAACAATACCTATAAAGCGGTACAGCGAGAAACTGGAGCATTAGCTATTGGCCCTATGCTTCAAGGGCTTAACAAACCTGTTAATGATCTAAGTCGTGGTTGTACTTCTGACGATATTTACAGTACTGTTATAATAACTGCCATTCAAGCCCAAGATCTATAAGTTATGCAAGTATTAGTTTTAAATTCCGGAAGTTCATCGTTAAAATTTCAATTGTTCTCCATGCCGGAAGCCACTATTTTATGTTCTGGACTTATTGAACGTATTGGGTTCGAAGATGCCAAATTCAAATTCAAAACAAATGGAAAAACCATAGAAACGGTTACACCTATAAAAAACCATAAAATAGGCTTGGAGCTTTTGTCTCAACAACTTTTAGATAACAACACAGGTATTATTAAATCTCCAGATGATATTGACATTGTTGGGCATCGCGTTGTACATGGCGGGAAACATTTTAGTGACACCACAGAGATTACCGAAGCCGTTAAAGCCAAGATTAAAGCCTTATCTGCTTTGGCACCTTTACATAACCCAGCCAATTTAGAGGGTATTGAAGTTGCCGCTACTATTTTTCCAAACGCTAAGCAAGTGGCTGTTTTCGATACAGCTTTCCATCAATCTATTCCAGAGTATGCATACAAATATGCTATACCTAACGATTTTTCGGAAAAACACAACATTCGCGTATATGGATTTCATGGCACAAGCCATAAGTACGTTTCAGAACAAGCTGTTAAATATTTAGGAAAAGAAGATTCAAAAATCATAACCATACACTTAGGAAATGGGTGTAGCATGACCGCTATTAAAGATGGTAAAAGTATTGACCACTCTTTAGGATTTTCACCTGTTAGCGGGTTAATTATGGGAACACGTTCTGGTGACATTGATCCTGCGATTATTTTTTATTTAGCCGAAAAATACAAATATAGTTTAGATGAAATCAATACACTTCTACAAAAGCAAAGCGGCATGTTCGGTTTAACTGGGTTCAGTGATTTAAGGGAAATTGAAGCTGAAGCCCAAAGAGGTAACAAAGCTTGCCAATTGGCTTTGCAAATGAATGTGTATCGCATAAAAAAATACATTGGTAGCTACGTTGCCATTTTAAACGGATTGGATGCTATTGTATTTACAGCTGGTATTGGTGAAAATTCTGTGTTAATTAGAAAAATGGTTTGTGAAAACCTAGATTTTCTTGGGATTATATTAGATGAAGAAAAAAATAAAGAGCGATCTGGCCAAATTAGGGAAATAAACGCATTACATTCAAAAGCAAAAATTTTAGTCATTCCTACAAATGAAGAGTTAGAAATTGCCAAGCAGGCTACGGGATTATACCAATCATAAAAATCTATTTCGACACTAGCCTCTACTATTTTTAAAGGTTGCATTCCTATAATAGATAGAATCTCTTGCACAGTCTCTATTTCAGAAAGTTAGGAAAGTACTCTAATCAAAAAAGATTCTTCAGTCGACTAAAAGCCTCCATTCGAATGACAAATTTTACTCAAAAATTAATTGGCCTTTATACAATTCCTCCACTTCAACTAAAGGAGGCTCGTTAACTGAAATCACATTGCCCGTACCTGAAATTTTTCCTTTTAAAGATTGTTGTGGGTTAACAATCATATCGTTAGAACTGCGGTTCCACAGCGTCACGTTTTGAGCTACCAAATCACGACCCTCAAAACGAGATGTTCCTGCGGCAAATGTAATATGTAAGTTATTGGTTTTGCCCGAAATATAGACATTGGACAAGTTGTTAAACACCAATCGGAATGTATTGTTATCTATCTGTAATTTAAAATTAGCATTGGCAAAAGTGTCTGGCGCATTAAAATCTTCGGATAAAATGGTTAAACTGGGATAAGTCAATACCCCATTGGAACTAATATCATACTGTGTGGAACTTCGTATTTCGGTAATATTGGGCGAAGTTACATAGACTTTAGTAACCCCATAATCGCGTACATAATTGCAGCTATTGTTATCGGTTAATAATAATCGACCATCAATAACTACAGCTTTAACATCATTGATTAAGTTTTTTCCCGTTTCAATAACCACTTTTTGCTCCGTACCTTCCTTTACAATCAGTTCAATATCCCGATTCACCAGAACCTTATCAAAAGAAGCCAACACCATTTCCTGCCTAACTATGCTTCCCGTGTTTTGAAAGCAATCGTTTGCATCTTCACTGTTGCAAGCTACAATCAACATAAATGTAAGTATGTAAAGTATGTTTTTCATTACTGTCATTCCTGCGAAAGCAGGAATCTATATATTCATTATAGAGTTCAATTTAAAAGATTCCTCTTCTCAGGAATAACAAACTATAGTCTAACCCCAATTCCAAACTCAACCGCCTCAGCTTTTGCGCCATGTGATTTTAATGTCAAAGCTCCAAACCACTTGTTGCCAAAATAACGTTTAACACCTATCCTAAAATAAGTTCGTCCTTCAAAATCAAAAGGATAATAAACATAATACCCCAACTGTGACAATATGGATATTTTATTAATAAACAATTCATGTCCCACAAAAACACCAACACGTTTAAAATCTTCATCGCCTGAAATATTATCCTCTGGAAAAGCCACGCTTTTATAATAGATCAATTCCTTTAAAAAGTTTGAAAAAAACACATCTACCCCCAACTGTAAGGCACTTTTTCGATTAATGCGCTTATCGGTATAAGCCGAAACAATATAAAATGGAAATTGCCCGCTTCCCACTACATCACTTTCATTAACACCTGTTCTAAATACCAAGTTATACTTTATGGATTGCCTAAATCCTCTGTCATTTTCAATTAAAGTGTATTGATATTCAGGACTATTTTCTTCTAATCTATAAGTCACTCCTACATTTAAAGATATTGAATTAATACTGGTATTTGGAGCTTTTACATTAGCATTGGAATAGTGGATAAAAGATAAACCTGCTTGAAATCCAATGTTATCAAACAAACATTCTTTTTTGTAATTCAATAAAGCGTATGTACTACTCATAATATGCGTTCCAAATGCAATATTCCTAAAATTGTTCTCCTTATTATAAGGATTATTGGTATAAGCTAATCCCTGACCAATACGAAACATTAAATATCTCTTAAAAAAGTAAAAATTGTAATGAACATAAGCTGACACCACATTACCCAACACCTTATTTTTAAGGTTTTGATAAGCTATGGACATACCATAATCGGGATAGTTATACCTTTGCTCCCATGCATTGAATCCATAGGTTTTCTTATTCCATCCAAAAATAACGCCTTCAGGATGTCCTTGTATTAAATGTAGTATATCATTGTTATGTAATGCAATATTCCCGCTAAAATAATTGACATCAATAAAGGATGTATATGCTTTGTCCTGAGAAAAGGACATCCTACAAACTGCACATAAAAAACATAAAACTATTAGCCTCATGTAGATTGGTTCTCAGGCAAAAGTACATGAATTATTAGAATAACTCTGATGCTATCGCTTTAATGTTGTCACTTTTACCCATGGAGTAGTAATGCAAAAATGGTACGCCTGCCTCTTTCAACTCCTTCGACTGCTGTATAGCAAACTCAATACCAACCTGCCTTACCGCCTTATTATCCTTACAGGCTTCAACAGCGTCAATAAGGTCTTGGGGTAAATCAATTTTAAATATTTGAGGCAAAACCTGTAAATGGCGTTTTACTGCAATAGGCTTAATACCTGGAATAATAGGGACATTAATCCCTATTTCTCTAGCCTTGTTTAAAAAATCAAAATACTTTTTATTATCAAAAAACATTTGGGTTATAACGTAGTCTGCACCAGCATCTACTTTTTCTTTTAAACGTTTTAAATCGGTAGCCAATGAGGGTGCCTCCATGTGTTTTTCAGGATAACCAGCCACACCAATACAAAAATCATAATTATGTTCTGTTTCCACATTATCATGTAGATGTTGCCCTTTATTTAAATTTGTTATCTGTTCAACCAATTCTCTAGCATAAGCATTACCGCCTGTGGTAGGCACAAAATAAGGTTCGTCCTTTCTAGCATCACCACGTAAGGCAACAACATTATCAATCCCCAAATAATGACAATCTACCAGCACATATTCGGTTTCTTCCTTTGTAAATCCACCGCACAATAAATGTGGAATAGCATCTACCTTGTATTTATGCATAATAGAAGCACAGATACCAACAGTTCCAGGGCGCATACGAGTAATTCGCTTTTCTAACAGGCCTTTTCCCTTATCAATATAGACAAATTCTTCCCTTGATGTAGTCACATCAATAAAAGGAGGATTAAATTCCATTAAAGGATCTATATTATTATACAAGTCTTGAATGTTCATACCTTTTTTTGGTGGTATCACCTCAAATGAAAACAAGGTTTCTCCTTTTGCTTTCTTTATGTGCTCTGTTACTTTCATTTATGCTGATTTATTTCAGTATCACTTAAATTAGCCACGAATTTACAAATGATTCCCGATAGCCCTTTCTTTTTATTTAAAAAAATAAGCAATAGTTAGTGCAGTAACAGTAAGTATTAATAGCTGAACAAAGAATACTAATTCTGCTCTATTTTTTTTCATATTTTTTATTTTCACTGCAAAATTTGCACTAATTAAGTTTTATGCCGTTAGACGAAATACAACAAATTGTTAATTTATTATTAGGCGTCACTCTATTTATGCAGAGTCACACATTCTAATATATCTTTTGTGTTATTCTCGATACTTGCTTCACATACTCGAATTGAAAACAAAAGGATGTCGCAACAAACAATAATGCTTAAAGTTTATTGATCGGCAATATTAGGATGCAACCACTTTCTAGCTTTATCCTTATCAATACATTTTCTTAAGGCATAATCGGTAACCTGATCATCGGTAATTTTACCTAATCCAAAATATTTCGCTTCCGGATTTGCAAAATAATATCCTGAAACAGCTGCTGCTGGCCACATAGCCAAATTATCGGTAAGCTTGACCCCTATTAACTTTTCAACATCAAGTAACTGCCAAATGGTTTCTTTTTCTAAATGATCTGGACAGGCAGGATAACCTGGCGCAGGGCGAATGCCTTTATAATTCTCCTTAATTAAATCGTCATTAGTTAAATCTTCATCTTCAGAATAACCCCAATGCTTGGTTCGTATTTGCTTATGTAAATATTCAGCAAAGGCTTCTGCAAATCGATCGGCTACAGCTTGAACCATAATAGCATTGTAATCATCGCCTTTGTCCTTATAGGATTTTGCTAATTTCTGAGCTCCAAAAATTGCGACACAAAAGGCTCCAATATAATCGGTTTTGCCAGTTTCCTTAGGTGCTATAAAATCTGCCAAGGCAATATTTGGAATACCTTCCCGTTTTTTCAACTGTTGACGCAAGGTTCTGAACACGCCAATTTCCTTGCCTTTTTTTAGAACATAAATATCATCATCATTTATGGTATTGGCTTCAAATAAGCCAAAAACTGCCTTCGGTTTTAGCATTTGCTTGGCTACAATTTGCTGAATCATCTCTTGAGCATCATCATACAACTGCTTTGCCTGTTCTCCAACAACCTCATCGCTTAATATATCGGGGAATTTACCATGTAAATCCCAACTTCTAAAAAACGGACTCCAATCTAAAAATGGTAATAAATCCTTTAAAGTTAATTGCTTTAATACCTGAACTCCCAATTCTTTTGGCTTAACAATAGATGAATTATCCCAATCGATGACATATTTTTTTTGGCGTGCTTGAGTTATTGAAATATAAGATTTCTCTTTGCCCCGCTTTAAAAACTTAGTACGGAAATCTTCATAATCGGCTTTTAGCTTGGTTACATATTCACGGGACGTTTTCTTGTTTAACAAATCACCAACTACCGTTACCGCTCTTGAAGCATCATTGACATGAACCACAGCATTTTGATATTGGATATCTATTTTAACTGCAGTATGTGCTTTGGATGTGGTGGCTCCACCAATAAGTAATGGCAACTCAAAATTTTGGCGTTGCATTTCCTTGGCCAAGTATACCATTTCGTCAAGTGATGGTGTAATTAGTCCCGAAAGTCCAATAGCATCAACCCGTTCTTTTATGGCTGTTTCTATAATTTTTTCAGGTGGCACCATCACACCCAAATCTACAATCTCGTAGTTATTACAGGCCAATACCACACTCACTATATTTTTACCAATATCGTGTACGTCTCCTTTTACAGTCGCCATCAATATCTTGCCAACAGGCTCTTGCTTATCGGACTTTTCGGCTTCGATAAACGGGTTTAGGTACGCCACGGCCTTTTTCATCACTCGAGCCGACTTAACTACTTGTGGTAAAAACATCTTACCCGCACCAAATAAATCGCCCACAACGTCCATTCCAATCATTAAATGTCCTTCAATAACCTCTATTGGTCTATGGGCTTGCAGCCTAGCCTCTTCAACATCATCAATAATAAAAGCATCAATACCTTTTACCAAAGCATGGGTAATACGTTCCTGAAGTGGTTTTTTGCGCCATGACAAGTCAACGGTTTTTTCTTTGGAAACACCTTTTACTGTTTCAGCAAATTCCAACAAGCGCTCAGTAGCATCATCCCGCCTATCTAGAATAACATCTTCAACATGCTTTAACAAGTCTTTGGGAATATCGTCGTACACCTCCAACATAGTTGGATTTACTATACCCATATTCATACCTGCTTGGATGGCATGATATAAAAACACCGAATGCATGGCTTCACGTACCACATTATTACCTCTAAATGAAAACGACACATTACTCACCCCTCCACTAACGCTTACATTTTCTAAATTTTGCCTCACCCAACGCGTGGCTTCAATAAAATCTACAGCATTTTTTCGATGTTCTTCCATCCCAGTTGCCACTGGGAACACATTTAAATCGAAAATAATATCTTCCGATGGAAAATTCACCTTGTTTATTAAAATATCATACGAGCGTTTTGCTATTTCTATACGCCTTTCATAATTATCGGCCTGTCCTACTTCATCGAATGCCATAACAATTACCGCTGCACCGTAACGTTTAATTTGCTTGGCCTCCCAAATAAATTTGTCTTCGCCTTCCTTAAGTGAAATGGAATTCACTACACATTTACCTTGTACAACTTGTAAGCCTGCTTCGATAATCTCCCATTTAGAACTATCGATCATTATGGGTACACGACAAATATCAGGTTCAGCTCCAAGAAGATTTAGAAACTTAACCATGGCTTCCTTACCATCTATAAGTCCGTCATCAAAGTTAATGTCAATGATTTGTGCACCACCTTCTACTTGATGACGAGCTATATCTAAGGCCTCATCAAACTTACCTTCCTTTATCAATCGCAAAAACATGCGGGAACCTGCTACATTGGTACGTTCTCCGACGTTTATAAAGTTGCTGTTCTCGTTAAGGACTAGGGGTTCCAGTCCCGAAAGCTTCATGTATTTTGTTTGTTTTATCTTCATTATTAATATGTTCTACCACTAGAAAAGGCTTATAAAATGGTTTAACAAGTCTTTCCTTTTTTGATATTATCCCATTTACGGAATCCTATTTCATGATTTTATACCCTTTCCCAATTCACCAATAAGATATACTTTCGCATGCCTAAACACGTTTTTAACTTATGTATAACAGATCCTTTCATAGATGCTATAATATGCTAACTTCTAAAATCATCATTAATAACTAATGAGTCCCTTCGACTGCTTTCAGGGTGCCAAAATTACGAGGTTTATATTTCGCTGCTATATTGGCAATTACTTTAATATGTTCTGGTGTTGTGCCGCAACAACCTCCTATTATGTTTATTAAATTCTTTTTTAGGTATTCCTCTATTTGTTCACCCATTTCCTCTGGAGTTTCATCGTACTCTCCAAAGGCATTTGGTAGTCCTGCATTAGGATGTGCCGATATGGCAAACTCTGTTTTATTGGCAATGGCCTCTAAATGGGGCTGTAATAAATTGGCTCCCAAAGCACAATTAAACCCAATGGACAACAAAGGAATATGAGATAACGAAATTAAAAAAGCCTCTGCCGTTTGCCCAGACAAGGTTCTTCCAGAAGCATCTGTAATAGTTCCACTCAACATGATTGGAATATCGATTCCTCTTTCTTCCTTAACTTCTTCAATTGCAAACAACGCCGATTTGGCGTTAAGCGTATCAAAAACCGTTTCCACCAATAATAAATCGGCTCCACCATCAACAAGTGCTTCTACCTGTTGTTTGTAAGCTACGCGCAACTGGTCGAAGGTAACCGCTCGATATCCTGGATCGTTAACATCGGGCGACATACTGGCCGTGCGATTTGTAGGCCCAATGGATCCTGCTACAAAGCGTGGTTTATAAGGTTCTTTTTTTGTAAATTCAACTGCGACTTCCTTGGCCAACTTAGCCGACTCATAATTCAGTTCATAAACCAAATCTTCCATTTGATAATCGGCCATTGCTATTGTTGTTCCCGAAAAGGTATTGGTTTCCACAATATCCGCCCCAGCCTCAAAATATTTGGCGTGTATGGTTTTAATGGCTTCAGGTTGAGTAATGGACAACAAATCGTTATTCCCTTGTAAGGGTACAGGATAATCTTTAAAGCGCTCCCCCCTAAAGTCCGCTTCAGTAAATTTATATTGTTGAAGCATGGTACCCATAGCACCATCCAACACTAAAATACGATCTTGTAAAGCCTGTTTTATTTTCGACATTTCGACATTATTTATATCTATATGTCATCAAGAAAAGCTAAGAAAACACTTTTCGTTATCTTTCTAACAAAATACAGTTAGTAGAATGTAGCACCTTCTTTACCTTGTGTGATTGTTAGGAAAAGGGTTGCCAAGGTTTCAACGGGTCTATTCCCTCTACCTTTCTTGATAACACTAGTACATTTATGAACTGAACGGCAAAAATAGCAACTATATTTTTGTTATCCTATGAAATAAGAAAAAACTACTTTCATTACTCAAATAAGGTTGAAGATAAATAGCGATCCCCTCGATCACATATAACCGCTACAATAAGGCCTTCATTTATTTGTTCAGCGATTTTTAAAGCACAATACACAGATCCGCCACTACTCATCCCTGCAAAAACCCCTTCTTCCCACGCCAATTTTTGTGTGGTTTCCTTAGCATCTGCTTCTGTCACTTCAACAATCACATCGACTTTAGATCTATCAAAAAACTTAGGCACATATTCTTCAGGCCATTTTCTAATCCCAGGGATTCTGGAATTATCATCCGGTTGTGCTCCTATAATAGTTATGTCTTTATTTTTCTCTTTCAAATAGGTTGACACTCCCATTATGGTTCCGGTAGTTCCCATGGCCGATACGAAGTGTGTTATTTTACCTTGAGTCGCTTCCCAAATTTCTGGCCCTGTGGTTTTGTAATGCGCTTTCCAATTATCGTTATTTTCAAACTGGTTTAAAAGAGTATAGCCTTTTTCGTCCCTTAGCTTAAATGCCAAGTCGCGGGAGCCTTCAATCCCGATATCAGCTGGTGTTAAAATAACCTCAGCACCATAAGCTCGCATTGTTTTTACTCGTTCTACAGTGGAGTTTTCGGGCATAATTAGTATCATATTCAGCCCTAATAACTTAGAGATAAATGCTAAAGCAATACCTGTATTACCACTAGTGGCTTCAACCAAAGTACCCCCCTTTTTAATATCTCCCCGTTTTAAGGCTTCACTAATCATATTAAAGGCAGGTCGATCTTTTACACTTCCTCCGGGGTTATTCCCTTCTAATTTTAAAAACAACCTTACCCCTTTTTTTGAAATAAGATGTGTAGCCTCTACCAACGGCGTATTACCTATTTGACCAATGATACTATTTTCGAATGCCATTCTTTTTGGGTCTAATTTTTATTTCGGTTTGGTAAGTTACCAATGAATTTTCTGGAACCGATTGGGTAATCCATACGTTTGCACCAATAACACTATCTCTACCAATAACGATATCCCCTCCCAAAATAGTGGCATTGGCGTAAATACATACATTATCCTCGATGGTAGGATGTCGTTTGGTAGATGCCAAACTTTTAGCTACTGAAATACCCCCAAGAGTTACCCCTTGGTAAATTTTAACGTGATTGCCTATTATTGAAGTTTCACCTATGACAATACCCGTTCCATGGTCGATATAGAACGATTTGCCAATGGTCGCACCTGGATGTATGTCGATACCCGTAATACCATGAATGTACTCACTCATCATTCTAGGCAATATGTGGACCTTTTGCTTGTATAACTGATGGCTTAGCCTATAAATAGAAATAGCATAAAACCCGGGATAGGCCAAATAAATTTCCTGTAAACTATGTGATGCTGGGTCATTACGTTCAAAAGCTATGGCATCTAAATCCAACATAAGTCTTAATTCGGGCAATTTTTCCTTAAATGTATCCCAGTGTTCCTCACCCTTTTCAATACTTAATTTGGCAAGGATTTTAAGAAATGTCGATTCTAAATATGCTTCATATTCATTATGTTGTTCTTCATCAAAAAGTGAATAGAACAAGCGCTTAGTAAATGTTTTAACGGTATCTTTTAGGCAAACATTATAGCTTTTCATTCGTGAATATTATCGTAAATTAAATGACTAAGTTACACAATTATAATTTTATTGAATAGCCTGAATCACCGCTTTTGGGGCTTCTTTACGCGATCCATCAAATCCGTCGATACCACTCACTGTTGTATATTTTAGCACATACCTTTTCCCTGGATTAATAATGCGGTAAGCAGCTTGGCACATTAAAGTCGCTTCGTGGAATCCACAAAGTATTAATTTTAATTTTTCTGGATAGGTATTCACATCTCCTATGGCAAATATCCCGGGAATATTGGTTTGGTAGTTTAATGTGTTATCCACCTTAATAGCATTTTTTTCAATCTCTAACCCCCAGTTTCCTATAGGCCCTAATTTTGGTAACAATCCGAATAACGGAATAAAATGGTCAGTTTCTATTAAAGCCGACTTACCCTCTTTGGTTACAGTAACTGCTTCAATTTTACCATCACCATGCAAGGCTGTAACTTCGGCAGGGGTAATTAAATTGATTTTATTCAATAGGGTTAGCTCCCTTACTTTTTCTACAGAATCCAACGCTCCCCTAAACTCATTTCTTCTATGGATTAATGTGACTGTTGAAGCGACATTGGCTAAAAAGATACTCCAATCCAATGCAGAATCACCTCCACCTGAAATCACCACACGTTTATTTCTGTAAACCTCAGGGTCTTTTACGATATAATCGACACCATTATCTTCATAATTTGCAATACTTTCAATAGTAGGTTTTCTTGGTTCAAAAGCCCCTAAACCACCTGCAATGACCACTACAGGAGCATGGTGCTTAGTGCCTTTATTAGTAATTACAATAAATGATCCATCTTTTAATTTTTCGATGGTCTCCGCTCGTTCACCCAAAGTAAATCCAGGTTTGAATTGCTTGCCCTGCTCCAATAAATTCTTCGTTAAATCGCCTGCCAAAATCTCAGGAAACCCTGGAATATCATATATCGGTTTTTTAGGATATATCTCCGAACATTGCCCTCCAGGTTGTGGCAGGGCATCTATTAAATGGCATTTTAATTTTAATAATCCAGCTTCAAATACAGTAAATAAACCTGTTGGACCTGCTCCTATTATTAGTATATCGGTTTTAATCATATTATGGTTTTTCTTTTTCAATTAATCCTTTGGTAACTTCGTTTAAGGTTTCTACTTTTTGTTCAAAATCACCTTTTATTTTTTTTCTATAATGGTTTAAATTTTTCACCAAATCATTAATGTTTTCAGGAATCACATCTTCAAAAAATTGTCGTAACCGCTTAGTGGTTGTAGGCGATTTACCATTAGTGCTAATGGCTACTTTTACATTTCCTTTGGTAACAATACCACCCATATAAAAATCACAGTAAGGCGGATTATCGGCCACATTTACCAAAATGTTTAGCTTTCTACAATGTTTATAAACTTTAATGTTTACCTCAGGAACATCGGTGGTAGCAACAACTATATGTTTTCCTTTTAGATATTTTTTTTTGTAAACATCTTTAATTAAGGTAACATCTCCTTGTTTAGACAAGGTTTCGGTCCCCTCCTTAAATATGGGCGCAACCATGGACACTTTAGCATCTGGACTGGACTTTAATAAAAAAGTCAATTTCTCCTCAGCTACATAACCACCGCCTACTATGAGTATATTTAGATGGTTTGCTTTTAAAAAAATGGGATATAAATTATTGTGATCCATAGCTTATACCAAGGCAACATCATTAGAAATCGAGTTCAGTACCGCTCTTTGTTTAACCACTTCACCAATGACAATAATGGCTGGTGAAGACAACTGCTTTTCTTCTACAATCTTTTGAATGGTACTTATGGTGCCTAAACCTACTTTTTCATCTGAAGTCGTTCCATTTTGGATAACAGCAACCGGTATATCCTCTTTTTTTTCTTCGGAGAACACACTAACTATTTCATCCAGTTTATGCATGCCCATAAGTATAACTACAGTAGCTGTAGACTTAGCTGCCAAAGCCACATCAGTTGACAAATGATGGTTTTTGGTTGTCCCGGTTATTACCCAAAAGCTTTCTGAAGCTCCTCGCTTGGTTAAGGAAATACCCTGATAGGCCGGTACTGCAGTAGCCGATGAAATACCAGGTACCACAAAAGTTTCCAGACCAAAGGGTTTTACATAATCGATCTCTTCTGCACCACGACCAAAAATAAAGGGGTCGCCACCTTTAAGACGTACCACATGGCCTTTTTCCTTAGCCTTTGCTACAATAAGTTCATTGATTTGTTCTTGTTGAAAAGCATAGCACCCCCTGCGTTTACCCACAAAAATAAGTTCTGCTTGTTTAGGAGCATAATGCAATAACGCTTTATTAACAAGAGCATCGTATAGAATAACATCGCCTGATTCGATGGCTTTAATAGCCTTTAAGGTTATTAAATCTAAATCCCCCGGACCAGCACCTACTACTGTTAATGTTGGTGTTTTCAAATTCATGGCTCTGAATTAAACTGCCTTACCTAAAGTCATTTCAGCTTCTCTAAAAGCTTTTACTTTTTCCAAAAACTGATTGGCGTTTTCTATATAACTAGACGCAAATTCCTTAGTAGGTGAAAACTTATTGATTTGATATACCAATTCTGAAAACGAAACATCTGAATTGATTTTATTGTTAGCAATAAATAGCTCATCAAACTGACTCACAATACCTGCGTGGGTATTTGTGCGTTTATTTTCAGCAAGCAACATGGCCTTTGCCGAATTTATCATAGAACTATACGCATGATAAATGGCACTAGAGAATACATTATTGGCAAATGACTCACTAGCATTTTCAATTTTCTCTTCACTCTCTAAAAATAAGGTAGCCACTAGGTCAATAACCACTCCTGCACACTCACCAACACCAATTTCCTTTTCATACTTTTCGGTATTGCCCCAATCGATAAAATCGGCTTGGGTTAGATTAGTAACATCTTGCAAGTCCTGCAATAAATCATAAAAATAACGTTCCCCATTGGCTTTATAATAATCAACAAACCTTTGTCCATTGCCATTGGCTTCGTAATCATTTAAAATACGTCTTAAGGCTTCAGGCCCTCGTTTGCTAGGTACTTTAACTACCTTATCGGCAAATATGCCATTACCGTTCCCTAGGTTTCCACCACCTAACAGTACTTGTAATGCTGGTGCTACCAATTTATCAGGTGTACGCACAGACATGCCTTGAAACCCTATATTGGCCATATTGTGCTGCCCACAGGCATTCATACAGCCACTAGCTTTAATAACCAAATCTTGGTTTTTCAAATATTGTGGAAATTCTGTTTTTATAACACGTTCCAACTCACTGGCTATACCAGTACTACTGGCAATTCCCAAATTACAGGTGTCGGTTCCAGGGCAAGCAGTTATGTCGACAGCTTTATTGTAACCAGCTTCCACAAATCCCAATTTTTCTAATTCGGTGTAGAAAAACGGTACCAATTCATGTTTTACAAACGGAATAACAATATTTTGGCGTAAAGTCAATCGCAGTTCACCTGCCGCATAGTTTTCAACCAAATTGGCTAATAATCTAGCTTTATCTGTATAAAAATCTCCCAAAAGTACTTTAATACCAATAGCAACATAACCTTCTTGTTTTTGAGGGATAAGATTGGTCGATTTCCAAGTTTCAAATGCTTGTTGATCTTTTATATCTACCAGCGGAATATCATGAACTTCAACTGGCTTAGACACTTCATAAGCATCAACATCAATAGGAACCGATTTTAATTCAATGGCATTTTGTTCTTCATCAACCAATGCTTTGAAAGCATTCAATCCAATATCCTTTATTAAAAACTTCATACGAGCCTTAGCACGGCTTCGACGTTCACCATGACGATCGAAAATTCGTAACACCCCTTCCATAATTGGGATAATTTTATCAGTGGAAACAAAATCATAAAGTACATCGGCATGACGGGGTTGTGAGCCCAATCCACCACCAATCATCACTTTAAATCCGCGCTCACCATCTTTTACTTTGGCAATAAAACCTAAATCGTGCATATAAGACAGCCCTGTATCTTCATCGGAGGATGAGAAGGACACCTTAAACTTACGTCCCATTTCCTGACAAATAGGGTTTCTTAAAAAAAAACGGAACAAGGCATCGGCATACGGCGACACATCAAATGGTTCGTTAACATCAATACCCGATGTTTCATTGGCTGTTACGTTACGAACTGTATTTCCACAGGCCTCCCTAAGCGTTACATCATCACGTTCCAATTCGGCCCATAATTCTGGCGTTCTGTTTAAATCGACATAATGAATTTGAATATCCTGACGCGTGGTAATGTGTAAACGTCCACGAGAGTATTCGTCGGAAACTTCAGAAATGCGAAGTAATTGGTTGCTCTTTACTTTTCCATAGGGTAATTTTATACGGATCATTTGCACGCCTTCTTGACGCTGACCATAAACACCACGTGCCAAACGTAGGCTTCTAAATTTTTCCTCGTCTATCTTTCCGTTATTGAATAGCTCAATTTTATTGGCCAATTCAATAATATCCCTTTCAACTAATGGATTTTCTATTTCTGTTCTAAAACTTTGCATGACAATCCCTCCTAATCTCCCTATTTCGACTGCAGTAAACGCAGGCTTATGAAGAAATTTTTAGTGTTTTTATTTTTTTATTTAATCTTACTAACCTAAATATGTTAGTAGATTTACTGGATAAAACCAGCTCCTACTGTGTTATTGGATTTGGCGTCAATTAAAATAAACGACCCATTGGTCCTATGATTTTTAAATTGATCGTAAAAAATAGGTTTATTTAGTTTAAAGCTTACTGAAGCAATATCGTTCATACTTAATCCAGAAACATCATTTTCAATTCCTGAATAATCCGGATGAATCTTATGATTAATACGATCTACCTTCGCCAGTACTTTATTAACACCATGCTGAACAACATATTTCCCCCCTGTTATTAACTGTTCAGAATCCATCCAACATACATTGGCCGTAAATTGTTTATCGATGGTTGGCAAATCACCTTCCTTAACAATCATATCACCACGACTCACATTAATATCATCTTCTAAAGTTATCGTTACCGATGAACGTCTCGAAGCAGTTTCATACTTTTGATCGTAAACATAAATATCTTTGATTTTAGATCTGGTTTTAGATGGTAATACAATAATTTCATCACCTACACTTAAATTCCCTCCGTACACTTTTCCCGCATAACCTCTAAAATCGTGAAACTCTTCCGTTTTTGGACGAATAACATATTGGACTGGAAAACGCGGAGTTCCTACATTGAAAATATCTGCCTTGTCTAATTTTTCAAGATGTTCTAATAATGCTTCTCCTTTATACCAAGGCATTTTATCTGAAAGATGCACAACATTATCTCCTTTTAGGGCACTAACAGGAATAAAGGTGATTTTTTGGTCTTGGTAATCGCGTTTGCTCATTAATTCCTCAAAATCGGTTTTAATCTTGTTGTATACCTCTTGAGAATAATCTACCAAATCCATTTTGTTAATGGCAACAACAATGTCCTTAATGCGTAATAAATTGTTGATAAAGAAATGGCGATTGGTTTGTTCAATCACCCCTTTTCTTGCATCGATTAGAATAATAGAGGCCTGTGACGTTGAAGCGCCCGTTACCATATTTCTCGTATATTCAACATGCCCAGGAGTGTCTGCTATAATATAACTTTTCTTAGCGGTTGAAAAGTAGATATGTGCGACATCTATAGTAATGCCTTGTTCACGCTCAGCGACTAAACCATCCGTTGCTAAAGAGAAATCCAAGTAATCATAACCACGCTGCTTACTGGTTTTTTCTATGGCTTCCAATTTATCTGTAGTAAGTGATTTGGTATCATAAAGTATACGTCCAATCAAGGTACTCTTTCCATCATCTACACTTCCTGCGGTTGCTATTTTTAATACTTCCATTTTATTTAGTTTGCCACTAGATTTTAGCTAGTAGCTAATATTTTGTTTTACTTCTAATTTCTTACTTCTCCCATAACAATCGGGTATTCGTAATTTAAAAATACCCTTGCTGTTTACGTTTTTCCATGGCAGCTTCAGAACGTTTATCATCTATTCGGGCGCCACGCTCAGAAATGGTACTCTCCCTAATCTCTGCAACCACTCTAGAAATGGTTGTCGCTTCTGACAGTACAGCAGCTGTACAACTCATATCTCCTACAGTTCTAAAACGCACTACACGTTCTGCTACTTCCTCATGATCATCCCGATAAACCACATCATCATCGGCAGACCAGATCAACCCATCCCTAAGGAAAGTAGCTCTTGTATGTGCAAAATAAATTGAAGGTATTTCTATATTTTCTTTTTCAATGTATGACCAAACATCCAATTCTGTCCAATTGGAAATCGGGAATACTCGAACATTTTGTCCCAAATCTATTTCTCCATTCAACATATCGAACAATTCTGGTCGTTGGTTTTTCTCATCCCATTGTCCAAAATCGTCACGTACTGAAAAAATGCGCTCTTTAGCCCTAGCCTTTTCCTCATCGCGACGAGCTCCTCCAATACAAGCGTCAAACTTAAACTCTTCAATTGCATCTAATAAAGTTGTTGTTTGCAAAGTATTTCTGCTGGCATAACGACCTGATTCTTCCTTTACCTTTCCTTCATCTATCGAATCCTGAACATGCCTTACAATAAGCTCCAAACCTAATTCATTAACTAGATTATCCCTAAATTCTATAGTTTCAGGAAAGTTATGCCCAGTATCAATATGCATTAAAGGAAACGGAATTTTAGCTGGATAGAAGGCTTTTTGGGCCAACCTTACCAAAGTTATAGAATCCTTACCTCCAGAAAATAACAAGACAGGCCTTTCAAACTGCGCTGCTACCTCTCTCATAATGTAAATCGCTTCGTTTTCCAGCGAATTAATGTGCGATGTATCTTTTTTAATCTTACTATTCATAATATTATTTATCTTAAGCATGTAACCCACACTCCCTATTTTCCAATGCTTTCGTTGGATCAAAATATTTAAATTCGTTAGGCAGGTTATTTTCCTCTAAATACATATCTAATTTATCATCAGACCAATAATAAAAAGGACTGACCTTTAAAACACCAGCTTTGCTCAAGCTAAAAACACCTATAGTGTTTCGAAAGGCTGTTTGTCCTTGGCGCAGGTTGGTGAACCAGACTTTGGCTTGATGCTCTTCCATAGCTCTTCTAAAGGGTTCCAACTTCACCTGTTCTGTAAACAAATCATGTTCAGGTGTATCAATACTTGGAATTCCCAAAACCACATCACGATGGGCCGAAGTTTGTTTGGGCACGTATAAGAAGATATTTAAGTTTAAATCTTTAATCACTTGTTCTGCATGACGATAAGTTTGTGGTGTATTATAACCAGTATCACACCATACTACTGGGATTTTATCCTCTACCGTACTTACGGCATGTAAAATTGCCGCTTCATAAGGCCTAAAATTTGTAGTTACAACCGCATCACCGCTAAACTCTAAGGCTTTCTTTATGATTTCTGTTGGAGTTAGATTTTTAAAAGCCTCATTTAGTTCCTCTATTTGTTTTTCAGTAAACATTATTTTCCCCATTTTATATTATTCCATGCACGCTCGTGAAAGAAATACAATATCATCTTAGACACAAACTCAACAGAAGCAATAGCAGCAGCAGTCTTAACTTCACCTACAATTAACCACGATAAAATCAAAGTATCCAAGGTTCCTATAACCCTCCAGCTAATGGTTTTAACCAAACTACGCTTTACTTTTTCGGAAGATTGTTTATTACCCTCTAATGCTTTTGTAACTTCTGGACTGCTAATGTTAACTTCTTTTACTTCCTTATTACTTCTATTTAAAACAACGTCAATTATCATATCAATTAAATATTATTCCTATCGGTTTACTAGGAATTACAAAAGTAGAACTTTTTACAACATGGCAAACCTCTTTTATAATTTTTTAGAAAAAATGTAACTTTTTATTGATAAAGTGATAAAAATGAAAGTAAATGGAGCTTATTTTATGAAATCACTACCTGTTTCTTTACCTGAAAGATCTTCTAAGGTTGTGTTTCTAAAGACATTGAGTGTACTATCCCGAACTTGAATCATAAGTTTATGGACACTACATAGATTTTCATCTGGACAATCATCACACTTTTCATAAAAGTTTAAACTTACACAGGGTACCATCGCAATAGGACCTTCCAAAACACGCATCACCTCGGTCATTAAAATTTCCGAAGGAGTTTTTCTAAGATAATACCCACCATGCTTCCCTTTTTTAGAACCAAGGATTCCAGCCTTTCTAAGGGTAAGTAAAATACTTTCCAAAAACTTTTGGGGAATGCGTTCGCTTTTGGCGATCTCCCCTACCTGAGAAGGGGTATCGTCCTCCCTTCTGGCAATATAGGCCAATGCCTTTAAGCCGTATTTGGTTTTTTTGGATAGCATGGTGCTAATATAAATAATTAACTAATAACGATTATAATTTATTTGGCTAAAGCAAAGCATGTACTGTATAAATATCCAAGAAATTACAATAAACGACAAAAGAGGTTTCGTTTATTTGTTTTTAGGTTAAAAATATATACCTTATTGAAATCGTCTTATAAAGAATAATTTTCATGAAAAAAACCGATGTTTTAATTCTCCTTTTTTTTATCTCAGTTATAATTTCAAGCTGTAAAGAAAAGCCCATAACTTTTAATTATGACGAGACCATTATTGAAGATGCCGAAGCCCAATACGCTCTACTTTCACATTCAGTTTATTCAGGGTTTAAAAGTAAAAACTTTATTCCAAGAACAATAAAAGATATTGGTGGAATCTCATATGTAAATATATATGACTGGACCAGTGGTTTTTATGCTGGATCTTTATGGTATTTAAATTTTTTAACCGAGAATCCAAAATGGGAACAGTTAGCATTAAAATATACCAAAAGATTAGATTCTATACAATATTGGATTGGCAATCACGATATTGGGTTTATGATAGAATGTTCTTATGGAAACGCCTTAAAAAAATTGCCTTCAAAAGCATTTGACAGTGTTATCGTTCAATCCGCCAAATCATTATCAACACGTTTTAGGCCGAATGCAGGGATTATACAGTCCTGGAACGCTTCCCAGAAATGGAACTGTCCAGTCATTATTGACAACATGATGAATCTGGAACTACTTTTTCATGCCACAAAAATTAGTGGTGATTCAACCTATTATAATTTAGCCGTTTCACATGCCGATAAAACATTGGAGAACCATTTTAGAGTAGATAACAGTTCTTACCATGTTTTAAATTATGATATCAACAATGGCAATGTCCTTATCAAAAATACGCATCAAGGTTTAGCAGATGATTCTGCTTGGTCAAGAGGTCAATCTTGGGGATTATATGGCTTTACGGTATGTTATAGAGAAACTAAAGATAAAAGATACTTAGAACAAGCACTTAAAATAGCAGAATTTATAAAAACCCATCCTAATTTACCTAAAGACAACATTCCTTATTGGGACTATAACGCTCCTAACCAGAGTGATACCCCAAGAGATGCTTCTGCTGCTGCTATTGCCGCCTCGGCTTTGTATGAGCTAAGTGGTTTCTTAAAAAGTCAAGGGAACGAATACAAAACATTTGCCGATGAAATAATGTTTAACTTATGCAGCCCAAGCTATTTTGCAGATAATGGAACCAACGCAGGTTTTCTATTAAAACACTCGGTTGGAAGTTTACCCCATGGTGTTGAAGTTGATGTCCCTTTAAACTATGCCGATTATTATTTTCTGGAAGCCTTATACCGATTAAAACAATTGAATGAATGATGAAAAAAATTATATCCATACTTATTGCGTTTTTTATTTCCTTTATTGTACTATCTCAAAATGACAGAACCATTTGGGTAAATGAACTTACCAAAATGGCAAAACCAGTATTAATAGCACTAGCTAACGATGAACTTAAACAAACCATGCCCATAGAACAAAGTAGTTTTGAATATGGAGACCGAAGCACCTTTGCAGGTTTGGAAGCTTTTGGAAGATTAATGGCTGGCATAGCGCCATGGTTGGAATTAGGCCCAAGTAACACTAATGAAGGACAGTTACGGAAAGTCTATATTGATCTTGCCCATAAGGCCATTTACAATGCTGTAAATCCCAAGTCGAAAGATTATTTGAACTTTGATACGGGAAGCCAACCTTTAGTTGATGCTGCCTTTTTAGCCCAAGCCTTTCTAAGAGCACCTAATCAACTATGGCATCCTCTGCCGCTGGAAACCAAACAAATGGTTACAAATGCTTTTAAAAAATCAAGGACTATAAAAAATGTTCCTTACAATAACTGGCTTTTGTTTGCAGCCACTGTAGAGGCTTTCTTTGTAAAATTTGATGAAGGGGCAGATTTTTTACGTATTGAATATGCCTTAAACAAGCACATGGAATGGTATGTGGGTGATGGCCTATATGCTGATGGAAAATATTACCATTGGGACTACTACAACTCTTTTGTTATTCACCCAATGCTTCTTGACATAGCGATTGTTTTGCAAGACACTTTACATTCCTTAAAAAAATTATATGATACTATTTTAACCCGAGCACAACGCTATAGCGAAATTTTAGAACGCCAAATATCGCCAGAAGGCACTTATCCAATTATAGGTCGGTCTTCAGTGTATAGGTTTGGAACTTTTCAAGCATTATCCCAACTTGCACTTTTAGAAAAACTTCCCGAAACATTAACCGAAGGACAAGTAAGAGCAGCACTAACCAAAGTACTTATTAGATTACATCAATCTGAAGGTGTTTTCAATGAAAACAATTGGCTTCAAATTGGAGTCGCTGGCCACCAACCTAAAATGGCAGAACCTTATATCTGTACCGGAAGCCTATATTTAACTTCACTAGGCTTTTTATGTTTAGGGTTACCTGAAAACCATTCGTTCTGGACTTCAAAACCAGAACCTTGGTCAATGGTAAAGATTTGGGATGGAGATCCTTCTGTAAAACGGGATTCTTATAAAAATTAAGGCATTACCCTAACGATTGCTCCAAATCGGCGATGATATCATCTACATGTTCCAGTCCAACTGAAATACGAACCAAGCCATCTGTAATACTTACCTCTAGTCTATCTTTCTCAGACAATTTACTGTGCGTTGTACTTGCTGGGTGCGTTACTATGGTTCGGGTATCTCCCAGGTTAGCTGATAACGAACACAGTTTTATGGCATCTATAAACTCTCTCCCTTCTTTTATACCGCCTTTTACTTCAAAAGCGACGATGTTTCCTCCTAGTTTCATTTGCTTTTTAGCAACATCATATTTTGGATGCGATTTTAAAAACGGGTACTTTACCCAATTCACTTTGTGATGGCTTTCTAAAAACTCAGCTACTTTTAAAGCATTTTCACAATGTTTATCCACACGAACAGCAAGCGTTTCCAAACTTTTGGATAGTGTCCAGGCATTAAACGGCGATAAGGCAGGGCCCGTATTTCTGGCAAATAAGTAAATCTCACGGATTAAATCAGCGTTACCCACAGTAACACCTCCCAATACGCGTCCTTGGCCATCCATGAGTTTAGTCGCGCTGTGGATCACCAAATGCGCTCCATGTTTTATGGGTTGTTGCAAATACGGGGTTGCAAAACAGTTGTCTATTATTAAAATAAGATTATGCTTTTTAGCAATATTTCCCAATAGATCCAAATCTATAATATCAACCGCAGGATTGGTTGGTGATTCAGCATATAAAATCTTAGTCTTAGCTGTTATGCAACCTTCAATTGTTTCTGGTTTGGTAACGTCAAAATATGTGGTTTCTATTTGCCATTTAGGCAAGTACTTTGTAAACAAGGTATGCGTTGAACCAAACACCGAACGCGCCGAAACAATATGATCACCACTCTCCAATAAAGCCGCAAAAGTGGAAAAAATGGCCGCCATACCCGTAGCAAAGGCATAACCACTTTCAGCCTCTTCCATTTGACACACTTTTTCTACAAACTCGGTGGTATTGGGGTTGGTGAAACGGCTATAAATGTTACGTTCCTTTTCCTCGGTAAATGAGGCCCGCATATCTTCTGCGTCCTCGAATATAAAACTCGACGTTAGGTACAACGGACTAGTATGTTCTAAAAATTCAGTTCGCTCTAATTGAGTACGGATAGCTTCGGTTTCAAACCTGTTACTCTTCTTGTTCATTTTATCCTATTTAATTAGGTTTCGACTCCGCTCAACCTGATATTAATTTTAATTGATATGTTTGGACAGCCTTAAAATATCACCAAAAACACCTCGTGCTGTTACTTCGGCTCCTGCTCCGGCTCCTTGGATAACAATAGGTTGCTCGCCATAACTTTCGGTAAATATTTCAAAAATAGCATCACTTCCTTTTACATGACCTAAGGTACTATCTTCTGGAATAGAAACTAATTTCACTTCCAAATCACCTTTATCCTGAGACAAATCGCCCGATAAATCGCCTACATAACGCAATACATGTCCAGGTTTTTGGTCTCTCTTTATCTTCTGAAATGTATCATCCAAAACATCCAACTGCCCTAAAAATTCGGTTACCGAAATATTTTGATAGACTTCAGGAATTAAATTTTGTACCGAAACATCTTCAAACTCGTTTTGTAGATCCAATTCTCTGGCCAAAATCAATAGTTTTCTAGCAACATCGTTTCCTGAGAAATCCTCGCGAGGATCCGGCTCAGTATATCCTTTATCAATAGTCTCTTGAACAATGACACTAAACGGTTTGTCCTCTACAGAAAAGTTATTAAAAAGATAACTCAAGGTTCCTGAAAACACTCCTCGAATTCTGGTAATATTTTCCCCAGATTCGTGTAACAACTTAATAGTATCAATTAATGGCAAACCAGCACCAACAGTCGTCTCGTACAAGTACTGTTTATTATGGTTCTTTAAATGAACTCGCAAATTGTTGTAAAAACCATAAGAAATGGTATTAGCTATTTTATTGGACGATACCAAATCAAAACCAGCATCCACAAAAGATGTATAGTTATTATGAAACTCTGAACTTGCAGTGTTATCTACTGCAATCAAGTTTTCCAAATGGTGTGCTTTTGCAAAGGCGATAACATCTTCAACTCGACTTTCTTGAGACGTAGATTGAATGTTTTCACTCCAATTAAAATCGACACCATTTTTGCTTAGCAACAACTTTTTAGAATTGGCAATAGCAAACACATTTAAGTTGATACCCTTACGTTTTTCAATCTCCCCTTTCGATTTTAATATCTGATTGATAAGGGCACCTCCTACACCACCATGGCCAAATATGGCAATATTTACCTTTTTTGAAATGCCGAAAATCTCACCATGAATTACATTCAAAGCTTTGTGCAATTCACCTTTACGCACTACCAAACTCACATTTTTGCCCGTTACAGTATTATTGAACAATAAAGGTGTGATTTGGTTTTTAATCAAGGCGTTGAACGGTTTGTGGAATGAACTCAATTCTATTCCCACAATAGAAATGACCGACACATCATCAACCACATCTATCTTATTAACATCCTGCGAATAGAAATCTTTTTCGAATTCATGTTCCAAAGCAATAACAGCCTGCGTAGCTTTATCGGCATCTATAATCAAACCGATTCCTCTTTCGGAAGATCCTTGTGAAATAATGCTTACACTAATATCCTTATTGGCCAAGGCTCCAAAAATACGGGCATCCACACCACTTTTCCCTAACAATCCTCTACCCTCTAAATTCAGTAAAGCGACGTTATCTAAAACCGATAACGACGTTACTTCCTTAGAACTTGGTTTAGCTGTAATTAAGGTACCCTCGTCGTCTTCATTAAAGGTATTTAATATGCGAAGGTTTATATTTTTTTCAACTAATGGAATAATGGTCTTTGCATGCAATACATTGGCTCCAAAATTGGCCAACTCGTTAGCTTCACTAAACGACAGTTCCTTAATTTTTCTAGCATCTTCAACCAAATCAGGGTTGGCCGTGTAAATACCATTAACATGGGTGTAGTTTTGTAATTCTTCAGCATCCAAATAATTGGCCAACAAGGCTGCAGTATAGTTGCTACCATTCCTACCCAAGGTGGTCGTTTCATTCTTCAGGTTAGATGCTATAAACCCTGTTACAATGTTAATAGTATCGCCATTGTTTTGTTTGAAATACTGCTTGATGTTGTCCTTTGAAGGTTGCGAAATGGGTTGCGCATTACCAAATACATCATTCGTTTTAATCAACTGTCTCGAGTCTGTTGCCTTGGCTTTAATATTTCGTTGGTTCAGCAAAGCTGAAATCATTTTAACAGACAACAGTTCCCCTTGTGCCAAAATTTCATCCTTAGTTTTTTTACTGTAATCCCTAAGTAAACTAACCCCTTCGAACAACTTATCTAAAATGGAGAATTCCTCTGAAAAATTTATCGATGGTAACGGTTCTATCTGATACGTTTTAAAGATTTCCAACGATGATTTGTAATCTTCACCTTTAAGGGCTTCATCTAAAATAGTTTCGAGTTCATCAGTAGCATTGCCCCGCGCAGAGACCACAACGGTAATGCGCTCTCCTGATTTAATTTTATTTTCGATAATGGAAAGGACTTTCTCCAACCCTTTGCCATTGGACAAGGACTTCCCTCCAAACTTTAGTACTTTCATTCTTTTCTTTTTAGAATTTGGCACAAATATGCCTTCTATAATTTTTTCCAATTGCTCATATTCCATCAAAAAAGCATCGTGCCCATGTACAGAATGAATTTCATTATATGTTACATTAGCATGTGTTACCGCCAGTTGTTTGTGCGTTTGCCTGTTTTCTTCAGCCGTAAAAAACAAATCAGAATCTACTCCAATAATATGGATGTTTGCTTCAATAAGCTCCAACACGTTAAAATCGGCTTTATGGTCTTTGGTCACATCGATGGTTTTTAGTAACTGGTTCATCAATTTATAAGCAGATAGCTGAAAGCGTTCCTGTAATTTTTTACCATGGTGCAACAGCCAGCTCTCTACATTAAAAATTTCCAAATCTTCATTTTTAGACCGTTGAAAACGTTCCTTAAAAGATTCTGGAGTGCGATAACACAACATGGCATGCATGCGAGCGTCGTGTACCGGATTTTTAGAATTCAACAGAAACTGCTCCTGAATCTGGCAATTGGCAATGAGCCAATCCGTTGATTTCCAATCGGTGGCCACAGGGATCAAATGTTCTGTAAAATCAGGCTTTAAAACCGCCATTTCCCATGCTATGCCGCCTCCCAAGGATCCCCCAATTACAGCAAAAAGTTTCCCCGTATTGAGTCGCTGCAATCCTCTTAAAAAAAGACTGGCGACATCGCGGGCCACAAAATCCTTGTAATTATCAATTACAAAACCATCATATCCATTCCCAGGAATGTTAAAGGCTAAAACCGTATATAATTTGGTATCTATTACTTTATCGTTGCCAATTAAGTCTTTCCACCAACCATCTTCCCCTGCCACATTGCTATTTCCTGTAAGTGCATGATTGACCAATACTACAGGGGCCTTACTTAAAGCTTGTCCGAATAACTGATAACTTAACTTTATTTCAGGAATGCGTACTTTACTTTCTGTGGTAAAGTCATTAATAATGATATGTTGCAATTCTTGATTCACTATTTTATTTTTTCAAAAGCCTGCTTTAAATCCGCTTTTAAATCTTCCACATCCTCAATACCCACAGATAGCCTTATTAAATCGGCCGAAACACCAGCTGATATCTGTTCTATTTCAGATAACTGCTGATGTGTGGTACTTGCTGGGTGAATGATTAATGATTTAGTATCTCCTATATTCGCTAACAAAGAAAATAATTTAGTTTCATCTGCAATGGTCTTAGCGGCATCAAAACCTCTTTTGGCACCAAAGGTTATAATACCACTTTGTCCTTTAGGTAAATACTTATCGGCCAAAGCTTTATATTTACTACTCTCCAAACCAGGATAATTCACCCAAGCCACTTCATCTTGCTCCTCCAACCATTCTGCCAGATCTAAAGCATTTTCACTATGTTGTTTAATTCTAACAGGCAGAGTCTCTAATCCTTGAAGGATATTAAAGGCATTGGTTGGACTTAAGGCCCCTCCAAAATCACGTAAACCTTCTAAAATAAGTTTAAAGGTATATGAGGCCGCACCCAATGTCTCATAATATTTTAAGCCATGGTACCCTGCAGAAGGTTCAGTAAATTCTGGAAATTTGCCATTAGACCAGTCGAACGTTCCAGCATCTACAATTGCACCACCTATAGAAGTTCCTTGCCCGCCAATGTACTTGGTTAAGGAATGAATAACAATATTAGCTCCATGCCGTATTGGGTTTAGCAAAACTGGTGTTGCTACCGTATTGTCTACGATAAATGGTACCCCTGCTGCTTTGGAGTGTTCAGCTATCCCTTCCAAATCCAACACATCTAATTTAGGGTTTCCCAATGATTCTACAAAAAATGCTCTGGTGTTGTCCTGTACCGCTTTTGCAAAATTTTCGGGATTCGAAGCGTCCACAAAGGTAGTGGTAATACCCAATCTAGGTAAGGTGACATTCAATAGGTTATACGTTCCACCATACAAACTACTTGAAGCCACAATATGGTCTCCAGCGCGTAAAAGGGTTAACAGCCCTGTAGAAATAGCCGATGTTCCAGATGCAAAAACAACTGCTCCAATCCCTCCCTCAACAGCAGCAAGTCGCTCTTGTAAAATTTGGTTAGTTGGATTATTTAAACGGGTATAAATAAAACCTAATTCCTTAAGTGAAAATAAATTGGCAGCATGTTCAGAATCCCTAAATACATAAGATGTTGTTTGGTAAATTGGGATTGCTCTAGTGCCAGCATGCTGGGTTACATCATGTCCAGCATGTAATGCGTTTGTTGTT
The DNA here is from genome assembly GCF_019931125.1 of Aestuariivivens sp. NBU2969. Lineage (NCBI taxonomy): Bacteria > Pseudomonadati > Bacteroidota > Flavobacteriia > Flavobacteriales > Flavobacteriaceae > Aestuariivivens > Aestuariivivens sp. NBU2969. Next base: position 195,193 of record NZ_JAIOUU010000002.1, read on the forward strand.
AGACTGTGTGTACTCATTTTTCTAATTTTTTTTATTAATAATTAATTAAAAAGTCAAATGCACCTATAAGGTGTACTTCATAGAAAAATGTTAAAAAGAAATTACAATAATTACCGGAAGTAATTTTGATGGTTATCTATCCCGCTGGACCCAAAACAACACTTATACTATGCTAAGTGCAACGTTAGGGACAGGGTAGAATTTAGCACCTTCTTTAATAGAATTAAAGGGTTGCTAAGGTTTCATAGGGTCTAATCCCTCCACCTTTCTTGATAACATTTCAATAAGTTTTTTGAACTTTGTGAATGCAAATATTCAGTTAGAATAATTTAATATCCAAATTTTTCATAAAGAAATTCATGAAAAAATTACTTTTTCTCTTGATTCTTTAAAAATTTGTTGTGAATCACATCTGCAATTGGCTGATTGTTTATTTTAGATTCCAACCAAGAAATGATATCCAAATATAAAAAAGGCCGCTTTTGATAAGGGTCATTCTCAAAGACCTTCAATTTTTCATGAAGTTTGATAAATTCACCTTTGACCTCATGTGGGTAAATATCACCCAAGCCTCTTAAGAACTTTATGATTTCCTTCTGTACTTCATACAGATCCTCCATCTTAATAAGGAACTTATAAGTACTGCGTATCAACACATCTAAATTATAGTCCAAGCCCGCCTCATAATGTGCCACCAAATTTAAAATTCGAGAAAAACACAGTAAATCCTCACGCATTTGCAACGATTTGTTACTTATGATTTTGTCTAAAAACAAAATACATTTTTTAGTATCACCCGTTCCAAAATACATGCTCGCTATTTTGTAATAGAATACCATAATATGATGCTCATCTATTCTATCCCTGTAGTTTTGAAGCTCTTTTAAAACCTCATCAATCAGTGGTAAACCTTCCTTAAAACTACCTTCTATGAAATGTAAATTAAATTTGTTGTTGTAAACATACAAAAAAGCTAGGCTTTCATTATTATCATCTAGCGGAAACCATTTTTCCTTAGTTACCGCTTCTAATTGTGTTAATGTATTTCTAAACTTTTCATATTGCCTCAAGTAAAACAAGGCTTCCAATAAATAATGATTGCCCCTTAAAAAAAATACAGGATTAAGAACAATCATATCCTTGTTTTCATAGAATAGATCCACCCATTTAGAGGCGTATTTATAACAAGACAAAAAATCGACCGTTAAAAAACTGTACCATAAATAGGATTTGTAAAGCCATAGTTTTTCACGAAATCCTAACTCATTGATATCATATTTGGGCAATCGGCTATTAAAGTACTTGGTAATAACTTGTTGTTCTTTATCATTCTTTACATAACCCGTTTTTAAAAATATGCCATATAACTGTAACGACAGATTAGACAGTTTACTTGCTAAAACATTTTGCAGACTAAGTTCCTTGGCCTGTATGGTCAACTCATCGGCACGATTGCTAATACTTCGGGTAATGTATTGAGACTCTATAACCTTTTCCAGTTCCACAATTTCGTAGGCTACATTTTTTTCTTCATGAGCTATGGCCATGGTTTTTGCTTTGTCAAGTATTTTTAAACTTTGCTTGTATAGGCCCTTATGGTATAATATGGTCGCAAAATCGAGTTGTTCCCTAATTTGAATTCGAATGTTTTGATGTGAGGGGTTCAATCTCAGACTTATCAATATTTGTTTATAAAGGTGAGCCTTTAAATTTGATAACTGTTGCTTCTTAACTATACCTTTTTTAAGAATTACCGATTCATCATACACAGAAAGTTTATCTAAGATATTGAAAAGGGTTAAAAATTTTGAATCTTCATTTACCCCCAATCTACCCACATAAAGCTTAAATTGTCTTTTTTCAGACTTAGACAACGACTTTACTAATACAAACAAATTATCTTTTTGCTCTCTTGTCATAGTTGCAAAAACAATATTAAATAGTTGATTTACAGTTTTTTAAATACATCGTTATTGATTTAAACATCGTAATAACGAGACGTTGAATTCTGTTTTTACGAAACCAAAATATACATTCGTACTACAATAAGAAAATATATTTGAATAAATGTCTAATAATAGAGTCCAAATTTTTGATACAACGTTAAGAGATGGTGAACAAGTTCCTGGTTGCAAATTAAATACTGAACAAAAATTAGTTATAGCCGAACAACTGGATAACTTGGGGGTAGATATTATAGAAGCTGGTTTTCCGGTATCAAGTCCTGGTGACTTTAAATCGGTTGAAGCCATTTCTAAAATTGTAAAAAACGCTACTGTTTGTGGTTTAACTCGCTCGGTTGAAAATGATATAAAAGTTGCAGCCGAAGCTTTAAAACATGCCAAAAAGGCTAGAATCCATACTGGCATAGGCACTTCCGATTCACATATTCAACATAAATTTAAGTCTAATCGCGAAGCGATCATAGAGCGTGCCGTAAAAGCAGTAAGCTATGCCAAATCGTTTGTTGAAGATGTTGAATTTTATGCAGAGGATGCCGGTAGAACAGACAACGATTATTTGGCTAGAGTTTGTGAAGAAGTCATTAAAGCCGGAGCGACAGTTTTAAATATACCAGATACAACTGGGTATTGCTTACCCCATGAGTACGGTGCAAAAATTAAATACCTCAAGGAAAATGTGAAAGGTATTGATAAAGCTATTTTATCCTGCCATTGCCACAACGATCTTGGATTGGCAACAGCCAATTCTATTGAGGGTGTAATTAATGGGGCACGACAAATTGAATGTACTATTAATGGTATTGGTGAACGTGCTGGAAATACCGCTTTAGAAGAAGTGGTCATGATATTAAAACAACATCCTTATTTAAATTTAGATACGGGAATTGAAACCCAAATGCTTTATGGCATTAGTCAGTTGGTATCAGACAGTATGGGTATTTATACACAACCTAATAAAGCTATTGTTGGAGCAAATGCTTTTGCCCATAGTTCTGGGATCCATCAGGACGGTGTGATTAAAAATCGTGAAACTTACGAAATCATAGACCCTAAAGAAGTTGGTGTCACCGAATCTGCTATTGTGCTAACAGCACGAAGCGGTAGGGCGGCATTGGCTTATAGGGCAAAAAATATTGGTTACGAATTGACCAAATTACAATTGGATGAAATTTACATGGATTTCCTGAATTTTGCAGATAAAAAGAAAGAGGTAGACGATGATGATATCCATCAAATTATTGAAAATAGCAAAGTTTATAAAGAAATTACTTCTGCTTAACTAAAGACAAATGAAACTAAACATAGCTGTTTTACCGGGCGACGGCATCGGTCCAGAAGTTACTGCGCAAGCTGTAAAGGTCTTGAAGGCCATAGCTATGGAATTTAATCATGTCTTTACCTTTCAAAAAGCATTGGTGGGCGCTTGCGCTATAGATAAAACGGGAAGTCCGTTACCCGAAGAAACCATTAGCATTTGCGAAAACGCAGATGCTATTTTATTTGGAGCCATTGGCCATACTAAATATAATAACGACACCTCATCTACTATACGCCCCGAACAAGGGCTTTTGGGTCTTAGAAAAACATTCGATCTTTATTCCAATATTAGGCCTGTAATTGCCTACAACGATTTATTGCACAAATCGTCACTTCGAATGAAACAAATAAAAGGCACTAATATTTTAATTTATCGAGAGCTTACTGGTGGTATTTATTTTGGAGACAAGGACTTTAACGAAGATGGCAATGCCGCTTGGGATGTTTGTCATTATACTCGCTTTGAAATTGAACGTATTGCACATCAAGCCTTTAAAGCAGCACTATCTAGAAAACGAAAACTTACCTTGGTTGACAAAGCCAATGTACTTGCCAGCTCCAAGCTTTGGCGTAAGGTAGTTTTAGAATTAGCAATCCAATATCCAGATGTGGAGTTGAATTGCATTTACATTGATAATGCGGCCATGGAGCTTATTATCAACCCTAAACAGTTTGATGTTATTTTAACTGAAAACATGTTTGGTGACATCCTATCGGAAGAAGCTAGTGTTATTGTAGGATCAATTGGTTTATTGGCGTCGGCATCAAAAGGTGATAACTATGTGATGTTCGAACCCATACATGGAGCTTACACTAAGGCAGCCAATAAGGGTATTGCCAACCCTATTGCCTCTATTTTGTCGGCAGCTATGTTATTGGATCATTTTGGACTGGATGAAGAAGCAGCACTAATAAGGACAGCGGTAAACAAATCGTTGCAATTACAGATTACCACACCCGATCTAAACACCAAATATGACCATATAACAACTACTAAGGTAGGCGATTTTATAGAAGATTTCATTAGCAACCCTAACGAAACGAATTTAAACTTTACAAACATACATATAGGACAATCCACTATTATTTAATTATTTTGAGTTAGTCACCAAAAATTAAAAAAATGGGATTTTTGTAGCGCATCATAAGGTGCGCTTTTTTTTTTAGAAACAAAAAAAAGAGATCGTTTAAATTTCAAAGGCGAAATTTAAACGATCTATAACTTATGTAAATGGAATAATTTTAGATGAAAAATTTCATTAAAGTATTTCAGGTGTATCTAATTTTGCAAGTGATTGATGAATATCCACTTCACTTAATTCATGTTTTACAATATTACCTGAAAAATAATCTTCATAAGCCTTCATATCAAAATTACCGTGACCGCATAAGTTAAACAATATTGTTCTTGAAACTCCTTCATTCTTACACTTTTCGGCTTCTGCTATTGCAGTTGCTATACCATGAGTGGCTTCAGGAGCTGGGATAATACCTTCAGCCTTTGCAAAAGTAACACCAGCTTTAAAAACCTCAATATTGTCATGTGCAACTGCTTCGATCAACTTATCTTTTAATAATTGGCTTACAATTACTCCAGCTCCATGGTACCTTAATCCTCCTGCATGAATTGGTGCTGGAACAAAATTATGCCCCAAGGTATACATAGGTAACAGAGGTGTCATCCCTATAGTATCTCCAAAATCGTACCTAAAGACCCCTCTAGTTAATTTAGGACAAGAGGAAGGTTCACTTGCAATACATCGAATATTTCTCCCTTCATCAAAATTTAACCTAAGGAAAGGAAAAGCAAGCCCTGCAAAATTGGAACCACCCCCAAATGGGGCAATAACTATATCTGGCATATCTCCGGCAATTTCCATTTGTGCCAAGGCTTCCTGCCCTATTATGGTTTGGTGTAATTTAACATGGTTTAACACACTACCCAAAGCATATTTTGTATCGTCCCTTGTCGCTGCCCTTTCAACAGCTTCTGAAATGGCAATTCCCAAAGAACCTGTTGTATTGGGGTCTTCAGCTAAAACTTTTTTTCCTGCTTCGGTTATCTCAGAAGGAGACGGAAAAACCTTTGCTCCCCAAGTATTCATCATTATCTTTCTATATGGTTTCTGTAAATAGGATAGCTTTACCATAAAGACCTCACATTCAATATTAAAATGGTTACATGCAAATGCCAATGCACTTCCCCACTGCCCTGCACCAGTTTCCGTTGTAATTCTTTTAATGCCTTCTTTCTTGTTATAATATGCTTGGGGTACGGAGGTATTAGGTTTATGTGAACCTGATGGGCTTACCCCCTCATATTTATAATAAATCTTTGCAGGCGTATCCAAAGCCTTTTCAAGTCCATAGGCCCTATAAAGTGGTGTTGGCCTCCATAATGAATAAATGTGCCTTACCTCATCTGGAATATCAACCCACTTATCTGTTGTGACTTCCTGTTTTATCAACTCCATTGGAAACAAGGGCGCCAAAGCATCGGGGCCTATTGGCTCTTTAGTTACAGGATGTAAAGGCGGCAATGGCTTATTTGGCATATCTGCAATGATATTATACCATTTTTCAGGGATGTCCTTTTCAGTCAATAAAATTTTTCTTGGTTTCATTTATTCTGGTTTTAAACTTATGGTGTGGTATCACAAAAAACGACATATAGCACCTAAACAATGTATATATCTAAGTGTGACAAACGAAAGTAATGGTATTTTTTCATATAGTCAAGTTAGACCGGAAACTTGGCCCTTATTTGCTCCAAACACAGATTGTGGATACTTCCAGCATGTGTATGTTTTTTCGAGGTGTCTGGTACATAAGTCCCATTCTGTACCTCTCCACCAATTTTTTGATAAGCCTCCCTAAAGCTCATACCCTTTACCACTAAGGTATTTATATTATCTACCGTAAACAGGTATTTGTACTTATCGTCATTAACATCAACATCCTTAACAACAACCTGTTGGATTGAAAAATTAAAAATATCGAGAATGTCCTTTAATTCTTCAAAAGCGCCAATCATGTTTTCTTTTAACAACTGGTAATCCCTATGATAGCCACTTGGAAGGTTATTGGTAATCAACACCATTTCGGTATGTAAGGCTTGTATTTTATTGCACTTCCCACGAATGAGCTCAAATACATCAGGATTCTTTTTATGAGGCATAATGCTGCTGCCCGTTGTCAATTCATCTGGAAAAGAAATAAATCCGAAATTCTGACTCATATAAAGGCACACATCCATAGCAAAACGAGCTAAAGTATTGCACAAGCTCCCCAAGGCTAATGCTATGGTACGTTCGTTTTTACCCCTTCCCATTTGAGCAGCTACTACATTATACTTTAAAGTTTCAAAGCCCATTTCTTGAGTGGTGAATTCTCTATCGATAGGAAAAGAACTACCATAACCTGCTGCCGATCCTAAGGGATTTTGATCCACCGTCTTAATGGCGGCATTTAATAAGTACACATCGTCTATCATCAATTCGGAATAGGCAGAAAACCATAGACCAAAGGATGATGGCATAGCGACCTGCAAATGGGTATAACCAGGAAGCACTTTGTCTTTATGGGTTTCGGCTAAATCAAGTAAAGTGTTAAATAAGGTTTGAGTTTTATTATAAACCTGTTTGAGATTGTCTTTATAGTATAATTGGCAAGCCACTAATACCTGATCGTTTCTTGAACGTGCTGTATGGATTTTTTTACCAACCTCACCAACGGCTATTGTTAAATCATACTCTATCTTGGAATGAACATCTTCAAACTGTTCATCAATGACAAATTCACCTACTTCAATTTGGTTTTCCAAAACCTGTAAACTATCCATTAATTGCTCCAATTCAATTGTATTTAGAATCCCTATTTTTTGAAGCATTTTGGCATGAGCTTTAGAGGCTATCACATCATATTTCGCAATATGGATGTCTATTTCCCTATCATTACCAACAGTGAATTGTTCTATTTTCTTATTAATTGATATACCTTTGTCCCAGAGTTTCATTTTAAATTGTTTATTTCTTTATGAGTTGATAAGCTTAAACGACTACACTATCAACAACTCAACTGTTTATGCAATCACTCGTTTTAACAGTTCTACATAAGTTTGTATTCCTTCTTCTATTTCGTTTATATAAATAAATTCGTCTGCCGAATGCGACCGTTTACTATCTCCTGGCCCCAATTTTAAACTGGGGCAGGACAACACTGCCTGATCCGATAAGGTTGGCGATCCATAAGTGGTCATTCCCATACCTATTCCAGCCAGAACCAATTCGTGGTCAACAGGAATCGATGATGAATTCAATCGTAAACTACGAGGTATGATGTTATTGCAAGGAGCTTCCTTTTTTAAAATTTCAGCGATTTCTGCATTGGTATAGGCATCATTCACCCGAACGTCTATTACCAATTTCAAATCGGCCGGAACGGCATTGTGTTGTTTTCCTGCTTTTATTTGGCTAACGGTCAATTTAACATCACCTAAAACTTCTGAGCCTTTTTCAAATTTATAATCTTTAAACCATTTTAAGACTTCAATGGATTTATAAATGACGTTATCATCATTTGGATGCGCTGCATGGCTAGGGGTTCCCATAACGACCGCATCGAAAACGACTAAGCCTTTTTCGGCAATGGCCAAATTCATTAAGGTAGGCTCTCCTACAATAGCGACATCTACTTTTGGAATCACCGCCAACATGCTGTTCAAACCATTAGGTCCACTGCTTTCTTCTTCGGCTGAAGCGACAATAACCAAATTGTATTTTAAGTCCTTTAGCTTATAGAAATAAGTAAAGGTTGCTATAAGCGACACCAAGCAGCCTCCAGCATCGTTACTACCCAGTCCATACAATTTCCCATCTTCTACAATGGCCTTAAACGGATCTTTAGTATAGGCACTATTGGGTTTTACCGTATCATGATGTGAGTTTAACAACAAGTTTGGTTTACTGGCATCAAAATGTTTATTCGTTGCCCATACATTATTTTGAGTACGTTTATAATCGATATTGTAACTCTTAAACCAAGCTTCAATATACGATGCCGTTTGGTCTTCTTCTGATGAAAACGAAGGGGTTTCTATCAATTGTTTCAACAGTGCAATAGCATCCCTTGTTAATTCTTGCAGCGTCATACTATAATGTTATTCTTGTAAAATTATTGTTTTCTTGGGTCAACATGGCTGTATTACCCATATTTATAGTTCTTACACCATGATGCAAGGCATCAAAGCAATTCTCCAACTTGGGCAGCATACCGTCGGCAATAATACCTTGATCCAACAAGTCAGCATACAACTTCGCATCCATGTGCTTGATGACCGAACTTTTATCGTTAATATCCCTTAACACACCATCCAACTCAAAGCAATAGTAAATGGAAGTTTCATAAATATTACTCATGCCCACTGCTATTTGTGAAGCAATAGTATCGGCATTGGTGTTCAGTAATTGTCCATTACCATCATGGGTAATGGCACAAAATACAGGAGTAAAATCAGATTCAATTAACTTATTGATTGATTCGTGAGCAACTTGTTTTACATCGCCTACAAAACCAAAATCGACCTCTTTTACAGGACGTTTATCCGAAAGTATGCTATTGGCATCGGCTCCCGTTAAGCCAATGGCATTAATCTGTAAAGCTTGCAATTGGGCCACAATGTTTTTATTGACCAAGCCTCCATAGACCATGGTAATAACCTCAAGGGTTTCGGCATCGGTAATGCGTCTGCCATTGACCATTTTGGATTCAATACCTAATTTTGAAGCAATATGTGTGGCACGTTTTCCACCACCATGTACCAAGATCTTATGGTCTTGCATATTGGCAAACAGTTTTAGAAATGCTTTTAAAGCCACTTTGTCTTCTATGATGTTCCCTCCTATTTTTACTATGGATAGTTTTTTCATTTTCCTGTTTTTTATCCCCCGACCAGAGTCAAAAGTTAAATCTAGGTCTAGTATATCGACTCCGCTCTATGTGACGGGATCAACCTGTCAAATCTATTTAATGTTCTCTAACAACTTTTTCAACACCAACTGTGCGGCGTAAGTTCTGTTATTCGCCTGCTGAATCACCAACGAACTATTACTATCCAATACAGCATCGTCAACAATAACATTTCGTCGTACCGGTAAACAGTGCATAAACTTGGCTTTACCTATTTTTTCTTTGGTAATCATCCAATGGGAATCGGTGTTTGTTACCTTACCATAATTATCATAACTACTCCAGTTTTTTACATACACAAAATCGGCATCCTTAAACGCTTCATGTTGATTATGGATAATTGGCGTATCTCCAGTTATTTCTGGGTTTAAATTATAACCTTCAGGGTTTGCTATTACAAAATCAACCTCCATTCTTTGCATGGCTTGGGTAAAGCTATTTGCCACGGCATGTGGTAAGGCCTTGATGTGCGGCGCCCAACTCAATACCACCTTAGGCCTAGCAGTCTTGGCATGCTCTGAAATGGTAATGGCATCGGTCAACCCCTGTAACGGGTGACCTGTGGCACTTTCCATATTTACAATGGGTACGGAAGCATATTTTACAAACGACTTCAACACTTCCTCGCTTTCGTCTTTAATCTTATCGACTAAAGTCGGAAAGGCCCTTACTGCAATAATATCGCAGTATTGTGACACCACAGCAGCAGCTTCTTTAATATGTTCGGCAGTGTTGCCGTTCATAACCGTACTATCTCCAAATTCAATGCCCCAAGCATCTCCTGATACGTTCATCACAATAGGATCCATCCCCAAGTTCAAAGCAGCTTTTTGGGTACTCAACCGTGTGCGCAAACTAGAATTAAAAAACAATAATCCGAGGGTTTTATGCTTTCCTAACGCAACATGTTTTAAAGAATTAGCCTTTAATGCTTTGGCTTCCTCAATCCAAGAGTTGATGTTATCGATATCGTGTATGGAGGTGTAGTGTCTCATGTTTTGGTTTTATTTTATTTTGGTAAACGGTATTCTATTTTCAAAGGCATTGATAATAAAATCATCTTTCATACCGTTTACAATCCACGTTTCTATATTTGCTTTTTGGGTTAAGGAAGCGGCTTCGATTTTAGATTGCATCCCGCCACTACCATGGGACGATTTAGAATCGACAACCTGCTTTTCCAATGCCTTAAAGTCCGTAACCTGGTCTATGGTTTTTGGCGTCCCGTTTTCTATTGATTCCTTGGTATAAATACCATTGGTGTTGGTCGCAATAATAAACAAATCAACCTCTAACAGCGAAGCGGTCAATGCTCCTAACTTATCGTTATCGCCAAACTTGATTTCATCGGTGGCTACTGTATCGTTTTCGTTAATGATTGGAATGTAATTATTATTGACCAATACATTAATGGTATTCACAATATTGCTTCTACTCTTCTTTTTCTCAAAATCGGAATAAGACAACAAACATTGTGAAGTCAACAAGCCATACTCCCTAAAAATTTCCTGATAAATGCGAATCAAGTGTGGCTGACCAATAGATGCCAAGGCCTGTTTTACAAATACATCTTCTTGCTTGCTTTCCAATTTCACAAATTGCTTTGCAACAGCTATCGCCCCAGAACTTACAATAATAAACTCACAGGTATTCTTTAATTGTTCAATCTGATTGGCAATATCTTCAATCTTACCTCTTGAAATATTATCGGTCTCCTTAGTTAAAGTATTGGAGCCTATCTTTAGTAATATGCGTTTCTTTTTTTGCATGTTATCGTATTTGTCCGTTACCGTGAACGTACCATTTGTTAGTTACCAAATGCTGCAAGCCAATGGGACCACGTTGGTGCAATTTATCGGTACTAATAGCCAACTCACCGCCCAATCCTAACTGACCACCATCGGTAAATCGTGTGGAGGCATTGTGGTACACAGCTGCTGTATCCACATTTTCCATAAACAATTTAGCTTCTGCTTCATTGGTGGTGATGATTGATGCCGAATGACCTCCAGAATATTTGTTAATCTTGGCAATAGCCGCTTCGTTGGAAGCGATTTCCCCAATCACAATTTTATAATCCAAAAACTCTTCATACCAAATGTCTTTGGAAGGTATCAAATCAACTCCTTCATATTCTGAAACCTTCTTTCCCCCCATTATCTCAACATTAAATACTTTTAATTTTGAAATTAAGGTTCGAATGAACTCTGATTTATTCGGTAAATTTTCATCAATCAGCACTTTATCCAAGGCATTACAAGCTGAAATTTTTGCCGTTTTGGCATTCACGATTATCTTTAAGGCCATATCCAAATCGGCTTCCTCATGCACATACACAAAATTATTGCCACGACCACTAACGATTACCGGACATGAAGCATGTTGCTGTACAAAAGCAATTAGATGTTCACCACCTCGTGGGACGATTAAATCGACTTTTTGGGTTGGTTTTTCCAAAAAGGTCTGGGTTTCAGCTCTATTGAACTGCAAATATTCTACCCAATCGGTTGAAGCTCCATTATGCTTTAGAGCCTGATGCCACAGTTCCACAATCTTTAAATTGGATTTTAAGGACTCTTTTCCGCCTTTTAATAATATCTTATTTCCCGATTTGAATGCAATTCCTGCCGCCTCAACAGTAACATCGGGACGTGATTCATAAATAATCAATATGGTGCCGAACGATGCTGTCTTGTTGTACACTTGCATGCCATTGTCGTGTTTAAACCGAAAGCGCTCCACACCCACAGGGTCGTCCTGTGAAGCTAAGTGGGTTACAGCATTTATCATTTCATCTACCTTGGCATCGTCAACCTTTAAACGATCGTACATGGAAATATCGTTACCCGTGTAGGCATCTAAGTCAGTTTTGTTAATATCAATAATCACATTCCTTTCCTTTTCTAAAAGTTCTGCCATTTGCAATAAAACGGCGTTTCTTTTTTCGATAGATAGTAAGGTGTTCATTTTCTTTATTTTTTTTATGTTAGCTGACAGTCTACTTTATTTTTATAATATTATGTTAAATTTTTTAACACAGTTTGCAATGCTTCAAAAAAAGCATCGATATGTGCCTTTTGAATGGTTAATGGTGGAAGGATACGTAAGATATTAGGATCTTTAGCACTTCCAGTAAATATGTGATGCTCAAAAATAAGCTGTTTTCTAAGCTCGGCAATTGGAAAATCGAATTCCAAACCTAACATTAAACCCCGTCCTTTTATTTGTTTTACTGAGGTTATACTACTAGCTTTCTCAACAAAATAAGTCGATACGTTCCGAACATTTTGCATCAGGTTTTCGTTTTCCATAACCTCCAAAACCGCCAACGCCGCAGCACAGGCCAAATGATTGCCTCCAAAGGTGGTCCCTAACAATCCAAAGGATGCTTTAATGTTGGGATGGATTAATATGCCTCCAATGGGGAAGCCATTACCCATACCCTTGGCCAGAGATATCACATCGGGGGTTATGCCATGCCTTTGAAATGCAAAAAAGTCACCCGTACGACCATAACCACACTGGATTTCATCGGCGATATACAAAGCTCCATATTGTTTGCATAAAGCACTTAGCTTTTGGTAAAAATCGGTTGACGCTTCGTCCAGTCCACCAATCCCTTGAATCCCTTCTACAATTACCGCACACACTTCGCCTGACTGTAACGCAATTTCAACAGCTTCCACGTCACCTAAATCGACAAAAACAACTTCTTGCTGCGCATTTATTGGCGCAATAATTTTTGGATTATCGGTTACCGCTACTGCCGCTGATGTTCGTCCGTGAAATCCATTCTTAAATGCAATCACCTTTTTCTTTCCTGTATAAAAAGAAGCCAATTTCAAGGCATTTTCGTTGGCTTCGGCACCACTGTTACACAAAAACAAATGGTAATCTTCACAACTAGATAGATGCCCTAGTTTTTCAGCTAAAGCCATTTGTAAAGGATTTTTAATAGAATTACTATAAAACCCTAAGTTTTCTAACTGCTCACTAATTTTAGACACATAGGTTGGATGCGAATGCCCAATGGAAATTACAGCATGTCCCCCATATAAATCTAAATATTCTGTCCCTTGGTCATCATAAACCAAAATATCCTTGGCTTTAATAGGGGTGACATCATATAATGGATAAACGTCAAATAATGGCATTTTAATTCTTTTTAATTTGATTAATTTTCTCAAACGAGGCCACAATCCCCTGTATTAAAGCTGAACTTAACCCTTGATGTTCCATAGCATTTAAACCCTCTATTGTACAACCGCTAGGTGTGGTAACACGATCTATTTCCTGTTCTGGGTGTTTGCCAGACTCAATCAACAAACTTGCTGCACCGTAGCAGGTTTGAATAGCCAATTCATGTGCCTGTTCAGCTTCGAATCCCAATTGGATAGCTCCTTGTGTAGTAGCACGTACCAACCGCATCCAAAAGGCAATACCACTGGCACATATAACCGTTGCTGCCTGCACTAAATCCTCAGGAATCACCATCGTTACACCTAACTGATTGAATATTTCCTGTGCCATAGCCACCTTATCTTGTGCTTTTTGGTTAGCAGAAATACAGGTCATAGATTTACCTATAGAAATAGCCGTATTTGGCATAACGCGGATAATGTTTTTATCACTGCCCACGATACCTTCAATACGTGCAATATCAACACCTGCCGCTACCGAAATCAACACATGGTTAGAAGTTATCAACGAAGCCACACTTTCCAATACCCCATTAATATGCTTGGGCTGCAAGGCAAAAATGACCATTTCTGATTCTTTGACTGCCAAAAGGTTATCGTTGGTTACCGTTACGTTATCAAAGTCTTTATACGCATCGACATGCGAGGTGTTCCTATCACTTAAATACAACGATGTAAAATTATTGTTCTTTATAAGCCCCTTAGCAATAGAGCTTCCTAAATTTCCAGTTCCTATAATAGCTATTTTCATGATAAAGTCATTAGTTATTGGTTATGTAATTATTGGATAAAGCTCAAAAATAATTAGCTTTTAGGTTTAATCCTGTGGTCTCCCCCAATTCGAACATTAAATTCATATTCTGTATAGCTTGTCCAGAAGCTCCTTTTAATAAATTATCTATGATACTAGTAATCAATATTTTATTATTGTATTTATACAAGTGGATCAAGCATTTATTGGTATTCACTACTTGTTTTAAATGTAATACGTCATCTGAAACAAAAGTAAATGTAGCATCTTTATAAAATAATTTATATATGCTGATGGCTTCTTCAACTGTGCCTTCAAAATCGGTATATAGTGTAGCAAAAATCCCTCTCGAGAAATTCCCGCGATTAGGCATAAACAAAATGTCTGATGAAAAACTGTTTTGCAATTGCTTCACAGACTGATTAATCTCACCTAAATGCTGGTGCGTAAAAGGTTTGTAATATGAAAAATTGTTGTCGCGATACGGAAAATGCGATGTTGCAGATAATGAAGTTCCAGCTCCAGTAGCCCCGGTAACCGCATTAATATGCACATCATTCTTCAATAAACCACTAGCTGCCAAAGGCAATAATCCCAATTGAATTGCCGTTGCAAAACAACCTGGGTTGGCTACATAATTAGCTGCTTCTATGGCCTCCTTTTGTAATTCGGGCAAACCATAAACGAAAGTATTGCCATTAAAAAACTTGTCTTTTCCCAGACGGAAATCGTTTCCTAAATCAATGATCTTAGTATTTTCAGAAAATGTGTTCTCCGATAAAAACTTAACCGAATTACCATGACCCAAACACAAAAACAACACATCGACGTTAGGGTTAGTTGTATTTGTAAACTCCAAATCTAAATTCCCTACTAAATCCTGATGTATTTTAGTTATTTTATTTCCTGCATTACTTGTACTGTACACAAAATTAATCTCTGTATTCGGGTGATTTATTAATAGTCTAATAAGTTCTCCTGCCGTATACCCTGCACCGCCTACAATGCCTACTTTTATGTTTTTCATTATCATTCTATTTTATCAATAAGTCATATCGAAATAACTTAGGCTTATCATTTAATTTGAATTTACATGCTGATATATTTTGTTTTGGTTACCAAGAATTTTAATAAACCCTTTAGCTTCATCAGCAGTCCAACCTTTATTTTCCTCACCATAACTTCCAAATTTAGCACTCATTAAATCATGTTTTGATGAAATACCATCTAATGAAAAATGGTAAGGCTTTAAGGTCACTGTAACATTACCGCTCACTTTATCTTGACTGCTTTCTAAAAAGGCTTCCATATCTCGCATCACGGGATCTAAATACTGGCCTTCGTGTAAATGCATGCCATAGAAACTTGCAATATATTCCTTATGCTGCAACTGCCACTTAGTTAAGGTATGCTTTTCCAACAAATGGTGTGCTTTAATAGTGATTAAAGCAGCAGCTGCCTCAAAACCAACACGTCCTTTTATGCCCACAATGGTATCCCCTACATGAATATCCCGTCCTATGGCATAGCCTGAAGCTAAATTGTTTAAGATTTCAATATTAACTTCAGGATCGTTTTCAATACCGTTAACAGCAACCAATTCGCCCTTTTCAAAGGTTAGTTTCACTTTTTCCTCTTCGGCATGTTTTATTTGTGACGGATAAGCATCTTCAGGTAATGGTTTATCTGAAGTTAAGGTTTCAGAACCTCCAACACTTGTGCCCCATAATCCTTTATTAATTGAATATTTGGCTTTTTCCCATGACATATCAACACCATTTGATTTTAGATAGTCTATTTCTTCCTGTCTTGTTAATTTTTTGTCCCTTATTGGAGTGATAATTTCTATGGTAGGTGCCAATGTTTGAAAAATCATGTCAAAACGCACTTGATCATTTCCAGCACCTGTACTACCGTGGGCGATATATTCTGCATCGATACTTTTAGCATATTCAATTATTTCAATGGCTTGAATAATTCGCTCTGCACTAACAGACAATGGATAGGTATTGTTTTTTAATACATTACCAAAAATCAAATACTTTACCACTTTTTGATAAAATGTGGTTACCGCGTCTATATTTTTATAAGTTGTAACACCCATTTTATAGGCATTGTTTTCAATATAGTCTATATCTTTCTTGGTAAATCCACCTGTATTAACACTTACAGCATGTACTTCAAACTCTTTCGACAGACTTACCGCACAATACGATGTATCTAATCCACCACTATAAGCAATAACTAATTTCTTCATGATCTTATTTTTTATCTCGTTTTAAAAACATGGTTTCCTTAATATGCTTAAGCCTATTGAAAACCTTTTCTTTTATTAATTTGTGTTTCTTATTTTCTTTTGACTTAGGATCATACAACATGCCCGTACACAAACACATTTTTCTATTGGTTCGTGTTAACACATCATAATTTTTACAGGTTTGGCAGCCATCCCAAAAAGTAGCATCGTCTGTTAACTCTGAAAATGGGACTGGTTTATATCCCAAATCGCTATTCATTTTCATAACAGCTAACCCAGTAGTAATACTAAACACTTTGGCTTCTGGAAATTTTGCCCTAGAATGGGCGAAAATTTTATGTTTTATCTGCTTAGCCAAACCTCCTCCCCGATAATTGGGATGAACAATTAAGCCTGAGTTGGCCACAAACTTGCCATGACCCCACTTTTCTATATAACAAAATCCTGCAAATTTATCGCCATCCAACGCAATTACGGCATTACCATTTTCCATTTTCGTGGCAATGTATTCAGGGGTACGTCTTGCTATACCCGTGCCTCTAACCGCTGCAGACTCTGCAATGGTTTCGCTAATAATCTCAGCGTATTTAATATGTGATCTATCGGCTATTACAACCTTCATTTCCTTGTCTGTATTAAGTTCAATATTATTCTTTTTTATTGCTGAACTGGACTCACCTAGTTCAATAAACTACTAAACACCCTTACGGGCGACGAGGAAAATTATGGCGCATGAAATTAGGGTTAATTATTGGATTAACTGTGCTTTGAAATGTTATGATTGGGTTTTTGGACAATGTGAAAAAAATTAAAATGACGTTTGGTTTTACTAATTTGAAGTATTAGCAACAGCGGCGACGGCGCACCGGCAAACTGGGTATAGACCTACGTATTTTATTTTTTAAATTTTTCATAATGTAAAACTATTAATTTTAATTAATACCATGAATAAAAATCATTTACTTTTAAAGAGAATTACAAATTTTCAATAAAAAAGGTCTGTTTATTGAAAAATAATGAATGTTTCAAGGTAACTATTTGATTTTTTAAAAATTACATTATTTGGGTAATGTTTTATATTAGCTAATTTTTATGAAGTTTCGAAATTCCATAGTAATCCGCTTGGCACTATTTTTCACAGGCTTGATTATATTATCTATTTTATTGTCAGGTTATTTAGTTTTCGAAAAATCTTCAAAAGTTATTACCGAATACGCAAAGACCCGCATAATTCATGAATCGGAGTTGGCTGAACAAGCTTTTTATGCATTGCTAAATGAAGTTTCCAACGACATTGCAGTCATAGCCTCAAATCCCTCATTAAACAATTATGTAAATACATCCTCAATAAAGGCCCTTCAAGATGTAAATCTGTTATTCGAAAGCACTCTTAGCAACAAAGCTTCATACTTTCAAATTCGTTATATAGGGATAAAAAATAATGGAAAGGAAATTATTCGTTTTGACAAAAAGAACGGTATAGTAATGCAATCGGAGGATCTTCAGGAAAAAGGTAATCGGGATTATTTTAAAGAAGCCATCAACATTAAAAAAGGAGATCTCTATTTTTCAAAGATTAACCTTAATGAAGAATATGGTATAATAAGCAAACCTTATACCCCAACATTAAGAGCCGCAAGTCCTATTTTTAATGCTTCCAACCAAGTTACAGGTATTGTTATTATTAATGTGGACTTAAACAAGCTATATCAAACCCTGGATAAAATATCTAAAGAAGAATCTCAACTATACCTAATAAACAAAGATGGTGAATATTTCTATGCGCCCGAAAAAGACAAACTATTTGCCTCACAAACTGGTCAAACACATAATTTTATTATGGATTTTAAAATAGATTCAACCATTACTCTTAATCAGGATAATTTAAGCACGGGGAAAGTCACAAACTTAAGCACTAATATGCTTAGCTACATAAAACCATTAAGCTATTTTAATGGTAAACGTAACCTCTATTTAGTGGTTGCAGTAAAACAATATATCTTATTGCAAAGCGCCCATAAGGTTAGGGACAACAGTATACAAGCACTTCTTTTGGTGTGCTTTGTCTGTATTTTGCTTTCTTGGTTTTTCGTGAGCATAATGTCTAAAAAAATTAATCAAATAACCAAGGCTATAAGTACCTATGATGAAGGAACAGCAAGCGACATACCATTGCCGACTAATAGAAATGACGAGATAGGGGTATTAGCTAGGACGTTCAAAAAAATGAAGACCAAAATTGATCAGAATGTTAACAAGCTAAATGCAGCGCTTGAAAAAGAATTGCAAGCGAGACAGCAACGGGATGAGTTTTTGCAAAATATGAGCCATGAATTGCGTACACCTCTTAATGCCATATTAGGACTCACACAGTTACTCAAAAAAAATGCAGCATCAAGTTCCCAATCACCTATTATTGATGCCTTAGACAGGAGTGCAACTAACTTAGCCGGCTTGGTGTATGATGTTCTAGACCATAAAAAGCTAATAGAAGGCACGTTACATATTGAATATGAATCTACAAATATAGCCCGTTTATTAAAGGACATTTACTCTAGCTATCAATACGAAGCCATAAGAAAAGGGTTAGACTTTACCTTAGAAATAGATGATAGGCTTGAAAAAAGTAATTTTAAAACAGACCCATTAAGATTGTCTCAAATGGTAACAAATTTAGTGGTAAATGCCCTTAAATTTACTGACGAAGGTGAAGTTAAATTACTAGCACAGATAAAGCACAGATCAACACAATTAGAAATAAAAGTGGTTGATTCAGGAGTTGGTATCCTTCCAGAAAACATTAACAAAATAAACAACCGCTACTTTCAGGAACAAAAAGAACTGTCTGGACGTTATGGGAGCTATGGTCTTGGTCTATCCATAGTTAAACTATTAGCCTCATTGTTTGGAGGACAACTAAATATAAATTCAAAAAAAGGTGTTGGTTCAACATTTTGCATTACAATGCCAACAGTACCTGTTAAAGAGGTTAAAGCTGATCATGTTAATTCAATGAAAGCTCAAGATTTTCCCGAATTAAAACAGAATTATAAAATACTTCATATTGAAGATGACACACCTACCCTAGAGCTTGTAAAACATCTTTTTTTGGGGACTTCTATCAAATTAAAACAAGTAAGTAAATTAAGTGACGCTTTAAGCTATATAGAAGAACATGAACCCAACCTTATTTTTAGCGACCTATTATTAAATCATTTAGATTTAAAAAAACCCTTGAAACAATTGTTAAAATCAAAAACAATAAGCTGTCCGCTAGTATTGGTTTCCGCAACCGAACCAAAAATTATGCAATCCATTACCTCCATTTATTTCCAAAAGCCATTCAACATAAATGAGTTAAAGGATTATACTTTTAAAACTTTGGGATCAAATGAATTCTCTGCACCTAATTTTTCAAACCTTTACAATAACTACGACAACAATCCAGAAAAAATAGTAAAGGTGCTTAATATACTTATTGATGAATTTGAAACTTACAAAACCCGTATAGAAAAAACAATAAAACGTAAAGATCAAAATGAATGGAATGCCATTTTACATAAATTAATCGCCCATATAAATAATTTAGAACTAAATTCTCTTTTAACGCTTTTGCCAGAAAAAGTTGAAACCCTTAACTTAAAAGGATTATCAGCCATTATAAATGCTTTTGCCTATTACCTGTGTTGCTTTAGAGTAGAAAAAAGAATTAATTTAAAAGGTTGATTTTCTGGTACAATATTTTTTCATAACTCTGACTGAGCGGGATATGGTCTTTTCCTATTTCTAGAACATTATTCCCAATTGTACTTATTTTATTGAGATTAACTATGTAGGAGCGATGAACACGCTGAAAAAAATTGGGCAATTTAACTTCAAGATCTTTTAAGGCCATTAAAGTTAATACCTTTTTCTTTGTCATAACTACAGAAATATAATTAGCTTCGGACTTAAAATAACAAACGTCCTCTAAATTTATCTTCACTAACTTATTGCCATCTTTAATAAACAATCTCGGTTCATTATTTTGATATTTAGAATGGAATGTCTGTACTTTTTGAAACGCTTTAAAAAAACGCGTAAAATTAATGGGTTTCACTAAAAAATCCACTATCTGGTCATAGTCATAAGATTTTGGAGCAAAATTTTTATTTGATGTTATCATAACCACAGCCGTATTTGGAGACGCTATTTTCAAAATATCCTCACCCGTAATATCGGGAAGGTTATAATCCAATAAGATAATATCAAAAGGCGAACTATTAATAAGATTAATCGACTCAAAGCCTGAAATTGTTGTTACTACACTGGTAATACCATCTATCTTACTACAGAAATGTTCAAGCAAATCACATATTAATGGGTCGTCATCTACAATAAGACATTTCATCTGTTTAAAATTTTAGAGTTTATCAAAAATATGAAACTACCCCTGAGCCTCGATACAACTTCTTAAGAAATTATGATAAAATTTTAATCATATGGGCTATCATGCAATTATGGGATTTGCTTATGCACATTTCATAAGTTCATCAAATAAAAAACACATTTCATCAAGCAAGGTAATGAATCTGTACAATAATAAAGAAATATGTTAGGTAAAACATTAATATTGGTATAACTAAAACCAAAATTTATGAAATTAAAATTACCACAGGCGATACTATTAATGGCTGCCCTAGTTTTTTTTACTAATTGTAAAACTGAAAAAAAAGATATTACTTCAACCCAAATAGAAGAACAAGCTAAAGGAGAAGATAATGTCGCTTACCAATGGGCTTTTATAGCGCTTGAAGGTACCGCAGAAGATACCGATAGGTTTAAACCTAGACCAACAATAACTTCAAGATTTCTAGGATTAATTTTCACTTCTATGTTTGATGCTTGGACACGTTATGACGACAAGGCAAATCCAGTTTATCTTAAAGACGTTGCAAGACAATCTAAAGACAAAAGAACCATAAAAAATAAAGAAATAGCGGTAAGCTATGCTGCCTACCGTGCTTTATGTGAATACTACTATACAGATAGTACCATGTTCAAGAATAAAATGATAAAATTAGGTTTAGATCCTAATAACACCTCATTAGACCCTAGTACTCCAGAAGGCATTGGCAACCTTGCAGCTAAAATGGTTATCTATGCACGCAGGCATGATGGCTCCAACCAATACGGTGATGTGGAAGGCTCGGATGGACAGCCATATTTTGATTACACTGGATATTCTCCAGTTAATGATGTAGAGAATATGGTAGACCTCAACAGATGGCAGCCTAAATACTTTTCAGACGGTAAAGGTGGTAAATTTGCACCAGGTTGTTTAACGCCCTATTGGCAAAAAGTAAAACCCCTTTTACTAGAGACAGCTGATCAATTTCGTCCAGGACCACCGCCTATGATTGGTTCTGAACAATTAAAAAAGGAGGTCAAAGAAGTTATAGATCTTCAGGCTAATTTAACTCCAGAGAATAAAGCTTTGGTTGAGTTTATGCGTGATGGTCCTAAATCGGTTCAACAAGCGGGTCACTGGTTAAAATTTGCCCAAGATGTATCGAGAAGGGACATGCATACCCTTGATGAAGATGTAAAAATGTATTTTTTTGTAGAATCTGTAGCTATGGATGGTTTTATAGCCTGTTGGGACTCTAAAATGCATTACGATTTTGCCAGACCATATGCCTTGGTTCATGACTATTATCAAAATCAAGTTATTGAAGCTTGGGGAGGCCCCGATAAGGGCATGATGAAAATGAAGGGGCAAGAATGGCGACCCTACTCCCCTGACACCTTTTTATGCCCCCCGTTCCCAAGTTATGTATCTGGACACAGTACCATAAGTGGTGGATGTGCTGAAGCGCTAAAACTATTTACTGGAGATGATACCTTTGGAGAGGAAGTAGAACTAATTCCTGGTGCACTTACCGAACCCAATAATTTAGGGGATCCGGTAGTTCTTAAGTTTCCAACATTTACCAAAACTGGCGAAATGGCTGGGATATCAAGAGTTATGGGCGGTTACCATATTCAGGCTGACAATATTGAAGGACTTAATTTAGGTCGCAATATAGCACAATACAATTACAAAAAATATCTAGAGCTTATTGGAGGAGACTAGTAATAATAATTTAGTTAAATAGTGTGGTTTTAGTTAACAAGTTCGCCCCTCAATATTTTATGTTAATATTGAGGGGCAAACACAAAAAGCATGAGTAACATGGGACATTTCATTTCAAGAATAAACAAACATCGCTTATTAAGCATTAGCATAGGAGTCATTTATGTATGGTTTGGTTTACTAAAATTTTTTCCAGAATTAAGTCCGGCAGATGCCTTAGCCAAACAAACAATTACGTTTTTAACTATTGGACTAATTCCTGAGACTATTAGCATTTTAATGCTAGCCTTTATAGAGGTTACAATTGGTATATTTTTAATTTGTAATTTTCAAATTAAAAAAACCATAACGGTAGCCATTTTACATTTAATATTAACGTTTATTCCTGTCTTGTTTTTCCCAGAAGTCTCATTTGCAGAAGCCCCATTAGTTCTAACACTTGTGGGACAGTATATTATTAAGAACATAGTAATTATTAGTGCTCTGTTATTTATTTATCCATTAGACAATTACAAAGCAAAGGCGGTTTAATAATAACTATTATTGATTGAAAAAGGAAGTGATTTTTTAAAGTGGTTTTATCTTAATTTTTCTGTACCATACCTTATCACCATGATCTTGTAAACCTATGTGTCCCGTATGGTATTCACCAAAACCTTCCCACCCTTTAAACTTGGAGCTTTCAACCATAGCATCCCATTGGTCTCCATATAGGGGAAAAGTTACAATTTGGGTTCCATTTAACCTTACAGAACCTTTGTTTGTTTTATAATTGACTTCTAAAATACATAAATTCCATTCACCAGCTGGCTTACACACATCATGCATGGGTTGAACTAAATCGTACAAAGCTCCAGCTTGATGAAATTTAGGATTGGCTTTAGCGTCTGGATGGCGATCATTATCCAAGACCTGTATTTCCGGTCCGGTTTCATAGGGTTGTTTCAGTGTTTCTTCTTCAAAAATACCCCAAAAAATACCACTGTTGCCTCCTTCCGAGATTTTCCATTCCAACGACAAAACAAAATTGGTAAACTTTTGTTTTGTTATAATACTTTTACCTCCCTCTTCACTAGGTTTAAAAGCCATAGACCCTTCTTCAATAGCCCATTCTTTAGGCATACCTTCCTTTAAATAGCCTCTCCAATTATCGTAGGATGTCCCATCGAAAAGTATTATCCATTCCGAAGTATTATTTTCCAATCTTTTTTCTAGCCCTTCTTCATTAACAGTTTCATAACTATTAGTGTTTATCGTTTTTTTACAGGAAATCAACGACAAAAAACCAAATATTAGAATCAATATTCTATTCATATATCTAAAATATTATTAGGTGGGTTTAAATACCCAATATGTTTTTAAGATCCTCTTTATCAATATCACCTCCTGCAAAATCATCAAAACTACGCTCTGCCGCCTTAATAATATGCTTTTGAATAAAAGGTGCTCCTTCTCGTGCCCCTTGGCGGGATGACTTTATACAACACTCCCATTCCATAACAGCCCAAACATTACATCCGTATTGTGTTAATTTTGAAAAAATACCTTTGAAATCAGTTTGACCATCACCTAAAGAACGGAAACGCCCCGCACGATCTTTCCAATCTGAATAACCTCCATAAACACCTTGTCTGCCAGTTGGGTTAAACTCTGCATCCTTTACGTGGAATGCCTTAATACGCTCATGGTAATAATCAATGAATGTAAGATAATCCAATTGCTGTAACACAAAATGACTGGGGTCGTAAAGTATATTGACTCGACTATGGTTTCCAGTAGCTTCCAAAAACCTTTCGAACGTTGTACCATCGTGCAAATCTTCACCAGGATGAAGCTCATAGCACAAATCTACACCTAGTTCATCAAAATGATTTAATATAGGTAACCAACGTTTTGCCAACTCATCAAATCCAATATTTACCAAACCGTTGGGACGTTGTGGCCAAGGATAAATAGTATGCCATAACAAAGCTCCAGAAAATGTAGCATGAGCATTTAAGCCCAACCTTCTACTAGCCGTTCCCGATTTTTTTACAAAATCTATGGCCCAATCTGTTCTGGATTTTGGATTTTTTCTTACTGCTTCCGGAGCAAAACCGTCAAACATGGTATCATAAGCTGGATTAACTGCAACCAACTGTCCCTGTAAATGTGTGGACAATTCAGTTATCTCCAATCCATATGAATTCACTTTTCCTTTTAATTCATCACAATAGACCTGACTTTCCACAGCCTTTTCTATATCGATTAAATGAGTTTCCCAGGTAGGAATTTGAATGCCTTTATACCCCAAATCTGCAGCCCATTGACAAATACCATCTAAACTATTGAATGGTGGTTCACTACTCACAAATTGGGCTAAAAAAACCGCAGGACCTTTTATTGTCTTCATCTATTTTCTAAATATATATTAATTTAATTTCGTCCAACTGGCATTATTCTTATCACTTTCTACAGAGGCGTAAATAAATTGCATCCCACGAACACCATCCTTTACCGTTGGGTAATCAGGAACTTCTATATATTCATCGTTTAAAACGGCCAGTAAATGTGTTGCAAAATTTTTATAAATGGTAGCAAACGCCTCTAAATACCCTTCAGGGTGTCCTGCCGGAATTCTTGAAGCATTAAGAGCTTCAGGATATAAATCACTGCTTTGAGGTGTAAATGTTTTTTTAGAACTTCCTAACCAACGCGTTATTAGCTCATTAGGATTTTCCTGATACCATTCCAAACTCCCTTTTTCACCATAAACCCTAATAGCTAAATTATTTTCCTCTCCCAAAGCCACTTGTGAAAAGGACATGGTCCCCTTTGCTCCATTATTCATGCGTATTAACACATTACCATCATCATCCAATATCCTGTCCTCTCCAAAACGCCCCAAATCTGCCGCCAATTCATATATCTTTAACCCTGTAATATATTCCACTAAATTTTCAGCATGCGTTCCTATATCACCAAGGGCCCCTCCTATACCAGATTTTTTTGGATCAACACGCCACGATGCTTGCTTATGGTCGCTTTTTTCAAGAGCTGTGGAGAGCCACCCTTGTAAATATTGAACTTGTATTTTTCTAATGGCCCCCAAATCATTGTTAGCTATCAAAGCCTTAGCTTGTTTTACCATAGGGTGTCCAGTGTAATTATGGGTCAAGGCAAATAATTTACCCGTTCTTTCTACAACCTTTTCTAACTCACATGCTTCATCCAAGGTTAAAGTCATTGGCTTATCGCATACCACATGAAACCCATGTTCCAAAGCCATTTTTGCAGGTGGAAAATGCATATGGTTAGGCGTTACAATAGCAACAAAATCCATTCTTTCATTTTCAGGAAGCTGTTTCTCTATGAGAATCATCTCTTCAAAATCGCCATAACATCTTTCTTCAGGAAGAAAAAGTGCTTTTCCAGATGCTACAGATTTTTCAGCATTACTGCTAAAAGCTCCACAAACTAACTCTATCATACCGTCAATAGAAGCTGCTTTTCTGTGTACATCTCCAATAAACGAACCAGTTCCTCCACCAATCATTCCCATTCTTAATTTTCTAATCATTAGACCAGCATTTTAATTTTCTGCATCAGCTGTTTTTACGCTTTTTCATATAAACATTCAATCCTATAAATACCACAATTAATATAGCTGGAAGTATAGACATAATACGCAATACTTCGCCAGGGCTGGCATTATCTAACATATTACCCATTATTGGCAATACTACAGATACAGAAAACATACCTGCACCTCCCATAATCGACAAGCCTAAAGCTCCTGTTTCTGGTAAATATTCAGCTACAAAACCCAACATAGTTGGCCAAAAGAAGGTTACGCCTATGGCAAAAATAGCCGCAGCCACAATAACCATGGTTCCTGTAGCCGAACTTAGCAACCATAACCCAACAAAAGTAAAAATAGCTGAAAAGAGCAACATTCCTGCTGGTTTTAACCTGTGAATAACTTGACCTGAAAAAGCACGACCAAGAGCCATAATACCATTAATAAACGCCAAAACCAATAAAGGTTTTGCTATAGACTTACTTAACAAGGATTCTATTCTTTGAGTGTTTGCCAATTCTGAAGCCGCTGTTAAAAACATGCAAAGCACCATAAAAATAAACAAGGGCCTTAAAACACTTTTAAACATATCACCATAACTTACACCCATTTGTACACGTTCTGTAACCGGGAATTTTTGCCCAAAAAACAAATAACCATAAATAATTAGAGGAATAAAGAGCGTTGCTACCATCACTTGCCAATTGAGGCCGATAATATCCATAATTAAATACCCCACTAACGCTCCAATTACTATGCCTCCAGGAAACCATACATGAAATCTGTTTAACATTTTGGTTTTGTTGTCTGGATATATAGAAGCTATCATAGGATTTAAAGCCGCTTCTACCATACCATTTCCAATACCTACAAAAAGCGTGGCAACAAACAGTGATGTCATTGAGGTAGCCAGTAACGTTAATACAATTCCAATGGCATGGGTTACAAATGCAATCCAAGTAATTTTTTTAATCCCTAAAGAGTCAACCAAAGGTCCTCCAACAATCATAGCCAAGGTAAACCCCCAAAATGCAGGCGTAAAAGCATAACCAATCTGCTCTAGTGTTAAACCAATGCCTTCGGGCCCAAATACCGTTTCAAGTCGTGCTCGAATGGCAAACGTCATTGCCGTAACTATTAATGCAATACAGCTAGCAATAAAAAGTCTGTTCTTGTTTATATTATCCATATTTTGGTTGTTTAGTTATTTACTATTAAATGCTTTGTAATTTCTCAAGTAACTTCTTAGTTGCTAGAATCCCTTCTTTTTCGCTTAAATTACTCCCTTCATACTCCACGCCAATATAACCCTTATAACCGGCCTCCTTAACAATTTTGAGCATACGGCCATAGTCTATATTGGTTTCATTCCCTGCTTCATCAAAATCATACGACTTAGCACTCACGGCTTTAGCAAAAGGCATTAACTCTTCTACGCCTTTATATTTATCATAGGCTTCTATACAATTATGGACACTCCCCTTGACACAAAAGTTACCAAAATCGGGAAGCGTTCCGCAGTTGGGCATATTTACCTGCTTCATAACCGAAGCCAACCACTGACCATTAGAAGTATATCCTCCATGATTTTCAACAATAACATTGATGTTTTTAGTTTTTGCATATTCAGATAATTTTCCCAAACCTACAACAGCTTGAGCCATAACCTCATCGTAACTACCGTCCCCATGAGCATTAACTCTGATTGAATGACACCCTAGCTTTTCTGCTGCATCGACCCATTTTTTATGGTTTTCAATAGCAATATTTTGTTCTTCTGGGTTACTAGTGGCCAAATTACCTTCACCGTCAACCATTATCAAAAGATTTTTTACTCCATACTTTTCACTTTCGCCCTTCATCTTATTAACGACCTCGTTAATCCCAATTTCCTCAACGTCACTCTTGTATAATACGCTTACATATTCAATAGCCTCAAAGCCCAAATCATGAGCTTCCTTAGCAAAATCGAAAGGACTGATTTCCCCACTCCTAATTTTTTTATGCAAAGACCATTGCGCTAAAGAAATTTTAAAAAAAGATTTGGAATCCATTTGTTTTAATGAATTGTTGACAGCTTCCTCTTTTTTCTTGCCATCAGCACATGAAACAACCGCTAGAAGCAAAATAACAGTTGTAGACATTTTAAAAATTGATTTTTTAAGTTTCATACATATAATATTATACAAAAGAAACAACCATCGAAACCAAACAATATATCTTTAGTTATCTGTTATGTTAAGTTGTCTAATTCGAAATTAATTATTGTGAAATTATAAAATCAATTTACATTTCTTGTTTATTTTTATTCAGTGAAAGGATTTATACAAGTTTTTAGTAAGAAATTTAAAAAGAAACCATTTCTTTAATCGGCATTTCCTTAAGCAAGAACTTATCACGATACTCTATAGGTGTACATTTTTCGTGCTTTTTGAAAACAGTTGAAAAATACTGACTGGTTGAAAAACCACAGCTAAAGGCAATTTCGGCAATGCTTAAATCTGGCATTTCCAATAAAAGCTTCTTTGACAACCCTACGCGTTTAATCATCAAATAACGCATTGGAGTTAAGTTGGTTAAACGCTTACAGTGATGCGTAAATCGTGTTAAACCTACACCTGCCGATTTTGCCATTTTACCAATTGTCCAATCATCAGAAAGGTTTTTATCCAATTCATTCAAAAATAATTGTACACTTCTTGAACTGTCAATAAGACCTTCATTAAGTTTTACGTCTTCTGAATCCAACAAATCCAAAATTGAAATTAATAAATAATTAATGAGCAATCTTATTCTTGATGCATTACTCCCTTCAAAATCAGTATTTACAACCTGACTTATCCGTTGAAAACAATCGCGAATCCTATTATCTGCTCTCCAATGTATTTTCTCGTTTTGCCTCAAAATGGCAGTCAACCGCTCCAGATCATTAGGCGCCAACATAATCCAATCTGGCCACACCCATTTTTGATGTGGTCTGCGCACTCCTAAATCCAATATCACCCAATAAAACTTACCCATTCCAATTTGAGGGTTACCTACTTTATGAACCTCCCATGGTCTAGTTATGGTCAGGCTATTAGGAGACAACACCATGTCCTGACCCTCTTGGGAATACGGCATTGTACCCGACTCTAAAAAATGGATTTCAATACCTTCATTCCTGTGCCAATCCAACCCCCAATCCTGTGGTTCATTGGCATCCCAATAACCTATACTATTCAAACCCGATGTATCATCCGTTAACCTATCGCCAGGATAGGTATAACGCGCCAAAGCTTTAAATTTTAACTTCCTTCTTTTAACGGCATCCACTAAGGGCAAGCACGTATCGGCATGATAAACCACTCCTTCTGCTTCAAAAGGCGTTATTTGTTGTATATTTATTTTCACTGAAAGATAATGAACATTAAATGTCTGCAAAATAATTATTTTTCCTGAATTTAAACATTCATTATTTTCAATTAAATTTATTTATCCAAACCAAATAGAACAATCTACATGCATACATCCAGTACAAATCCAACCGAAGATATTTTTGATGCCATTGTTGTGGGAACTGGAATTTCTGGCGGCTGGGCAGCTAAAGAACTTTGTGAAAAAGGGCTAAAAACCCTTGTACTTGAACGTGGCAAAATGATTAAACACATTGAAGATTATCATACTGCCTATTTAGATCCTTGGGATTTACCCAATGGAGGTGCCCCTACAAGGGAACAATTAATACGTAAGCACAAACAAAACAGGTCTGGCATCTACATTATGTATACCGCCCAACAGCATTATTTTGTTGACGACCTAAAACACCCCTATAATGAAGACCGACGCTTTGATTGGATTAGGGGTTATCATGTAGGTGGTCGTTCCATCATGTGGGGTAGGCAAAGTTACAGATTGAGTGACATTGACTTTGAAGCTAATAAAAAAGATGGTCACGGTGTAGATTGGCCAATTCGATATAAAGACATTGCCCCATGGTATAGTTATGTTGAAAACCACATTGGTGTAAGTGGAGAAAAATTGGGCTTACCCCAATTGCCTGATGGCGAATTTCTCAAACCCATGGCTTTAAACTGCGTGGAAGAACATTTAAAAACCAAGATTGCCGAACATTTTGACGACCGCATACTTACCATAGGTAGGAATGCACATATAACAGAAGGTACCAAACCTGGATTTGGAAGAAGCACCTGCCAATACCGAAACAGATGCATGAGAGGCTGCCCCTATGGTGCCTATTTTAGCAGTAATTCGTCAACACTCCCTATGGCAGAGGCCACTGGAAATATGACATTGAGACCCCACTCAATAGTTAGCGAAGTTATTTACGATGAACAACTTCAAAAAGCTACCGGTGTTAAAGTGATTGATGCCGAAACTAAAGAAACACATATCTTTAAAGCTAAAATGGTTTTCTTATGCGCTTCGGCAATCGCATCGGCAGCTATCCTCTTACAATCAAAATCCAAACGCTTCCCTAACGGTTTAGGTAACGACAGTGGTGAATTAGGACATAATATCATGGACCATCATTTTAAAATTGGTGCAAGGGCCACTGTAAAGGGTTTTAACGACAAATATTATAAAGGCAGGCGCCCTAGTGGTATTTATATACCCCGCTTCAGAAACTTAGGTGGCAAGACCGATTCCCCCAATTTTTTGCGCGGTTATGGTTACCAAGGCGGTGCCTCTAGAGAGCGTTTTAGCGAATTGGTCTCTGAACTTAAGTATGGCTCCCAATTAAAAGAAGAATTATTAAAGCCTGGTGAATGGTCTGTTGGTTTAACCGGATTTGGGGAAACTCTTCCAAACCACAGCAACAGAATGTACCTTGATTATGAAAAGAAAGACGAATGGGGTTTACCAACGGTTACTTTTGATGCCGATTTTGGAGAAAACGAATTGGCAATGCGGGAAGACATGAAACTCCAAGCCATTGAAATATTAAAAGCAGCTGGTTTTGAAAATGTACAAGGCTACGATCTTACTGATAGCAGAGCCATGGGGCTTGGCATTCATGAAATGGGTACAGCACGAATGGGACATAATCCAAAAACATCTGTATTAAATAAACACAATCAAATTCATGCCTGTAAAAATGTATTTGTTACCGATGGTGCTTTTATGACTTCATCAGGATGCCAAAACCCTTCCTTAACCTATATGGCCTTTACCGCTAGGGCAGCAAATTATGCCGTGGAAGAACTTAAAAAATCTAATATTTAACAAACATCATCTTATGAAACGGAGAGACGCATTAAAAAACATAGGTTTAACTACTGCCTTTTTTACGGTAACACCTCCTGTAATTAGTTTATTGCAAAGTTGTACCGCTGAAACCAAAACTTGGATTCCAGATTTTTTTAGTAAAGAAGAAGGTATTGTTTTATCAAATTTAGTCGATGTGATTTTACCCAAAACCCAAGAACTGCCTTCTGCTTCAGAACTTAACATCCCCCAATTTATAGACAAATATGCAAACGAGGTTTTTGACGAAGATATGCAGGCACGGTATAAATCTGCTTTTGGGAACATAATAGCTTTATTAAAACCTAATGCATCTCACACCATAGAAAAAGTAACACCCGAAAACTACAAAATCCTTTTAGATAATCACCTAATGATTAAAAGTGATATTGATGAAGAACGGAAAGCCAATCCTGAAAGCTTGGCACTAACAAAATCCGAATTATTAAATGACATCAAATGGATGACTATAAATGCCTATAAAACATCCGAATATATTGGTGAAAATGTATTGGCGTACGATCCTATACCCGGTGCCTATTACTGTGGAGATTTAAATGAATTAACCGGTGGCAAATCCTGGTCAGTATATAAATAACCATGAAACATATAGTATAAATATAACTAGTATTAATAAATTTTAATATTTACTTTACAAAAGGCAATATTTAAAATTTGTTAATGTGACCGCCCGCCTAAAAAGAACCATTATTGAACGTATGCAAGTAGAGATTATCCCTGTTTCTACTAGGTATTTTAAATTTTGTAATTAATTTAATACGCTCAATTATTAATATTTAAACGAATGAAAAATTACCTTATTCTTCTTATCTGCTTGATAACTTTAACTAATTGTCAAAACAAAAAAAGATGGAAACCTCTGTTTAATGGGAAGGACCTAAGCGATTGGGTTATAAAAATTAAGGGACATCCACTTGGCGAAAATTACAAAAATACTTTTATTGTTGAAGACAGTGCTATTAAAGTTAACTATAAAGAATATGACTCTTTCAACAATGCTTTTGGACACATTTACTACAAAACACCTTTTAGCAACTATAAATTTAGAATGCAATACCGTTTTACCGGAGAACAATTAAAAGGAGGCGCAGGTTGGGCAACCAGAAATAGTGGTATTATGGTACACTGCGAAGATCCAAAAAACATAGGCTTAAACCAGAATTTCCCAGTTTCAATTGAAGTTCAGCTTCTTGGAGGTCTAGGCAATGGGGAACGTCCCACAGGTAATTTATGTACACCAGGCACCCATGTTGTTATAAACAACGAACTGTATACCCCCCACTGTATCAATTCGTCATCAAAAACGTATAATGGAAACCAATGGGTGAATGTTGAGATTGAAGTAAGAAACGATTCCATTATTAAGCATTTTATAAATGGCGATAATGTACTCACTTATTATAAACCTCAAATTGGAGGGCCTGTAGATTACAATAACGATTTGTGGGAAAGCAAAATGGGTACACCTCTTAAAAAAGGATTTATTTCATTACAAAGTGAGAGTCATCCTGTTGAATTTAAAAATATTGAGATTTTAGAATTATAAGCCATAATGAACTCGTGTTGTATTAAATTAATTTTTCTGTTTTATATTTTTTGTCAGGTTAACTTTGTCCAATCACAAAACTTCGAAGATTATTCTCAAACAGTAAATGGAGAGAACATTACTATAGACCTAGTTGCTGTAAAAGGAGGCAACTTTCAAATGGGCAATAACAATGGTAAAGAAGATGAAAAACCAGTCCATGAAGTCACCGTAAATGATTTTTGGATTGGCAAATACGAAATTACCTGGGACCAATACGATGCCTTTGTTTTTGGTGAATTTGGTCCAGAACAATTTAAAAGTAAAGACAAATTAAAAGATTTAGGAATCGATGCCGTTACCGGGGCAACCCCTCCTTATGTTGATATGAGCTTTAATATGGGAAAAGGCCGTTCTCCTGCTGTAAACATGACCCAATACGCAGCTTTAATGTATTGCAAATGGCTCTCTTCAAAAACGGGGGTATTTTATCGATTACCAACAGAAGCTGAATGGGAATACGTTTGCAAAAAAGGTAATACCAAAAAAGACTCCCTAAATGATATTAGTTGGTATGCTGAGAACAGTAGCGAAAAATATAAAAAAACAGGTACTAAGGAAGCCAACGATTTAGGTATCCATGATTTATTGGGTAATGTATCAGAATGGGTTTTAGATCAATACGATACAGATTATTATAAGAATTCACCTAAATCAAACCCTTGGAACAAGCCTACCAAACTATATCCGCGTGTATTACGTGGTGGATCTTGGAAAGACACTGCGGACAAACTATGCTGTTCTTCAAGACAAACTTCAAATCCAAAATGGAAACGCAGAGATCCTCAAATACCAAAAAGTAATTGGTGGCATACCGATGCCCCTTTTATTGGTTTTAGGGTAGTTAGGCCCAGAGTTCTCCCTTCAAAAGAAGACATAAAAGCATATTGGCTTAAAGCATTTACAGATTTTTAGCCTTCACCAATTAAAAACCACTAACATGGAACAAAAAAAAATATCTAGACGGCATTTTGTAAAAGAATCCTCTTTGGCAACAGGAGGCATTTTATTAAGCACTTCATTATTTGGCTCTCCCACCTCATCTTTTAAAAAGGAAAAAGCGTTAAAATTGGCCCTTGTGGGTTGTGGAGGTCGAGGTACAGGAGCTGTAGTCCAAGCTCTAAAAGCAGACGACAATGTAAAATTGATAGCTATGGCCGATGCTTTCGAAGATCAAATTGAAAAGGCTTTTACCAACCTATCCTCATTATTTGGCACTAGTCGTATTGAAGTAAAGCCAAGCATGAAGTTTGCAGGGTTTGGATCATACAAAAAAGCCATAGACGAAGCCGATGTAGTTATTTTAACTACGCCTCCCGGATTTAGGCCTCAACATTTTGAATATGCCATAGAACAGGGCAAACATGTGTTTATGGAAAAACCTGTTGCTACCGATATAGCAGGTATTAAAAAAGTACTCGAAGCTGCTAAGCTAGCTAAGCAAAAAAAACTAAACGTTGTGGTGGGTTTACAAAAACGCTACCAAACTGAATATTTAGAGGTAAACAAACGCATAAAAAATGGCGAATTAGGAAAAGTTATTTCCGGACAAATTTACTGGAATGGTGCCGGTGTATGGGTACGACCAAGAACAGCATCCATGACCGAAATGGAATACCAAATGCGAAATTGGTACTACTTTAACTGGCTTTGTGGAGATCATATTTTAGAGCAACATATTCACAATATAGATGTTGCCAATTGGTTTATTGGTGAACATCCCATTAAAGCTCAAGGTATGGGTGGTAGGGAGGTAAGGAAAGGAAAGGATCACGGACAAATATTCGATCATCATTTCGTAGAATTCACCTATCCTAGTGGCACTATTATTTCCAGCCAATGCAGGCATCAACCAGGATGTTTTAGTCAGGTAGCCGAGACCTTCCAGGGCACACAAGGCACCTCTTATACAGGAGGTGGCAATACAGCCATTTTGAAATCTTATTCGGGAAACAACATATACAAACATAATGGTGAAAATGACAGAAATCCATACCAGGTAGAGCACGACCGCCTTTTTGCTGCCATAAGAAGCAGAGAAGAAGTGATTAATGATACGGATATTGGAGTTGAAAGTACAATGACCGCAATTATGGGGCGTATGGCTACATATTCTGGTAAAGAGATTACTTGGGATGCTGCAATGGATTCTAATTTAGAGCTAGTACCCAATGAAGATCTCTTAGATTTCAACTCGCTTCCACCGGTAGTTCCAAACGAACATGGCGAATATCCTATACCTGTCCCTGGACAAACCTCATTTTTTTAAAATTTACCAAACGTGAAAAGAAGAGATTTCATAAAAAAATCAACAGCTACAGCATCTGCATTGAGTATTGGTGTTACGGGCTTACATGCTTTACAAAATTCAAAAAAAATAGTCTCAAAACATAAGTTCAAGCTGAATTACGCCCCACATCTAGGCATGTTTAAAAGCCACGCAGGCAACGACCCTATAGATCAATTACATTTTATAGCAGACCAGGGATTTACAGCTTTTGAAGACAATGGCATGAAAAATCGTCCTATAGATGTTCAGGAGAAAATGGCCAAAACCATGGAGAGCAGAAAAATTACCATGGGTGTTTTTGTAGCTCATAAAATCTATTGGAAAGAGCCCAGTCTAGCTAGTGGCAACCAAGCCAAACGCGAGGAATTTCTAAACCAAATTAAATCTTCAATTGAAGTTGCCAAACGCGTAAATGCGAAATGGATGACGGTTGTTCCCGGACATGTGGATCTAAGTCAAAATAAAGATTACCAAACTGCCCATGTTGTTGAGTCCTTAAAACGAGCTTCAACTATTTTAGAACCTCATAACCTGACTATGGTATTGGAACCTCTAAATTATAGAAACCACCCAGGATTATTCTTAAGCGGATCACCACAAGCATACCAAATTTGTAAAGCTGTAGATTCTCCTGCTTGTAAAATATTATTCGATATTTACCACCAACAAATTCAGGAAGGAGATTTAATCCCGAATATTGATGCTTGCTGGGATGAAATTGCCTATTTTCAAATTGGCGACAACCCTGGTCGCAATGAACCCACAACTGGTGAGATTAATTATAAAAATGTTTTTAAATTTATCCATAACAAAGGCTACAATGGTATTTTAGGTATGGAGCATGGCAATTCCATTAACGGTAAAAAAGGCGAAATAAAGGTCATTGAAGCATACCGAGCTTCAGATAGCTTCTAAAAATAGTTCTAAATGATGATGAAAAAAAATAACCCCAACAGCAGAAGATCTTTTATAAAAAATACTGCATTAACTGGTATAGGCATTAGTATAATACCAAGACATGTAATGGGAAAGGGTTTTGTACCTCCTAGTGACAAATTAAATATTGCTGTAGTAGGTGGTGGTGGCAAAGGCTATTCTGATGCATTAAACGTATGGAACAAAGGCACATCAAACATTGTTGCTATTTGTGATGTGGACTGGAACCAATCCAAAAGATTAATGGAAAAATTTCCAAATGCAGCTAAATACAAAGATTTTAGAAAGTTATTTGATGAGCAAAAGGATATTGATGCCGTAACAGTTTCTACACCAGACCATACTCATGCTGTCATTGCTATATCTGCTATTAAATCTGGGAAACATGTATATGTTCAAAAACCGCTCACTCACAGTATTCATGAAGCTAGAGTGCTTACAGAAGCTGCCAACAAACATAAAGTTGTTACCCAGATGGGTAATCAAGGAGCTTCTGGAGAAGGTGTCAAACAAATGATTAAATGGTTTGACGAAGGCATTATTGGTAATGTAAGTAAAGTACATGTTTGGACCAACAGGCCCGTGTGGCCGCAAGGCATTGCAACACCAATTGAAAAGCCAACTATATTGGATGGTTTGGATTGGGATACTTGGATTGGTCCAGCTCAATGGGTAGATTACCATCCGTTATACCATCCTTTTAAATGGCGTGGTTGGTGGAATTTTGGTACAGGTGCATTAGGCGATATGGGTTGTCATTTAATGGATCCCCCTTATAGGGTTTTAGGCCTAGGCTATCCAACCGAAGTTGAAAGCAGTGTTGGTGCTATTTTTAAAAGAGACTGGTCTCCAGAATATTTACCCGATTCCTGTCCGCCCTCTTCAAGAACACAATTAAAGTTTCCTGTATCAGCTAAAAATAAATCGGAAGTAACATTAACATGGACCGATGGAGGATTACGTCCCTTCCATCCCGATTTAATCCCGGCAGATCACCCTATTGGTGGCAATGACAGTGCTAATGGTGTTATCATGATTGGAGAAAAAGGCATTATGACCTGTGATGTTTATGGCAAGTTACCAAAAGTGTATTTAAACAATGGTGACTTGTTGACTTTTGATGATTCGGAAAAGAATTCCCTTCCAGAATATGGACACCATGTGTCTTGGGTTGAAGCTTGCAAAGAAGGCTATGACAAAACAAAACATAAGGCTTTAACCTCTTCATTTAATTATGCGGGGCCTTTAACCGAAAGCATTTTAATGGGTAACCTAGCTATTAGAAGCTATAACTTAAGAACCCCTAAGGGTAATGGATTTGAATATTCTGGTAGAAAAAAACTGTTATGGGATGGTGAGAACATGAAAGTTACTAATTTTGATGAAGCGAATCAATTTGTAAAAAGAGAATACCGAGAGGGGTGGACCCTATAAAACCTAGAACAATAGTGAATAAAACAATCAACTATCTTTTATTTGTAATCTTTCTCATATTTGCGATTTTGCAGCTTAATGATCCTGATGGTTGGATATGGTTTATCATCTATTTTATTGTAGCAATAATATGCCTTTTTCAAAATTTTATAACTATATCTAGAGCTCTCTTAGTTATTGTTATTATTGGGTTATTTGCTTATGCAACGTTTCACATTTCATTATTTATAGACTATCTAAAAACTAAACATAAAGAAGAAATTTTTGGAGCTATGGTCTATGAAAAACCTTATTTGGAAGGCACTAGGGAATTTATTGGATTGTTAATGGCTGCGGCTGCAATGATACATATATTGAAATCTAAAAAGTTCTGACAATTATTCTCAATAATTTATAAAAACCATTAACAGGTTAATTCGACTAAATAAATATCTTAGACTTTCAAAAAATAATCCAAAAATCGCTTTTAAAAACGTATGAGGAAGATTACAGTATTTTGTCTTTTTACATTAACAAGTCTATTTTTTAAGTCTGTACAAGGACAAACTACCCTAACAGGAGAAGTAAAAGACAATAACGGTAATTATTTAGCATATGCTAATATTCGTTTAACCCCCAATAATTTTAATACAACAACCAATTCCAATGGTGTCTTTACCCTAAGTAATGTACCTTATGGCGAGTATCTAATTACTATATCTCATTTGGGCTTTAAAACGTTAAAGGAAACTATTACAGTAAACCACGACAACACTACACACAACTTTACCTTAAATGACGACTTACTCAATTTACAAACCATAATAGTCACTGGTAGTTTTACACCTAAAATTGCGTTGGAATCAAGTACTTCTGTTAGTGAACTAAATGCTCAATCTCTCCAACTGATTTATACAATGGGCACTGCTAGTATACTCCAAAATATCCCCGGTACTTTTACCGATGTTTCTGCTGGTGAAGTATATACAAAAGTTTATACTAGGGGGATTTCTGCTTCGGCAGAAGATGATATGGGCTGGTACTATGTTTCCCTTCAGGAAGATGGGCTCCCAGTAAGCCTCGTTCAACATTCGTACTATGGCCCAGACCTATTTCATCGTGTTGACCTAACAACCAAAAAAGTAGAAGCTATTAGAGGTGGAAGTTCTACGATAACAGCTTTAAATGCACCAGGAGGCATCTATAATTTCATCTCTCATGGAATTAGAAATACTTTTGGAGGGCAAATTCAATTATCTGGTGGTTCACAGAGCGACAACAATACGCTCTATAGGATTGACGGGGAATTAGGAGGCCCTTTGGGAAATAATTGGTTTTTAAATTTGGGAGGCAATTACAGAAAAGATGATGGCTTGCGAAATACCGATTTCACCTTTAGCAAAGGTGGTCAACTTAAATTTAACCTTATTAAAAAACACCAACGAGGCCATATTAAATTTTACGGGAAATTATTGGATGACTACACTAATCGATGGACTGGTGTTGCTGCTACCAATTGGGATGACCCTACACCTGCTTTCGGACAAAACTTTAGTTCTACATCACTTTTAATGCCAAGTTATGATGCCAATATTCCTGATGGCAGAAATCTAGAAAAAACGAATAGTTTCAATCCCACTCAAGGAGTATATGCTCAAGATTTAGCTTTCGGCTTAGAACTGTTACAAGACTTAGGTAACAATTGGTCCTTTAAAAACAATTTTAAATTTTCTTCTAAAATAGCGAATTGGCAAACTTCAATAAGTAATACTTATGTGTCTTTAAGTGACCCCACAGCTTATTTTGTTAGTGGTGCAGGTTTCCCCATTGGGCAAGTGGTTTTTAAAGATGTAAAAACTGGCTCTGAACTTGCACGTGTTGACAATAGTGGTATTTTGGCTGGGCAACCAGCACAATACTTAAACAGTGGCACTTTACCAAATGATGCCATTATGGGCACATCGGCGTGGTATAAAGACATGAATGCCGATGAATTTATGAATCAATTCAGTTTAAGAAAAAAACTGGAAAAACATGATATCACAGCAGGTTTTGCTTTAGGATTTTCCAACCCTTCATTATTTACACAAGGTAGTTTTGCCTACGTTACTTACGAGCCTAACCCTAGAATGTTGCAGGTCACCTTGGAAAACCCTGGAAGCCCCTTAATCCAATTATCAGATTCCAATGGCGTTAGTAATTATGGCGGATTGTTTTATGTAAATGCAAAAGCTAAAGTGAAACAAGCAGCTCTTTTTATTAATGATCTATGGAAACTTACCGAGCATATCAATTTAGATTTAGGGTTGCGTTATGAAACCATTGGTCATAAAGGCCATAAAGACAGGTATGAGCCTTTTCTACAGAACGGTGGATTGGATGGAAATACAAACACTACTTACGATAATGGTGTTCTAACCCCAACAGGAGAAAAAGATAAATTCAATTACAACTATAATTATTTGTCTTTTTCTGGAGGGATCAATTATAACATAAATGATAGAACAGCTCTATTTACTAGATTTTCAAATGGGCATAAAGCCCCAGAACTCAATTATTATTTCAATAATTTTGATAATGTCCCTATAAACAAAAAAAGCCAAGTTCAAAACATCAATCAATTTGAACTGGGTGTAAAACAAAGTGGTAACGATTTTTCGTTTACTAGCACCTTGTTTTGGAGCGAGTTAAAAAACATTGGCATTGCTAATTTTGAATTCGATCCAAATAACAATAACATTTTTTACACGCCAATTCTTTTTAATACTTCAAAAACTATTGGTTTGGAATGGGAAAGTGTGTATAAACCTATACAACAAATTGCATTTCGCTTTAATGGTATTCTTCAAAATCCAAAGGCCTCTAAATGGAAGGTTTATGATGCTGCAGGCACCACGGATACCAGTGACGATTCAATTATAGATTATTCGGGCAAGGTATTGCCTTTTAATCCTGAGCTTATGTTTAACCTTGAGAGCGATTACAATAATAAAAAGCTATCGACCTTTATTAAATGGCAGTTTATGGGGAAAAGATACGGCAATGTTGCCAATGGTTTTAAGTTGTCTTCGTACAACATATTTAATATTGGAGGGGGTTATAAAATTAGCAATCATATATCAGTAAATGTATTTGTGAATAATGTATTTAACTCCTCGGGATTGGCAAACTTTTTTGGAGCCAACACATTTGGAGCCAACGCTAATGGAGCCACACCACAATTCATTTCAGCTAATCCCGATGCAAGTTTTGTAGTTTTTCCTATTTTGCAGCGTAATGCCCTATTTAGATTAAACTATAGTTTTTAAAAATTAGAAAGATGAGGCTAAATATTCTAAAACCAGTTTTAATATGTTTTGCCCTTATTGTTTTGGTTGCATGTACTACCAAGGATAAAAAAATATTGGTATTCAGTAAAACTGTAGAATTTAGGCATAGCTCGATTGAAATTGGAATCGAAGCCATTACGCAATTAGGATTAGATAATGGCTTTGAAGTGTTGGCAACCGAAGATGCCGCCTACTTTGTTGAAGATTCTTTAAAACAATTTTCAGCGGTTATTTTCCTAAACACCACAGGAGACATCCTTAATGAAGTGCAACAAGCAGACTTTGAACGTTATATACAAGCAGGAGGTGGTTTTGTAGGCGTACATTCGGCCACCGATACCGAATATGAATGACCTTGGTAGAACAAACTTGTAGGCGCCTATTTTAAAAATCACCCTAAAATTCAGGAAGCGACACTTCAAGTTATTGATAAAATGCATCCTTCAACAACATCACTCAATGATATCTGGAACAGAGAAGATGAATGGTATAATTTTAGGGACATCTACCCAGAAATAAAAGTACTTATTACAATAGACGAAAACAGTTACGAAGGCGGAACAAATGGCGATAACCACCCTATTTCATGGTACCATGAATACGATGGCGGACGTTCATTTTACACCGAAATGGGACACACCAACGAAACCTATGCAGACGCTACCTTTTTAAAACATTTGCTTGGTGGCATTACCTATGCCATAGGTAAAAACAAACTTGATTATAGTAAAGCAACAACCGATCGTGTTCCTCCAGAAAACAGATTTGTAAGACAGGTATTGGATTTTAATCTAAACGAACCTATGGAACTGGATGAGCTACCAGGACAAGGGATCTTATTTGCAGAACGCCGTGGTGCTCTAAAACTGTTTGATTTTAAAACCGAGCAAACCAAAACCATAGCCCAATTGGAGTTGTTTTATGACAATGAAGATGGACTGCTTGGTTTGGCCGTAGACCCCAATTATGAACAAAACCACTGGATATACCTCTTCTATTCTGCTGCAGGAGAAGAACCCATACAGCATATCTCCAGATTTGATTTAAAGGATGATAAACTGGATTTTGAGTCTGAAAAAATCTTACTAAAAGTCCCAACCATAAGAGCCTGTTGCCATAGTGGAGGCGCTCTTGAATTTGGCCCAAACGGAAATCTATTCATTTCTTTGGGAGACAACACCAATCCTTTTGAATCTTCTGGGTTTGCTCCCATAGACGAACGCGAAGAAAGAGCACTATGGGATGCCCAAAAGTCGGCTGCCAACACCAATGATTTACGCGGTAAAATTTTAAGAATTAAACCCGAAGACAATGGCACTTATTCCATTCCAGAAGGCAATCTTTTTCCAGTTGGTATGCCAAACACAAGACCCGAGATTTATATAATGGGCTGCAGAAACCCTTTTAGACCTTCTATCGATAGTGAAACTGGATATGTATACTGGGGTGATGTTGGCCCAGATTCTGGCAAAGACAATCCTAACCGAGGCCCTAAAGGCATGGGAGAAATAGATCAAGCCAGAAGTGCCGGAAACTGGGGGTGGCCTTATACTCGAGGCAATAACCAAGTGTATAATGATTATGATTTTAACTCAAAAACATCTGGTTCAAAGTTCGACCCCAATAATTTAATCAACGATTCACCAAACAACACGGGACTAAAAAAACTTCCCCCTGCACAAGAATCGCTTATTTGGTATTCTTACGATAAGTCTGAGGAATTCCCATGGTTGGGCAAAGGCGGGGTTAATCCTATGGCCGGTCCTATTTTCCACGCTTCAGACTATCCAAAAGCCAAAGACAAATTTCCATCTTACTTTGAAGGAAAATTAATTGTTTACGAATGGATGAGAGATTGGATTTATGTTGTTACACTAGACGACAACTACAATTATAAAAAATCCGAACCTTTTATGCCTTCTACCGAATTTTCACATCCCATGGATATGATTTTTGGTTCAGACGGACATCTTTATGTCCTAGAATATGGACAAAAATGGAAAACACAAAATTTAGATGCCCGGTTAAATAGAATATCATATATAAAGGGAAATAGAGAACCCATTGCTAAAATTATATCAGATAAAGTTGTAGGGGCCACCCCTTTAACCGTAAACTTCTCTGCGCTCGAATCTTTAGATTACGACAATGATCCTTTAACCTATGAATGGTTTTTTACAACTGATGAAGTACAATCAACATCTGCAACACCTAAGTTTACATTTACCAATTCGGGAACCTATAACGTAAGATTAAAAGTAACCGACAAAGAAGGCAAAACAAATAGTGCCAAAACCAAAATTTTAGTAGGCAACGATCCTCCAGAACTAAGCATTCAAATAGACACAGAGGACCTTATGTATTTTGATAACAAAAAGATAAACTACAAAGTAACGGTTAAGGACAATCAAGATGGTAGCACCACCGATGGCACTATAGCTCCCAATAAAGTTAAAGTTACTTTAGATTATATCCCCGAGGGTAAGGATTTAATTAAAGCTACTATTGGACACCAACAAAACACCGTTCCCGAAGGCAGAAAACTAATAGATGGCAGCGATTGCACAGCTTGCCACGCCAGCGACATTAAAGTAAATGGCCCTAGCTATACTAATATTGCCAAAAAATATTCAAAAGACGACATTGGGTATTTAGTAAGCAAAATTATAAAAGGTGGACAAGGCGTATGGGGTGAGACCATGATGTCTGCCCACCCACAATTAACCCCTGATGAGACCGAAAAAATGGTTCGATATATTTTATCGCTAAAACCAGACAAAAACTCTAATCAAAACCTCCTACCCCTTGAAGGAACTATAGCATTCAAGGATCATATTGGAAAAGATAAACAAGGCATCTATGTGTTGATGGCTTCTTATTTGGACAACGGTGCAGAAGGACAGCCAGAGTCAACATTATCGGCCCAAGAGAAAATGGTTTTCAAGTCTGCTAAAATTGAAGCCGAAGATGCTATTGAGAAAAGTGACGGCCTTGGCAATTGGAAGGCTCTAGATGAAACCTTAGTTGGCAGCATTCTTCATAATGCATACCTTAAATTTGATACCTTAAACTTGAAAAATTTGGAAAGTATAAAGCTTTCGACTTATTTCAACAACAATTATGCCTATGAAGGCGATGTTGAAATAAGAGAAGGTGCCCCAAACGGCAACCTAATTGGCAAAAACCATTTTAAATATTTCAACAAAGGCAAAAGTGCTTTAAAATATTACGATATACCAGTAAAACCCAAATCAGATAAAAATACTTTGTTCTTAGTTTTTAAAAATGAAAAGGACAAAGAACAATACATAACAAATGTAAATTGGATCTTGATGAATTATAGACGTTAGTTGATTATAAAACAATGCGTTCTAATTTTTAAACACCATAAAATGAATTTTTTAACCAAAAAACATACAACACCTGTTATTTTAATGACACTTTGCGCCCTATTGATGTTTAACTGTATTAGTAATGCACCAATAGATGCCCCTAAACCCTTTTTACCTGTCCCTAACAAGGCTCAATTAAACTGGCATAAGGCAGAATATATCATGTTTGTTCATTTTGGAAT
This sequence comes from Aestuariivivens sp. NBU2969, assembly GCF_019931125.1. Taxonomy (NCBI): domain Bacteria; kingdom Pseudomonadati; phylum Bacteroidota; class Flavobacteriia; order Flavobacteriales; family Flavobacteriaceae; genus Aestuariivivens; species Aestuariivivens sp. NBU2969. Next base: position 239,717 of record NZ_JAIOUU010000002.1, read on the forward strand.
GAAAACTTTTTATCCCAGCAACGACCACATGGGCTATGGCGATGAGGACCCAGCAAAGTTTAATCCGGTAAAGTTTAATGCAAAGCAATGGGTGGAAGCCGCTAAAGCAGGTGGATTTAAAGGTATTGTATTGACAACCAAACATCATGATGGGTTCTGTAACTGGCAATCTGAACTATCGCCCCATAACGTTAAAAAATCACCATGGAAAGATGGACAAGGCGATATTATAAAAGAATTGGCCGAAGCATGTCGGGAAGGCGGTGTTTATTTTGGAATTTATGTTTCACTCATCGATAAATATTACGAAAAACACATTGCAGGAGACTACTCTGGGTATGATGAATACTATTACAATCAAATAAAGGAATTAAGCACCAAATATGGCACCATCGATGAATATTGGTTCGATGGATATAAAGCCAATAACCTAAATATTGATTATAAACGCATTTCAGATTTAATTAAAAAAGAGCAACCAAATGCAGTTATATACGACTCTGGGACTATGGTAGAACATATCCCCGATCGCTGTATTGCATTTCCAGGGAACCATGGAGGTATAACCCCCGACCAAAATTATCGAGTAGAAATAAACGACACTTTACGCTGGTATCCATCGGAGCCATCAATTATTTTACAAGGCAACTGGTTCCATAACAATACTCCTGTTGTTAGCCTTGAGAAAATACAAGATTATTATTTAACCTCGGTAGGTTATGGTGTTACCCCTTTAATGAACATTTCTCCAAATACCGATGGACTAATAGACGAAGAAACCGTTGAAAGACTTGTTGAATTTAAAACATGGGTCGACCAGTTACATGGCAATGATTTGACTAAAGGTAAAAATGTTAAAGTTTCAGCTACCAGCTTCCGTGGAAAAGCCAAACAATATGCCCCGAAAATGATTATCGATGATAACTATGATACTTTTTTTGCAACCAACGATGAAGAAAAAAATGCGGTTATTGAAATAGACTTGGGAGAAAAACAAGAAATAGACGGTTTTATTATTCAGGAATACATACCTCTTGGGCAACGCATTGATGGGTATACTATAGAGTGTCGTGTAGACGGCAAATGGAAAACGGTTTTTTCGGGCAAAAAAATAGGTTACAAACGCATCATACTAGAGGGTAGAGCCTCTGCTACAGATATTGAATTTCCTAAAAGTGATGGTATACGCCTAAAAATTGAAAATGCACTAGCATGCCCACTAATTAGCACTTTTCAAATAGTGGGCAATTTGAAAAACTAAAGCCTAAAAAAATTCCCATATGAATATTTTTTATAATTGACGTAAGATCGACGTCATCTAACCGATATTCAAAAACTTATTTTCGATACTATTTTTCTTCGAAAAATCACTCAAACCTGCCCGTCCAGTTAGGTGGGTTGACAGTTTTTTAATGAAAATAATGTCAGATTGAGTGGAATTCCAAAGAAATCTCGCATCCAAATCAAGTGATTTTCTTATATCTAACTCACGTTAATTATTAAGCTATATTTATAACTTAATTAACCTTAAAACTAAACACATCAGACATTGACGTGTTACCTTCTTCATCTATAGTTTTCACTTTCCAATAATAGCTCTTTCCAGAGCTAACAGATACATCATTCAAAACACTTTCCTGAATGTTAGCTTGAAATGATCCAGGAGGGTCTGCCTCTCCAAAGAACACCTCATAACTTTCAATATCGTTATCCACATCACTTCCCGTCCAATCCAGAGTGACTTTCCCATTAGATACCGTAACCGCTTCGTTATACGAAGGCGCTACAATTTCTGCCGGAAAAGGGGCATGTTCGGTAACACCTTCACCCGCATTATAAAACTTCCAAGTATCACTTGTTGCCGTTGATGTTGACTTTTTAGATTTTGAAACTACAAACCAAGAATAAGGTGTACCCCTATCGATATCGATGTCTAAAGAGGTACCTGTCGCTGTATATAGTTTTGAAGTTTGATCATTCAGATTTTTAACATTCACATCATAACTATCTGCAAAATTTGCAGCACTCCATTTAAATGTTACTGTACTCTTTTCACTATTGATAATCTGACCTTCGAAACACTCAGAATTATTTTCGGGAGAAACTAAAATAGCCTTTTCTGGGTTTGACACTTTCTTTTCTGTGGAATCCCCTCCCGAACTGCATGACACTACCAATAATGCCATACTTATATAGATTAACTTTTTCATTGTTTTACAACTTTAAAATTACGCTCACCGTTTTCTGTTTTTAAGCTAACGTGATATATTCCTGTAGCTAAAAAGGCCGCCTCTACTTTTACTGTCTGACTTGCAACCGCTAGAACACGTGCCAACACAAGCGTTCCATTGTTATTGTACATTTTAACAAAAGCCACCTTAGCCTCTTCACCTCCTAAATTAATATACAGGTCTTCTACAAATGGATTAGGGTATACCAGTATATCGTCATTAAGCATGATTGTTTTTTCGAATACGCCCTGACAATCTTTATTGGTCGTTACTTTTATAGTGTTTACACCAGACTTTAAGTTTAAGAAAACCTTGCTTTGCGTAGTGGTTGTGGTTTGTCCATTTAAAGTCACATTATATACCTCTCCATTAAACATTGACAGATCCACAGCCTTAGTATTCGTATCGAACTTTGCCAGCACAGCTAAATCGGATGGTTCTTTTACAGTAAGGTCGTAACAGCGCTCGAAGTTAGCCTCACCTTCTACCGTAATACACAATTGATAGACTCCAGCACTTAAATTATCGATGGTTAATTGATTGGTAAAACTGTAATTGGATTGGCCATTATCTCCTTGTAATGATACCTGATAGTTATGGGTCTCTACTGCTGTAATACTAATTGTTCCATTATTGTTGTTCCTGCATGTTTCTGCCACAACCTGGATATCAAAATTATTGACTGGTAAATTAAATACTTCACATCCGTTTTCATCCACCATCGTACCTATAGGAGTTTCTGGACAAAGATCATTGGCATCCAATACGCCATCGTTATCATCGTCGTCGTCGCAAGCATCCCCTAAGCCATCATTATCAAAATCGGCTTGGTCTGGATTGTCCACATCGGGACAGTTATCGTAGATGCATCCAACAAGTGTTAATTCTGCGATGGAAGTCCAGGCACCACCATTAACTTCAGACAGGGTCTTAATTCTCATGTACCTAGCTACTTCAGGTGTAGCAAACTCTAAACTTTGTGGTGCAGAGGAATTCTCGAAGGTTCCAGTAAAATCGGCCTCACCCCAATTTGTATTATCTGTACTGAAATAAATTTCATATTCATTTATTCGTCCATTTTGTCCACTCTGCCTTGGCAAATATGTAAACTTACTGAGACTGTAAAATCCTCCTAAGTCAATTTGGATTTCATGGGGGTAAGGATCTGTTCCCGTACTATATCTGGTATGCCAAATGGTATCTGGATCGCCGTCGAAAGCCATTGTTGCCAAACCTGGATAATTAACTTCTTCACTGTCTGCATACAATAAGGACCATTCTTCTTTTGGCAATTCTGCAGGATTACTACAGTCATTTATAGAAGGACAGGTTGTAGTGCTAACCATACCTGCGATGGTTTTTACATAATCGATTCCGTTTTGGGTTACGGTTAGCGTTACATCGTAAGAACCTGGGCTACCCAACACCACTTTAGGGTTTCTGATATTTACATCGCTAATATATTGAGGAGCTGGAGATATGTTCCATTTCCATGAAGCGCCGCTGTGTTTTAAAATAGAGTGATCGTCGAAATATAAGGTATCCGACATACAGTTAAATGCTTGTCTCTGCACCCATGGATTAACAATAGGCTTAAAATCTTCCTGCATGGGTGACTCCCATACACCACCACTACCAGCGACCCTAATTTTGCCGTCACGATAAAAAGGAATGGCTGTATTGACATCAAAATTTTGTGGATAGTTGTTTTCGAACAAACTCCAACTGTTCATATCGGACCTTCTATAATATATTTTGGCTCCGGTTCCGTTTCTTCGGGTGGTAAATAAATAGATAATTTCATTGCCCGTACTTGTAGGTTGAATAGCCAAACATTTGGTGTAGGCATCGATAGCTCCAGAAATATTGGTCCAAGTGTCCCCTCCGTCGGTCGATTTAAATACCAAACCCTTATCTGAAGACCAAGTACCATTAGCATAACAGGCATAAATGGTATTTTCATCGTAAGGCGAAACGACCAAACTTGTTCTGCCTTTCATTTTACTTCCGCCGTTAGACGAACTACTTAAAGCTGGTTTATGAGTCCATGTTAGTCCTTGATCGGTACTTTTATATAATCCGTTGCCTTTTACATCAACATACATCACATTAGGATTTGTTACACTAATTGAAACCCCCATGACTTTGTCGGAAAAAGTGTGAAGCGACTCAAAAGTAACGCCCATATCGGCACTCTTCCATAGGTCATTGCCCTCGCCCAAAAACAGGATCTCGTAATAATTTGGATGGTGTACCAGACTTCCCCTGTTACCTCCATATTCCAGCATGTTAGGAAACTTAGTAAACAAAAAGCGTCCTTCTTCTTGCTCCTCGGCTGTTTTGGGCAGTATCCATCCATTGCCCAAATCGTTAAACGCCACGTGCCTGCTTTTTCCCTGTAACACCCAACCTGTAGGGGATTCGGCACCTCCCATACGCAAGGCTTTATCTCCATAAAAATCGGCTATAGCGGTATTACCGTTATGGTATCTTCCTCCTACAACAATATCTTCATTCCATCCTTGATCGAAGCCCCACATATCGGATCCAATTAAATTGTTGATCAAAGGTTGAAAATCGTTTTCAAAGGCATCGGTAGAGAAGCTCATACCCCCATCGGTAGCGACCCAAACAGAACCATCACTTAGCCATTTCATATCCTGAATATCGGGATGTATGGAAAAGCGACCAAAATATCCTCCAATAGCATCAAACGTACTACCTCCATTAGAAGTTTTAAATAAGGTAGTGGTTCCTACAAAAAACTCATTTTCATTATTAGGATTGACTTCTAATACCAAATCGTAATATCCTTGGCCATTATTGTATTTAAAAGTATCTGTATTACAATCTATCACTTTACTCCATGTCCAGCTACCATTATTATTTGTTCCCTTATATAACTGTGGTGTATTATTATCGCTAAGTAGTGTTGTATATATAATATTTGGATTATTTGACGTTACTGCCAGCAACCCTCCACTGCCATCATTAAACTGATTTGGAAAATTTGGTAATGCAGTAAACGTATCCCCTCCATTAGAAGACATCATGGCATCTAATTTGCTCGAGGCATTTTGCTTTAACGCATATAATACATTGGAATCTCCTGGTTTAAACTCCACATCATAAAATTTTCCCGAAGCTTTATTGGTCCAATTAGTACCATCGTTGGAACTTATATAAATTCCTTGGTTTGTAGACGCCACTATCTTACTCGGGTTGGTATGGTCTATTAGAATATGGTTGGCCTCTACATTACTTAATACCACATTCCAGGTAATGCCTCCATCTGTTGTTTTATGAATTTTACCCAAACTGGCCATGTATACGATATTGGGATTGGTTGGATGTATAGTTATGGCCGTAATGCCTCCTAACGCATAATTTGGTGCAAGTAAAGTCCAATTTTGGCCTTTATCGACAGATTTGTTGAGATACCCAGTTTCAGTACCCACATATATAATGTCTGTATTTGAAGGGGCTACTGCCAAGCTATACACATTCACCTGCCAGGGTGCTACCCCAGGTATTCCCATAGAGCCATCATTTAACCAAAAGGTTTGTTTGGGTCCCAAAAACGTCCAATTGGAATTGGAAGCATCTACTGTTTTATTCACTCCTGATGTTTTAGCCAAAGCATTTTGGGTCTTTGCTATTTGATCGAAGTCGGGTATAACAATTTCTCCTTTATCATTGACATATGATGCCACCACCTGCCTCCAAATTTTATAATAGCGTGTTATGGGGCTCTTTTGCTTTCCATAGGTAGCGGTATACTCTTTAAATCCTTGTTCTATTTCGAAATAGTTGGTTGGATATTCGTAGAGCTTTTTGGCCCATTCTGGGAAATTATTGTCAAACAAGGGCTTGTAGGTCTTAATGATTCCTGGAAGATCATCGTAAGGGGTATATAATTGCTGGGCGTTCAAGACGCCAACATATACCAACAACATAAAGGTTATTGCATATTTTAGTTGTTTCATCATAGTTATGTAAAAGGGTTTCATGGTTATTTTGGTTGTATTATTCACACACTAAACCTTAACAATTTATGCTAAGTTACTATTATTTCCAAACATTTAAACACGTAACAAATTTTAAAATTTTATGTGAATGTTTTCGGGGTCATTTTAAGCTTAATGGTGGATTATTTACCCACAACTCTCTCTCAAGCTAAACCTATAACTTTTCATACAAATGGACGCTACCGATATGTAATTACTTTTATACTAACCTCTCCTTGAGATTACTATTTACTATAATAGCTTTAAACATCCTAAGCAATTATTCAATAGATAGAAATTTTAGTCACAATTAAAATCTATACATGAAACATATCTACCGTCTAACTTTGAACAAAAAAGCTGCCTAATTAATTTGTGACAGCTTTTTTCAATTCAAAATAAAAAAACTAGTTAATCTTCATCATCAAACACATAAGTTTCTTCAACTACATAAGGAGTTATTTCTGCCATAGCAGCAAAATTGGTACCATCCCAAGCCGTCTTTGCCAAAACTTTAAAGTACCTCGCTTCTTGCGTTGATTCAAAGTCAATATCTTGAGCAGCTATCTTCTTTTCCAGTTGATAATCCCCCAGACTAACCCAAGTTTGATTGTCTGTGCTAATAAGGATTTCTAAATCCTTAACTGCTCTTGTATTAGATTGTCTTTGATGAAATCTTATGCCATCCAACGACTTTACTTCTTTCATATCAATTGTAAGCCAATGTGGGTAAACTGTAACCTCCTCTGCCGTACATCCAGCCCAGCATGTATGCCAAAACGAATCTAAAATCCCATCTATTACAGCTCTGGCACTACCTGTTTGTTCATATGCACTCCAGTTAGCTTCATAAGGTTCATCTGAACTAAAGTCTATGACTTCCCAACCTGTTGTATCATAAAAGTTTTGTGCAATTTCCAATCTTGGTCCTTTAGGTGCTAAAAACACCAATGTTTTAGATAGCCTATTAAAAGGGTAACCAGATGCATCAGAAATGGAAATGGGCAATAAATACCCTTTTTCCATATCAAACTTTTCGGGATAATAGGTAAGCGTGCTCAAATCTGAATACAATTCACCGGCAGGAATTGTAAGATTCATTTTGTCAAATACATAAGCCTCTTCTGGAAATAATTCGTAAGGCGTTTTACCATTTACTACTCTTGTCTCATTAATGCTATCCAATACATGTGTATCTATACCTAACGTAACATCAATGTTATTGGCAGGTATACCTAACCCACCATAGCCTGCTCCAACTGTCGTTATTCTTGTTTCTTCATCAGCTGGAAAAATAGTCAGTTTCTCTATGCCTTTATTGGATTTAGCAAGAAAAATATTGGTTCCTTCTTTAGAGTCTGTTAATTGCTCATATAGCGGGGTCTTTTCTTCGCAGCTATAAACTCCAAACATTATAGCCAATAGAAGTAAAACTATTATTTTTATTGATCTCATAATTAATTATTTAATTTATGGTTATTTAACATTAGTATCCTGGAAATTGAACTAATTGTTTATTCCTATCCATTTCATTTTGTCCATAAGGGAAGAAATAATACCTACGTTGCCATTGTGTTCTTGTAAATGCCGGAACACGTGTATGGAATTCGTCGCTAGACAACTCAGTTCCTTCATTCATATTCATACCATAGTAAACTCCTCCTTGGTACGAGTCTGATTTATCGGCTATCTTCCATCTTCTAACATCAAAAAATCTGTGGCCAGCCTCAAAACAAAACTCAACCCTACGCTCCAATCTAATTTGATCACGCATTTCGTCTTGGCTCATACCTGCAGACAATTCTGGAAGTCCTGCCCTAACTCTAACTTTATTTAAATAGATTAAAATATTGGAATTCCCTGGATCTGCTTCATTCAAAGCTTCAGCATAATTAAGGTAAAGTTCAGCTAACCTAATGAGCATAGCTGGACGCCCAAAAGTTCCTTGATCTGACCTGAAAGCTGGATGAGTATTTTTTCTAACAGTGTACCCGGTTTTAGGCCAATCCCTAGGGGCTCCATTTTTACCCGAATTACCTGTATTATAAAACTCAACATACGGTTGACCAGCTCTTGGGATACTAGGATGTACCGCTCCATTAAAATTGATCCAAGCATAAAAACGTGGTTCACGATCAACATACATATTGTTAGTACCTGCAGCATAGTAAGGTGTGCTACTTCCTGAGTATCCAGTTTCTGTATAAGTTTGACTATCTTCTATTGATTCTCCGTCACTCATTCTAAAATCGTCTACCAATCGTTGTACTACAGCTAAACCATTGTATCCAGTGTTTTGGGTAGACCTGGGAGCACAATGAATTTCCCAATTGTAACTACCTGTTGAAGGTCTTAACCAAATACCTTCTACATCCCATCCATCCCAATATAGGTTTTTAACAGAATTGTAAGCTGTAGTAAAAGCATCTGCTCCACTTGCTTGGTACAAACCCTTTCCATTGGCCTCAGCTAAATCTATAGCTTCTTTTGCCGCATTAGCAGCTAATGTCCATTTATTGGCATCGTATGTTTGAGGGATTAATTGTGTTCCATCAAGGTTTTTAAAGTCAGCTAACTCTGTATTTCCATTAAACAAAGGACTTGCATTGTAAAGCAATATTTGCGATTCTACCGCCTCTACAATCATTTTATTGATTCTCCCCACTTGGGTTCCATCAACTACGGCCGTTCCCGATTGGAAATAATCTACTGGAAGTTTTTCTTTAGCCTGAGCCATTTCAGAAAGAACAAAATCAATACATTCGCTCCATGTGCTTCTTGGAATTTGGTAATCACCGTCTGGACTTCCTACTTCTAACGGCTGAATTACCACAGGCCCCAAATGTTTCATCATTACCCAATAATTGTACGCCCTTAAAAATTGAGCTTCTCCTTTATATTGACGGATTATTTCAGGTCCATTATTAAGTGCTAATATTTCATCATTGTTATCTATGTTTTCTAAAAAAATAGTAGCCAATCTAATTTTCTCATAATGTCCTGTAAATCCAAAATAATAACTATCTGCACTAATTGCTCCTGAATTTATAGATGGATTTGTCCAGTTACTGGCATCCATTTCATCACACATTAGACCATATTGATAGTTATAAGGATAGGCCCAAATATCTTGAATGCTTGAAAACAAACCTGCCCACCAACGCTCTGTTTGCTGTCTGTTTTCAAAGATACTTTCTATCGAAAGTAAATTATCTGGCTGTGTATCAAAAAAATCGTCGTTACAACCAGCAATGCTAAATATAATTAATGCACCAAGTACAGTGTTTTTAATTTTATGTTTAAATCTTTCCATATTATTTTTTTTTAAAAAGTAAGTCTAACTCCTAAGTTATAAGTAGTAATGTTTGGATATGTAGCTCCTCTACCATCACCCAATTCAGGATCCCAAAAATCCCATTTAGAAAAGGTTAGCAAATTTGTTCCGCTAAGGAATATTCTAAACTTTTTAAACATTTTAATATTGTTTTCCTCACCAAGTAGTGTATAACCTAACTCTGCTTGTTTTAAACGAACATAATCGGCTGGTTTAACCCACCAAGTACTTGTATAATAATTTGTTGTTTGGGTCTGATTTGTAGACAATCTCGGGTAAAACGCTTGCGGGTTTGGATTATCTGGAGTCCATCTATCTAATACGTTGGTATACATGTTACCATAACTAGATCCTTGAGAAAAAGGTGTCGTACCAAAACCTCCTGAATAATTAAAATCAACCTGAGCCACACCTTGGAAAAACAAACTGACATCAAATCCTTTAAAACCTCCTCCTATCGAGATACCATAAACAATTCTTGGTACACTACCGTATCCAATAGCCGTTTGGTCATTACTATTAATAATGCCATCTCCATTTAAGTCCTTGTAACGAATGTCCCCCACTCTAACATCTCCTGCTTGTACGGCTGCATTAGCTATTTCATCATCATTTTCGAATAACCCGGTAGCAATATATCCAAACCTTTGGCTAATGGGTTGTCCAATTCTATTTAAATAAGGGTACCTCCATTCGGGCAGGCCATCAAATACAGCCTCATTCTCGTTGTAGTTAAATGTTCCCCTAAATTGGAAGAAATTCTCTTCTGTCCATGATTTGTTATATTCCAAGGTTACATCAATACCTTGATTTTTAGTTTTCCCAACATTGTTGAACGGAATATTGCCCGCTGTAAACCCTGAAGTATATGGAATTGAATAATCTCGTAACAATATCCCCTCACGACGTTCTTTAAACAGTTCTACAATTAACTTTAAATCGTTATTTAGGAAATTCATTTCAACACCTAGATTGTGTCTATATGAGGTTTCCCATTTAACATTACCTCCAATTCTTGTTTCCCCAAAACCGGTATAGCCTCTTGTAGCTCCAGGCACACCAAAAGTATAGCCACCTGAATCCCCTATAGTACTTAAATACAAGAATCTATTATTTGGATTATTAATATTTGCATTACCAGAAAGCCCATAACTATAGCGTACTTTAAAAAATGACATAACATCTGTTAAAGGTTCAAAGAATTTCTCTTTTGAAATTACCCAACCCGCACCAAACGAAGGAAAAAACCCGTAACGCTTGCTAGGTATAAAGTTATCAGATCCTGAATAGGAAAAGTTAGCTTCAACAAAATATTTATTCTCAAAACCGTAATTAACACGCCCTACAAGATTACGCTGTCTATATGGAATAGCCGCTGTATAAGTTCCCACTCTACTCGTGGCATCCCTATAATCTGATTGATTAAAAAGCAACAAGCCGGATACGTCGTGTTTACCAAAAGTATTTTCGTAATTTAAAGCCGTTTCCAAATAAAAACGTCTATCCCCGTAACGTCCCAATGAAAAGCTTAAATCTTCAGATCCCGTACTTGAAATTTCAGTAATTAAATTTCCATCGTCGTCTCTCCCTGTAGCCCAATACGTTGGTAAGTTACGCCCCCTTCTTAAACCATTAAATGAATTAACATCAAAAGCAAACATGGCCGTTGCGCTTAAGCCTTCAAGAATCTTATCCATACTTTGTGTAACCCGTAAATTTGAACGTACCGTATTTCTTGTTTCATTGGTAACTCCAGATTGGGTTAAAGCCATATAAGGGCTAGCAAGGGTTCCTTGAAGCTGTGGCCATTGGCCATTACTATACTGGGGTGGTATAATGTGTGGTGCAGAAGCAGTTGCCAAGTGAAAAATATCTGCTACAGAGCCTCCATATGCTGGCCTGTTGAAATTTGTTATAAAGCCATTAATTCCAAAATCGATTTTTGTACTCTCTGTAACATTTACATCTACATTAGTTGTAAAGTTAAAACGATCTAATTTTAAATTAGAGTTAAAAGCCTCTACATCCCCTGTCTTAAAAAGCCCAGTTTCTCCAAAATACCCGGCAGAAATGTAATAGGTTGATTTATCTGAACCTCCACTAATATTAACAGTAATACGATTATTAGTTCCAAAATCACGGAACAGCAAATCATACCAATCTACGTTAGGATATAAATCTGGATCGACCCCACTAGCGGTTAAATTAATTTCTTCTTGAGTAAAGGCTGGATTTTGCCCCCTTGTTGTTAGTCCCTCATTATACAAGGTCATAAATGTTGGCCCATCTATAAAATCAGGGAGCTCAGTAAATTTGGTAACCGCCGAGTTAATCTCTGCATTTACTACTGGTTTCCCTGCCTTACCACTCTTAGTTGTTATTAAAATAACACCATTTGCACCACGTGTACCATAAACTGCTGTTGCTGTGGCATCTTTAAGCACGGTAAAACTTTCAACATCTTCGGGGTCGATGTTATTAATACTTCTATCCGGAACACCATCTACTACCAATAATGGCCCTTGTGGACTAGATGAAAAAGTAGCAATTCCTCTAATAAATAGGTCTGCGCCATCAGCTCCTGGCCCGCCTCCCCTCTGGGTAGCAACTACACCTGCTAATTTACCTGCAATCGCTGTTGACAAATCCCTAACCGGGGCTTTTAATTCTCTTGATTTAATGGTAGATTGAGCCCCAACAACACTTTCCTTTTTCTGTGTACCATAAGCAACCAGCACAACTTCATCCAACTGGGCAGTATCTTCTTTTAGAATAATGTTTATTGTGGTTTGTCCTTCTAATGGAACTTCTTGTGTTTCAAAACCAACATAGGAAAATACCAGTATTGCATTAGGATCTTTGACTAAGAGGCTATAATTCCCATCAAAATCTGTAGATGTACCCGTAGCAGTTCCTTTAACAAGAATTGTAACACCCGCCATTGGCAAATTACTTTCGTCTATTACATTTCCTTTAACAATTACATCTTGTTGCTTTATTTCTTGTTCATCTACAGGCTTATCTTTTGATTTTGTTATTAAGAATATTTGCCTATCAATAACACTGTACGCTGTTTCCGTTTTATCGAACACCCTATCTAAAATGGAAAATATTTTCTCATTTTTAGCTTGAACGGAAATAATACGTTCTAAGTCTACATCTTTTAGTTTGTATATAAAACGAAAGTCGCTTTTACTCTCAATAACATCAATAAGCTGATTAACTTTAACATTTTCCAGCTTTAAAGAAATTTTTGTAACCTGAGAATAGCTTGTATTTGCCTGTACTGTAAATAACGTAACAAGTAAAAATAAGACACTTAATTTCATTTTAAGGTTAAATTTTAAATACAGAATGTGTTTGTTCTTTTGATAAAGAATTTTTTTCATACTTTTAAGTTGTTTAATTGTGGTTATTCTTAATCACTTATCTAAAACCGGAAACTGGCTCCAACAGTTTCTGGTTTATTTTTACAAGTAATTTTTTGATTGAAAATGTGATAAAAGGAGTCGTTTTATTTCATAGTCATTATTATTTAATGGTTATATAATTGTTGTTTATTGTATAATCTATATTGTATGTTATCTTTAAATATTCTAATACTTTTTCAATAGGAACGTCTTTAAAGCTCGCATTAAAAACCTCTTGGGCAAACACTTTATTTTCTATGGTGATTGACACATTATAACGACGTTCTAATTTTTTAAGGATGTTTTCAAAAGTCATATCCCTAAACACCAGTTCTCCATGAATCCAAGAAGTATAAATACTTGTTATAACTGGTTTTGTTTCAATAGCCTTGTCCTTTTTATTAAAACTCCCTTTAATGCCAGGCTTTAGCATAACCTTTGCTTGTTCTTGAGAATCAACTTGTTCATCTGTCTTATACATACTAACGGAACCCTCTACTAACACTACATCGGTAACCTCATCCTCAGGATAGGTAGACACATTGAACTTGGTTCCATAAACCTCAACATTAACTCCCTTGTTATTAACAACAAAGCGGTGCTTTTTATCCTTAGCTACATCAAAATAGGCTTCACCTTCCAAAAAAACATCTCTACTATATCCCTTTAAAAACTTAACGGGATATTTAATGGACGTCCCTGCATTTAAATGCACAACTGTACCATCGGACAATAGTAATTCAAATGTTTGTCCATAGGGAATATTTAAGGTATTATAAGTAAGTGTCTCTATTTCTACTTTATTAGAATAGGCAATGCTATTTCTAACCTGTTTACCTACAATACTTCCTTTTTCATTGGTTAAATCTTGTGTAAGGTTAATATCTATAACTTTTACCTCCCCATTCTCCAACTGAAGTGTAACCTTGTCTTGTCGGATATGTTCTATATCCACTTCCAGATTTGAGGAATTGTGGCTCATTTTATAAAGCGTCCCTACTAAAATAAAACCTACAAAAATTGCGGCTACCCTCAAGAACCGTTTAACGGCCCCACTACCATTATTTTGATCCTTAGTATGAGCTATTATGTCTTTATAAATATGAAAAGAAGCCTCTTCTTCCATTTCAAAGTCATCTTCACCCATAAGTTCGTTGATCTCTTCAACATCTGGAATGGAATCGATATCCTTTACACCTTGTGTTTTAAAGAAATTTACAAGCTCTTCTCTTTCCTCTTTAGAACATGTATTTAACGCATGTTTCTTTAGTAAGTTTCTAATATGTGGATCTTTGATCATGCACTAATTTATAAATATTCTTGGGCTGTTTACTTATAATACAGTTGAAAATAAATGCATAGAGTACTACTCGAAATACATTTTTTTACAAAAAAAACTAACTTGTGATTAATATGCTTCAAAAACACACCACAAGAAGCATTCTATTTTACCAATAATTTTCCAACGCCAATTTTTGATGCTGTTTCCAATCGGTAAAAATATACTCCTCTTGATAGTGTTGGGATATCTATCTTATTTCCTGTTTCTATTTTTAAATTATACACTTTTTTTCCAGCTACATCAAATAAAGAAAAAGCTGCCGTTTCATTTAGGTCTTTAATTCGCAGCACATTACCTTTCTCTACAGGGTTGGGATATACCTTGAAATTACTTTTCTGTAAATCATAAATTCCCAAAGCAGCACTACTACCAACATAAAACTGGCTAAAAGAGGTTATTCCGCTAAAGCTTGCCGACTTGTTTGTTGTATTTATTGATGATGCCGTTGCAATCGACGCTCCCCAATCACCTTGGGCATCCGAGCTGCTTGACCGCTTAAAAAGTTCTGTATTAGGCACTGTTGTTCCATCTATATTATTAATTCCAGAAAATGTAATGTCACTTATGGCAGTAAAAGAACTGTTGGTGCCATAGTTATTTATTATCCAATAGGTATCATCAATGGCGTTGGTAGCAGGCAAATTACTTGGCGCATTATCCAATTTTGTAACCACCACATCACCTCCTGGGCCAGCATCTATAAACGTCATTGAAGCTTTAGCCGTACTAAAATTATAGGTTCCTGCTCCATTTATGGTCATTTTTTCACTTGCTCCGGTTCCTATTGGTGCCATAGAGGGGTCTAATGTAGGCAAAGTAGCTCCTGCAATACGAGCATCGTAACCACTTTTAAAATCATGGATGTAATTTGTTGTGTCATCCATAAAGCTATTAAACTGGTAGTAGCTTATAATACTAGCGTCGTTGTCCAAATCCGTTTGCGATTTAATTAAGTGCCTTGCCAACCTTAATTCGTCGATACTTAAAGCCCGGCTATACACGGTAACTTCATCTATATACCCATTGAATATTCTATTACTATAATTATTATAGCTTCCTATCCAAAGCGTTGTGTTCTCTGTAGTTATTGCACTTGGTGCAGGGTCATTTACTTCCCACACCTGATCGTTAAGAACAATGGTTATTTTGGTAGCATTACCAGATATGGCCACAAAAGACCATTCATTATCTGGAACGATCAAACCTGTGTCATATCCATAATGTGCTGTTCCCGGCCAGTGAAACCCTAACTGCCGGTTATGGGTCTCCCCTGTTACTGCTTTTAGGTTCAATGCTAAGGTCCCTGTTGGTGCCGTACTGCAATTAAACGATGCAATTGCGGCCCATTCATCTTGGTCTCCCACAGGTTTTATCCAAGCCGTTATGGTCATCTCTGCGGTATTGGGAACGGTAAACCCTGTTGCTCGAGCATCGGTCCATTGACCTTTGGTTCCATGATAAGCTTTACCCGCCAAAGGATCTGTTTGAGCATTAACCACAAGGTTCATCCCTAAAAAAATCAATAAAAAAGTAATCTTTAATTTCATAATGTTATTATATTAAATTATACAAAAACCATTAACACAACTTTTAAAAACAGGTATTTTGGGGTTACTGCAATTTTTGATCTCCTAATAAAGTGGTTTAACCTTTTTATATTAAATTACTATTACTCTATGCTCTTCCAAAACAATCTCAATTGAGATAATTTTCATACATTTTCATCTTAAATCAAAAAACTCAAACCACTTTACCTATACTATGGTTAAACTATTAGTAGGCGAACCTCCTTTGGCATCGATCTATACCATTTCCTGGTCTCCCCATGTAGCTTCAACTTTACTACATGAGTAATTACAGAACAAGGTAGAAAAGCATACTAATAATGCTAATTTGATTGTTTTCATAGTTTTAGTTTAATAGCAAATAAATAATCTTATGATTACGTACTTATAGTACAGTTCCAAACAGACAAAGTACTATTCCAAAACAGCATTTTTTTAATAAAATTTTTAATTTAAAATTTAAATGTTTGAATTTTAACACATTAACAAACAATAAACTTTATTAAAACCTAGTAAATTAAAGGAAGAATAAACAGGAAAGTTAAATTTTCATGGGCAAACAAAAAATCTCTTATGCTATCTAGGGCACTGCTCATTTGGTTTTTAACCGTGCTCTTGGATATCCCTAATTCCTGACTTATTTGTTCATGGCTCAATCCCTTATCTCTTGAAAGTTCAAAAATGACTTTTCGCTTAGGTGATAATTTATTTATTGCCTGTTGTTTTAGTTTTTCAAGATAAGCCTCTTCGAATATAGCATCAGTAGGATTGGAATATTCAGGAACTTCATAAAACACACGCTCTCTTTTTTTCTTATCGTTAGCAGCCTTTTGCAAAAAGTTTAGGGTTAAATTACGAGTTATGGTAAAAATATAAGACTTGAAAGACAAATTAGGATTAAGGTTCTCACGGTTCAACCAAACCTTTAGAAATACATCTTGAACTATTTCCTCTGCAAACTCTTTTTGCTTTACCATGCTTATACTATATCTGTAAATATCGTTCTTATAGAAGTTGAATAAATTTAGAAAAGCATTTTCACAGTTATTTGAAACTTGCCTTACTAAAAAAGAATCATTATTCTGATAGTTTTTACTCATCAAATCTAATTCGTAAATTATTCTTGTTTCTATTAAATGACAAACAAATATGGGATATTAGTATTAGTCGCTCAATTTAGATAATAAATCTGTAACCAAAGTGTTAAAATTTTGTTAAAAAAAACAAGCTCATTACTTATGCTTGTCCAAAGATATTGATTAAGCATATAGCAACAATTCCATAAAAACCTTACTATTGCTAACATACACTACCACTTATCAATAATAACAGTGAATTGTTTTAGACAAAAAAAGAAGAATCAATCCACCCTTTTGACGAATTTGAATATCCTTTTAATCGATTTCAATATGCTAAAAAATTAAAATTTTGAAGTATAAACATTATAAGAATCTACTAGATTGTCTAATTTAGGCTATAAAAAGAGACAAACCCTATATAATAGTTTAATTTATTAACCTTTTCAGGCTTTCATAATAACATTTTGATTTGTTAACAACAATAACATCGTATTTCGAATCCTGAAAAAGACAGACAAGGGAAATTAAAATTATAACCTTACCCCTAAATACAAAAAAGGGACCGTAAAGATTTACGGCCCCGTTCCTTTAAATTTAAATGTGCAATTAGCCTTACTTTCTAACTCAACTCACAGTTTATTTATTATCCAACGAATTTATCCAAGCTGCTATTTTAAGCGCTTCTGTTTTAGGAACCTGGGGCATTGGCGCCATAGGTGTCGCATATTCTGGCCAGTTTTTGGGTTGAGGATTATAGATAAGCTCCACAATCTTTTCGTTAGAATAGTTACGTTTAGCTACCTCCTTAAAAGATGGGCCTACAACACGCTTATCTTTATTATGGCAAGCCACACAGGTATTATTCGTTAACAAAGGCTGTATTTCTTCATCACTCAATACAACAACTTTTTTAGCACCAGTCTTTTTCTTAACAGTGGTCTTCTTTACAACTTTCTTTTTAGCACTAGAACGCTTAGTAGACAATTCAAACAAAGGCAATTTATTACCCTCTGGAATATTATTTAGGTTATAATAGAAGGTTGGGTGCAATGTAATTTCATCCTTTCCTTTTAGCTTAACACCTTGCAATGTCAATTCATGCACATAGTATTGTCGTAAATTATCGATTACCACACGAACCCTTAAACCATCATCACTTACTTTAACCCCTTTTATAATAACATCTTCCACATTCGTTTGTGGGCTACCATACACTGGATGATACTTATATATATAGCTTTTACCTTTATAAGAATCTAAATCTTCTGCACTAGCTTTATCAACAGGTTTAGTAAACTCTATTTCAAAACCATCGGGCATGGCCTTAACGGTTTTCATTTCAAAAGGCATGCGACCTGTCCATGACACAAATTCCAACCCTGAATTTGTTGTTCCTGCCGAGCCCCAACCTCTATTGGTCTCACCAACAAAAAGGTTGCCTTCATTGTCGAAATCCATACGCATTACCCCCGATTGAAATCCAGATCTAAAATCGAATGCTACACCTTGATATTCGCCATTTACTTTTTCTAAAACCACCCGCATTATTTTACTTTGTCCCATATCGCCTACCAAAACCTGACCTTCAAAAGGTCCAAACTTGCCACGAGTATTATCTACTTTTATTTCAGAATTGGAAATTCCTAAAATACCATGGGGCAATATCACGGCCGGCAATTGTAATTCCGGGAAATAGGTTTTTGCCTCATATAGAAAATCGGGATCTTCCTCATCTGGAATATTTTCGGGTTTAATAAAACGTCCGTTTTCTCTAACCTGCCGCTTATCAATTTTACTGTAAAACTCCTTTTCCGTAAGTTTTACTGGCGAACCTTCTAGCTGAGACCATTTAAGTCCAGCAGGGTGCACTGTAAACACGCCTTTTTTCAAATGCCATAATCCTCCAGAGCCAATCCAATCGCCTTGGTTATCGGTATAGAACAATTCACCATCTATAAGTCCATATCCTGCAGGGGAGCGCATTCCCGTAGCCCATGGTTCCATTTGTCCATCTTCAGTGATTTTCATAGTCCAACCACGCCATGGCACACGACTTTCACCACGCCACCACTCTTCACTACCAAAGGCGACATTGGCTGTAACAAAAAAGGAATTATCCGGAGCCAGCAAAGGCCCAAAGGAATACTCATGGTAATGTGTTGATAACGGCCATGCATATACAGTTTCATACACATCGGCAATTCTATCACCATTAGTATCAACCAATTTTGTTAGTTCACCACGTTGCGCAGTATAAATAGCGCCATCTTTATACGCAAGACCTAGAGGTTCGTGTAATCCAGAGGCAAACTTTATAAAAGTAGACGCCTGGCCATTAGCCATGTTTGGATTTTCTATTATCCACACATCGCCGCGCCTAGTGCATACCGCTATACTACCATCGGGTAAGGATAACACCCCTCCCCCCTCAATTAAAACACCTTCGGGAGTTGGTATAGTGGTTATTCGATAATAATCCTCTTCTTTCGGTGTGTTTTGGGCAATAGTATTTTGTAAAAACCCTACGATTAATAAAACTACTAATATTCTAAATTTATTACTTGTTCGCTTCATAACCCTTACCAAATTAGCTCATATTTTACTTTACTTCCATCAACGGGAATCACCAATTCCGTTTCCCCATCTACTTCCCTTATTGCAGGAGTTTGGCCTGTAATAAGTTTTATATAGTATTGTCCATTTATATTGTAAGCACCATTTGGCATCTTTTGAATTTCACCAGAAGCCAATTTACAATACCAATTTTGTAATCCTGTTTTAGAAAAACGGATTTCATGAACAATATGGGTATTCGTAGCGCTAGGCACTATACTATTTTCAATTTCCACATCTTTATATCTATGTTTGAAAATAGGCAATTGGGTAGCTTCATCAATACCATACCCTTTTGAAATAAAATCTGGAGCTGTCCCTGTTTTAGGAAAAGCTTCATTAAAACTTGAAAGTTGTGCTATAGGCTGATTCAAAAAAGTCCATTGCACAGCCCCTCTAGGTTTAAAAGAACCATCCCCTCTACTATGCCACATGGGTGTCGCATCTACAAAGTCACCTCGCCAAACCCCAACAAGATTTCCCGACCCTAAATCGTATACATAATTTATACCTTGTGGAGTACCCACTCCAATAGTATGGGAGAGGCGCTTACCATCTCCTCCAAAGCTTACAAAGGCCCTTAACAAACGTGGTTGGGAATCGGGCTTCACAAAAATGGGTGAGACTGAGTTAATGGATGGTGGATAGGAATCGTACACATTAAGTGTTTTAGGGTATGTTGCTGCTGTCCCAACTGTAAATCCCAATCGGGGTGATCGCCATCCAGCCGACTTAATATTGGTCAACACAAAATTGTATTTACCCGATGCTAATGGTAAAATAGTATCCCTTACTTCTTGTCTATCGGAAGCATTTACATGAAATACAGACATCCCATTAACTTCTAGATCAATTCCTCCTGTATAACCTACAGATAAACTATATTGGTCTTCTTGTGGAATATTCAAAATTCCTGAAAAACGAATTCCATAAGCATCTTCCTCTCCCGTTAAGTTGACATCAATTAAATTGGTTTCACCTTCTGAAATTAGATCTACTTCCCTAAGGTCTTCAAAACCTTTAAAATTGCCTTTGTATACTTGGTACGTCAAAGAAGAAACAGACACATTTGAAGATTCCAATAATTGGTAATTTATGTTTCTGAATGCAACTGGCCCATGGTCGCCTTGAATAACAAGAGGCCCTCTAGAAACTTCATTTTTCTCAATTGGGCTTCCTGTATAGTGTGGTACTTCCACATTAGTATGGATTGGTACACCATTAAGCAAAACCGAAACAAATTTGGCATTGGCTATTTTTTCTCCTTTATCATTAAATCTTGGAGCCTTAAAATGAATTTTTAAAGATTGCCATAAACCAGGGGCCTTGGAAGCATTACTTAATGGTGGTATACCTCGAAAAATTTTATCTTCAGTTGTTTCCCAATTGTTATGAATGCCCCCCATATCGGATACTTTCGCGTTAATTACCCCCCAACTATCCTTTAATTGTAGTTCGTATCTGCCCTGTAAATATATCCCTGAATTAGATCCCCTAGGTAACATCACTTCTAATTCCATTTTAATATCACCATGCTCCCACTTGGTTTGTAAGCGATCCTTTTTTTTCGAATCGTTAATATTTAAAAGAATACCCTTACCAGATCTGAACGTTATTGGTTTTGGTTCTTCCTGCTCTTCTTTACGTCTTCTTTTTTTCCTTTTAGAGGTTACCTCTTTTTCATGATTGCTAATATTATGAACATCCACATCTGGATTCACCAAAACCTCACCAACTATTTGCCAATTCCCAACTTGTGGTAAAAACCCATTCAAATTAATGAGCTCCAATTGTTCCTGGGCATTTGCTTGTAGTCCAATAAGGAAAATTAACAATAGTTTTTTTATTCTCATATTCTGGAGTTTGACATGGTTTACTTAGTTTAAATTTTATTTAAAGGCCTTTATACCAAATATATAAATATAAACACACTTTTATGTGCAGTCTCATTCAATTAAAAAATACAAAAAATCCAGGGCCACAGAACCCTGGATTTTATTTTTTACGATATGACGTTAATTATTCGACAATAAATTTTCCTTTCATCATGCCATAATGACCCGGAAAACTACACAAAAAATCATACTCACCAGATTCGGGAGCATCAAACTCAACAACTGTAGTTTCACCCCCTCCAATTAACTTGGTATAGGCAATCACATCATCTTTTGCATCGACAGGAATATAACCAGTATCTTTAGCACTAGCTGCTTTAATACCAAAAGCCATTAAATCAACTCCTTGTTTTAGTAGCACAAAATTATGCCCCATAACATTTTTATCCAATTGACCCGTGTGCCTTAGAGTTAGCTTTACTTTTTTACCTGCTCCTACCTTTATCTCTGTCTTATCAAACTTCATCATGTCATTCCCAGAAATGACCACATTAGCAACATTTTCATCAACCTTTTTATTTGGTTCACTTTCCTTTTTTTCATAAGAGAACCCGTCCTTTTTCTTTTCTTCTTTTCCCCCACAACCTATTAAAAGGATAAAGGAAAAAATAGATACGATTGCATACTTTAGTAAATTCATTTCAATATTTAATATTTTATAGTTGTTAACCTAATTTTAGCTCGGCAATATAAGTATATAAACCTATACACTTGTTCATTATTGTTCACTGAAAAAAATTATAACTACAAATCCTTATAATAAGGGTTTCATTATAAAATATAATCGGTACTAATAAAGTTAGAAGTTTTCTTTTCCAATAATTCCTTTAAAATAGCCCTATTGTAATCATTATCTTTAGAAGCCACAAAGGTACGTATTGAAAAAGAGCGCAACGCATCATGTACACTTAAGGTTCCATAAGCAGAATCTTTCCTGCCCGTAAAAGGATATACATCTGGACCACGTTGACAGGAACTGTTCAAATTTACACGACAAACCAAATTAACCAAGGTATCGATTAAAGGCGAAAGGGTATGGATATTTTTACCAAACAAGCTTACCTGTTGTCCATAATTAGATTCTGCCATATCGTCTAAAGGTTTATCAATATTAGAAAAAGAAACAATTGGAATAACAGGGCCAAATTGTTCTTCCTTGTACACGCGCATAGCCTTAGTTACAGGATATAATACCGCTGGGAAAATAAAATTTTCACTCATTTCCCCGCCTTTATTATTTAAAACCTTGGCGCCGTTTTTTAAGGCATCATCAATCAATTTCTGAATGTAAGCTGGTTTATCTTTTTCTGGTAGTGGCGTTAATGTAGTTCCCGCTTCCCAAGGATTACCAAACTTAAGTCGATCTACTTTATAACTAAACCGTCTATTAAATTCTTCAACTACAAATTCGTGCACATATAATACCTTAAGTGCCGTACAACGCTGCCCGTTAAAAGACAAAGCTCCAGTGATGCATTCTTCAACAGCTAAATCCAAATCGGCATCTGGTAATACTATGGCCGGATTCTTGGCTTCTAAGCCTAGTACCATACGTAATCTATTACCTTTTGGATGAACAGCTTGCAAAGCATTTGCCGATGTACTATTTCCAATTAAAGCAAGTACATCAATTTTGCCCGTCTGCATTATAGGTGTTGCCAAAACACGCCCTCGGCCATAAACAATATTCACAACCCCCTTGGGAAAGCTACTTTGAAAAGCTTCCATCAGTGGTGAAATTAGCAACACCCCTAGTTTAGCAGGCTTAAAGATTACCGTATTCCCCATAATCAAAGCAGGGATGAGTAAGGTAAAGGTTTCATTAAGCGGATAGTTATAAGGGCCAAGGCAAAGCACAACGCCTAAAGGCCCCCGACGTATATGCGCATAAACACCCGAATGTTTTTCAAACTTTGCCGAATCCCTGTCTATTTGTTTGTAAGCCTCTATAGTATCGTATATATAATCTACCGTTCTATCGAACTCTTTTTCAGAATCTGGTAGGTTTTTACCAATCTCCCACATTAAAAGCTTAACTACTTCGTCCCGCTTGGTCTTCATTTGTTTTACGAATTTTACCATACAGGAAATCCTATCAGCAACCTTCATGGTTGGCCAAAGGCCTTGGCCTTTGTTATAAGCCGAAGTTGCTGAATCTAATGCTTCTAAAGCTTCTTTTTCTCCCAATTCGGGTATGGAACCTAAAAGCGTTGGTTTATATTCTTGAGTACAAGAAATCGTGGATAAAACTTTAGTTGTATTTCCTTTCCACTGTTTTAATTCTCCGTTCACCAAATAAGTCGTTTGATGGCGAAGTGATTTTATTTTGTATTCCTCAGGAATTTCAATAAAAGGCGTTTTCATGTTTTTGTAGTTTTAAGTAGTAGTATAACTTTGGTAAGATTAAAATGTGTTTTGCAAGTACTAAGATATCTATATTTTGACTGAACCCCCTTATTATCAGAGAACTAATCCAAAAGAAATTCTAAATTTTCAACACTTCAATCACTTGCTCATAAATAATTTAAGACGCAATCGTTTTCGGTTATTAATTTTATTTCGAATTATTTATCAAAGCTTATGGTTTTATCATTTTTGTTATGCTGAAATCAAAAATTATCTATTTCATATATAAAAGTTCAATCTATCCCGTCACAAAACCTTTCGATTTATTATATTTAGCAACTTTTGAATTTTTATCTATGAAATGCCATTAACAAAAGTTGCAAACCAACCGATAATGATAATTAGGGCATTCCATCTGACAATTAAAAACAAATAATATTAACAGATGAAATATTTAATTACTGCATTAGCTATTACAACAGTTTTAATATCCTGTAAAGAAGAAAAAAAATCGGAACAACTTACTCTAGAAGCCACCCAAGAAAATCAAGTAGACAATAGCGATTGGGTTTATCTATTTGACGGTACTAGCCTAGAGGGCTGGCGTGCATACAACGAGGAGGCCTTACCTCCAGGTTGGACTATAGAAGACAATGTTCTAACATTTAATACAGAACTTGGCCTAGAGCAGAATTACACCGGTGGAAAGGATATTATTTATGCTGCTGAAGAATTTGATAATTTTGAGCTTCACGTGGAATGGAAACTTCCACCAGGCGGTAACAGTGGTATTTTTTACCATGTTAAAGAAGGCCATAAATCTTTACCAGAGACTTCTCCTGAATACCAACTTATTGATGATTTAGGTTATGCTAAAATTCACGACCTTACCGAATACAACCTAAGTTTAGGTTATACTGAAAATCCCGAAGAGTTAAAACCGTTACAAAAAACAGGATCGGATTACGCCATGCACCCCGCCGATCAGTCGCAAAAAGTACTTAACCCCATTGGAGAATGGAATACCTCTAGAATTATTTTTACACCAGAAAAAGTTGAGCATTGGCTTAATGGAAAAAAATTATTAGAATTTGTACCTTGGGATGAAGCTTGGCATGAAAAAAAGAATTCCGATAAGTGGAAAAACAGCCCAGATTATGGAAAATATAAAACGGGGTATATTGGGCTACAAGACCATGCCAGTTCCATTTGGTTTAGAAACATTAAAATTAAAAAACTATAGCTAAAACTTAGATCATGAACAAAAGAGAATTTTTAAAAAGAAGTAGCTTAGGAGTCACTGGATTGGTTTTAGCTCCATCACTAGTTATGTGTAAAGAAAAACCTGTTATTAAAACACGTATTCGAACAGCTCATATTGGGGTTGGCAATATGGGCAATGCGGACCTTAATGCCATAGCCTCACATCCTTTAGTGGATGTTGTTGCCCTATGTGATGTAGACTCTAATTTTCTTTCAGAAGCAAAAAAATTGCATCCCAATGCAAAAACCTACACAGATTACAGGGTAATGCTTAAAGAGCTTGAAGATGAGATAGATGCCGTTGTTGTTTCCACACCAGACCATACCCATGCCCCTGCTTCATTGCTTGCCATGAATTTAGGAAAAGATGTGTATTGTCAAAAACCGCTAACACATTATGTATCTGAGGCTAGAGCAATGAACAAACTGGCTGAGAAAAAGAATCTAGTTACCCAAATGGGGATTCAAGTGCATTCATTTTACGATTATAAATTGGCAACTCTTTTAATTCAATCGGGTATCATCGGAAAAGTACATACCGTTCATGCTTGGTCTCCAAAAAACTGGGGTTTTAACGGTGAAGCACCTAAAGGTAGTGACCCTATCCCAGAAACTCTAGACTGGAACCTTTGGCTGGGCACTTCTAAAGAAAGACCTTATAAAACAGGGTATTACCACCCTGGAAATTGGCGCAAGCTAATGGACTATGGCTGTGGCACTTTAGGTGATATGGGTGTTCATATTTTCGATACACCATACAACGCTTTAGCTTTAGACGTTCCCTTAACGATTAAAAACGAATGTGAGGCATCCAATGGCTTTGGATATCCAGAACACAATATAGTTACCTATCAATTCCCCAAAACCCAATTCACCACAGAAACTTTAACCTGGATTTGGTACGATGGCCCAGGTGCTCCTAGAGACCATGAAGATTTAAAATTACCTGGATCTGAAATTTTAGAAAACAATAGCGCCTCCAGTGAGCAAGATGCTAGTTTAGAAGATAAAATATCGTTAGACGCTAAAATTGCCGATGACGGCAAATTACCAGAGCAAGGGGCCATGTTTGTAGGTGAAAAAGGGCGATTACTATTACCGCACTTTATGCAATTACCAAGTAAAATAGTGGATGGTGAATACGTAGATATTTCGGCAGAAATTAGCGCTATTTCAGAAGCCAATAACTTGGGCGAACCCATTCGCAATTACGATTCTGAAGGCCCTAAACACTACCACGAATTTATAGATGCCTGTCTGGGAAAAGCCTCGTGTAGTGCACCATTTTCTTATGCTTCTAAATTAACCGAGACCATTCTCTTAGGCGTTATTGCTGGTCGTTTCCCTAACCAGACCCTACATTGGGACAGTAAAAATGCAAAGTTTACTGAAGAAGAAGCAAATAACTATTTAGAAGGGGATTATAGGCGTTTTAAATAAAAATCATGAAACCTAATACAGGACTTCCTCTATTGGTGGAAATTTTATCTATTTTTAATAAAATTAGAGTTTTAGCTCTTTCCTAAAAAACAAAATCAAAAATGGCAATATTTTTTCCTTAAGCCTTTCGCGCAGTACAGAAAAGGCCTTCACCATTTGTTTTTCCACAGTATTGACCGAGACATTTTGGTATTCAGCTATTTCCAGATAGGTAAGCCCTTCTTTTTTACTTAAAATGAATGTTTCCTTACATTTCGCAGGCAATTGTGCTATTTCCTGTTCAATAAGCGATAAGATACGCTTATCTTCCCTGTCACCTTCTATCTCAACAATTGTATCAACAACCTCAATGTATTTTTTTTCCAATGTACTTATAGCGATTTCCTTTCGATATTGATCTATAAATTCATTGTAGACAGAGCGATATAAATAATTTTTAATTGAAGTCTTAGAGTTTAGCCATTCCCTTTGTTCCCAAATTCTAACAAAAACGTTCTGAACAATATCTTCTGACCTAAAATCATCCCTAGCCAAATTACTAGCATAACCACAAAGTTTATTATAATACAAGTCTACCAAAAAAGTATAGGCCTTAGGATTTCCTTTTTTAAGATGGTTGATAAGCTTTTTATCGTTTGTAAACTTTCCTTTCAAAAAATTAATGAGAATAATTATGAAAACAAATTTAATTTTTTTTTTCAATTTATGGTGGTATATCATTTTAGCTTCGTTATAAGGGTACAACATTTATATAAGAATGAATTCAAACATTGAACAATTCATTATAAAATTCCTAACTAAAGAAGCGAATTTAGAAGAACTCCTTCAATTGGAATTATGGATCAACAATCCAGAAAATGAGACTTTATTTTTGGAATATATAAAAACCAATACTTATGCCAATAGAGTTTTGAAAACATACAATAAAGAACAGGCAAAAAAAATAATTGCCAAGCGTATTAAGCAAGAGAAAAGGAAAACCAAAAGTTATAATATACTTAAATATGCTGCTGTTATAATATTTGGGCTATTAACGACTGGATACTTGTATAAGAACAAATGGTTTAACCAAGACACCCCCAATACAATTCCTACTGTTGTGAACACCAATGCCATATTGCCAGGTAGTGATAAGGCCACTCTTACATTAGAAGACGGCTCTATTGTTATATTAGAAAAAGGAAAAACAATGCAGACACAAAATGCCAGTAGCAATGGAGAGCAAATTGTATATACTACACAAAAAAATAAAGACGCAAAACCAAAAGAAATTGCGTATAATTATTTAAACATTCCACGGGGGGGGCAATACCACTTAGTGCTATCAGATGGTACTGCTGTTTGGCTTAATTCAGAATCACTGCTTAAATATCCTGTGACCTTTGCAGAAGGGCTACCTCGTGAAGTAGAATTGGTATATGGTGAAGCTTATTTTGATGTTTCCCCTAGCATAGAACATAATGGTTCTACATTTAATGTTATTAATCAAGGCCAAAATATTGAGGTACTGGGAACCCAATTCAATATTAAAGCCTACCAAGACGAAACTATTATTTATACTACACTTGTTGAAGGCGAAGTAATCATATCATACAATGAAAAAAAGCGGATTTTAGCACCAAATCAACAATCTAGTATCGACATTAATAACCAAACTATTGACATTTACCCTATAGATGTGAATACCGAAATCTCATGGCGAAAAGGACTCTTTACCTTTAAAGGAAAACCATTAAAAAACATCATGAAAGTTTTATCCAGATGGTATGATGTAGATGTCATCTTCCTAAATAAAGATTTAGAATCATTGAAGTTTAAGGGTGTTTTAGGTAAAGATCAAAACATCGAAGAAGTTTTAGCCATAATGAAAACCAACACCATTAACGATTATGAAATCAAAGGAAAAACTATAGTATTGAAATAAAAACCTAACTAATCATAAATAAATCGCCTATGCAACACTAATCACTTAAAGAGAAAAGAGGATAAAGTTTTACCCGCAAAAGTATTTAACAATATCCCCTAGTATTATTATCAATTAATTAAAAATTTAACTAACTAATAATTAGCAAATTTATGAAAACCAAATTAATTAGCGGTCTTTTTCTATTTAGAAAAAGACTCTTAAAAATAGTTATGAAAACTTTAATTTTTCTTTTATGTACAACTATTTTTGCATTTTCTCCAAACAATGTCGTATCCCAAAATTCTAAGATAGAAATTGATAAGGATACGATAATGACCGTAGATGAGGTTTTTGATCTCATTATGCAACAAACAGAATATAAATTCTTTTATGAAGAAGGCATCTTTAAAGATTTCCCAAAAGTTATTTTAAAAAAGGGTGTTATTCGAACCAACAAGCTTTTAAATTTAAGTTTATCAAAAGGTGATTTAAAGGTAACTGTAAATTCAAATAATGCTATTCTTATTGAGAATAATTCAATTTCTTCAAACCAACTACAACAAGTTGAAATTTCTGGATCAATTACAGATAAAGATGGTGTGCCACTACCTGGAGCAACTATACTTGAGAAAGGAACCAATAATGGAACCCAATCTGATTTTGACGGTAAGTTTTCCTTAAATGTTTCATCTGGAAATGCCATTATAGTAGTTTCTTATATTGGTTTTGCAACTAAGGAAATTCCTTTAAACAATGAATCTAATATAACAGTAGCCTTACAGGAATCAGCATCTGAATTAGACGAAGTTGTTGTTGTGGGGTATGGAACCCAAAGAAAAGTAAATCTTACTGGGGCAGTAGAGACTGTTAAGGTAGAAGGCCTTAGCGATAGACCAATTACTCAAGCTAGTTCTGCATTACAGGGTCAGGTTGCAGGTGCTTTCATTTCACAAAATGGAGCACAACCGGGAAATGATCAAGCTACTATTTTAATTAGGGGTATTGGATCTTTAGGCAACAATAATCCTTTAGTAATTATTGATGGAATGGAAGGTAGCTTAAAAGATGTAAACCCAAAAGACATGGAATCAGTATCTGTTCTAAAGGATGCTGCTTCGGCTGCCATTTATGGAAACAGGGCCTCAAATGGTGTTATATTAATAACGACCAAAAGAGGAAAAAAAGGGAAAAACAAAATTGAATATACTGGTTATTTAGGTGTTCAATCTGTTACAGACTTTCCTGAATTATTAAGAGGATTAGACCACTATGACTTAAATGCTTTGGCGGTTGCAAATGCAAACGGAGGTATTTTTCCAACCTGGTACACGGAAGAAGTTCGTCAAAATTTCATAAATAAAGTTGACGAACAAAGATGGCCAACAAATTACTCCTGGTCTGACGATATCATTGTAGATGCCATAATTAATGACCATCATATCAATATTTCGGGTGGACAGGATAATTTCCAATATTCAGCATCTGTTGGATATCTAGACCAAGAAGGAATTGTTGATGGGAATGCTACAAAAAGATTAACTTTTAGAACCAATTTATCTTCTTATTTTTTAAAAGATAATAGATTGCGTTTAGACTTAAATCTTTCAGGGTATGACCAAAATACAGAAGACTTTGTAACAGGTATAGGTGAGGTTATGTACCATACGTTTGTACAATCACCATTAACAAGACGACACCTGGAAGGAGTAGGTTATACTGGAGCAGGATATAACTGGGCAGTCTTAGATGCTGGTGGTGGCAGAAATTCAAATTCTTCTCCTATTACCGTTCGTTTAGCGGGTAGCCTTAAGCTGTTGGATAACTTAGAAGTTAAGTCGTCTCTTAATTTTTATAGAACAGGAGATGAGTTAGAAATTTGGAGGCCATCTGTTACTACATTCGGCTTACAAGCAGATGGTACTATTATTGAAAGTACCCCAAGTAACTCTAGTTTAGAAATTAATACCTCAAAATCATTAACGAAAGTTTTTAATTCACAAGTTAACTACAATACAGAGCTAATTGAAGGATTTAAGCTAAATGTCATGGCTGGTCTTGAGGCTAGAGAATATAACTTTTCAAGTAAGTTTATGAGCAGATCCAATTTTTCAGCAAACTTACCTAACTTAGAGATTGGAGATCCTAGTACTCAAAAAAATGGAGGAAGTGATCTGGAAGGTAAATGGCTATCGTATTTTGGTAGGGTTAATCTTGATATTAGTGACAAGTACCTTCTTGAAGGTACTTTAAGACGAGATGGGAGTTCGAGATTTCTTGATAAATGGGGAACATTTCCTTCTGTTTCGGTAGGTTGGAAGGTGTCTAATGAAGACTTTTTAAAAGACAACGAGTTCCTTAACAGCTTGAAATTAAGAGCTTCATGGGGTCAGTTGGGTAATGAGAACATTAACTCCTACTATGCAGCTTCAGATGAATTAAGCCTTAATCTTTTTGCTAATTTTAACAATAGTGTAACTCCTGCAGGTGCAATTACTATTCTTGCTAATCAAGCCACAAGCTGGGAAACGTCAGAGCAGGTTAACTTTGGAGTAGATTTTGGTCTTTTAAAGAATAAAATTACAGGTTCAATAGACTACTTTGTTAAAAAGAACTCTGATATCCTAATGCAATTACCATTATCAAGCACCTTAGGTTTATCAACATTCCCATATCAAAACGTTGCTGCCATGGAGAATAAGGGAATTGAGTTGCTATTAAGTTATTCTGGAAAGATAAAAGAAGTTCAATTCAATGCAAATCTAACAGCATCTAATACAAAAACTAAAATTACTGATTTAGCTGGTCAAGATCCTATTGTTTTTAATGATATTATTTGGAAAGAAGGACATCCGTTCAATTCATTTTATGGCTATCAAACAGAAGGTATTTACCAGTCTCAAGCCGAAATAGATGCTCATTTAACTGCTACGGGTATGGGTAATACTTATGCTGGTTTAGTAGCTGAACCAGGAGATATAAGATTAAAAGATAGAAATAATGATGGTTTAATTAATGAAGATGATAAAACTATTTTAGGACAATCTTTCCCTGATTGGATATTTTCAACAAATCTTGATTTTAAGTGGAAGAATTGGGATTTATCTTTATTCTTCCAAGGGGTAACAGGATTAAACACTTTTAATCGTCAATTCGCAGTATTTCCCTTCCATGGTGGTGCTGCAGGAACTGGTGCCTGGTATAAAAATGGTTGGACTCAGGAAAACCCAAGTGAAACCATACAACGTGTAATCACAGACAATAGTAGATTTGATCTTATATCTGATTATTATTTAGAAGATGCTTCCTATTTAAGGCTAAAAAATATCACTTTAGGTTACTCACTTCCTTCATCTTTGGTAGATGGATTAGGCATAACCAGTTTTAGAATTCATGGTAATATACAAAATGCCTTAACTTGGACTAAAATGAGATATGGTTTTGACCCAGAAAAACCGGGTTCTACAACAAGTTCTTTGCAGTACCCGCAATCAAGAATTTATTCTTTAGGAATTAACGTAAAATTTTAAACTATTATGAAAATGAAAAAATTAGTTATAAAATTATTTATACTAGGAATTTTGGTTCATTCGTGTAGTGAAAACTACTTAGATACAACACCTAAGGATTTTATTACTCCTGCAACTTTCCTAGAAAATGAAGCACAAGTAGAAATCTTACTAAATGGCGTATATCACCAATTGGATTTTGGTGGGACCAATGATGCTGACCAAAAACTGAACCCTTTTGTTTTTGATAATATGACTGACAATTCTGTTGATTTACAGCCCTGGCATGGGACAACTGCCTTTGCTAAAGGAGGAGTTCCAGCCAATAATAAGCGAGTAAGATGGAAATGGAAACGCAATTATCAAGGAATAGCCAGAGCAAATACATTTATAGATTTGGTAAGTGAATCTCCAATAGAATCTGATAAGATTCCTAGATATTTTGCTGAAGCCAAGTTTTTAAGAGCTTGGTATTATCATGATCTAGTTATGTTTTATGGTGATGTTCCATTATTGCTAGGGAAGCCTGATTTGGCAGATGGACAACCAAGCAGGACTCCAAAAGCTGAAGTAATAACCCAAATTTTAAAGGATTTGGACGAAGCAATACCTGTTTTACCACTTTCATATACTGGCAATGAAAAAGGAAAGATTACAAAAGGAGCTGCAATTGCATTTAAAGCAAGAGTACTATTGTTTGAAGAACGCTGGAATGAAGCAGCTGCAGTAGCAAAAGAATGTATGGATTTAGGGGTTTACTCATTATTCTCAGATTATGAAGGTTTGTTTCTAGAGGTAAATGAATCTGCAGTTTCAGATTCAGAAGCTATTTTAGAAGTCTTTTATACACCAAATGTTAATGCCTCCTTTTTCCAAACACCGATAATGGAATGGTGGCCTATGGTGCTTCCGTCCCTTAGTATGGCAGAAGCATACTATATGGATAATGGATTACCTATTACAGATCCAAGTTCAGGTTACGATCCTGATAATCCTTATATGAACAGAGACCCAAGGTTATATGCTTCTATTTATTATCCAGGAGCACCTTGGAGAGTAGAGTTTTGGGGAAGAACAGCTCCTGATAACAGATTTCAAGAAAATTGGATACTAGGTGGAACAGGATTTAAACCCAAAAAATGGATGAATGATGGAAAACAAATGGATAGATGGAGTGGAGAAGGAAACAATAAAATATTTTTAAGGTATGCAGAGGTTTTGTTAACCTATGCAGAGGCAAAAAATGAAGCTTCAGGACCTGATGCTTCTGTGTATGCTGCTATAGATGAGTTACGGAATCGCATTGGGATGACAACTTTAACTGCTGCTATGCCAGGGTTAAGTCAGTCCGAAATGCGAGAGGTTATTAGAAACGAAAGAAGAGTTGAATTTTTATATGAAGGTCTAAGGTTAAATGATATAAGAAGATGGAAAATAGGAGAGGACGTTATGGTTAACTCTGAAGGTTATGACCATACTTATCTTAAAGATCAATCCTATCCTGGTGATGGAATGGGAACAACAGCAGACTGGCAATATGTAAGAAGAATTGTTGATATTAGAAGTTTTATTGCTCCAAGAGATTACCTATGGCCAATTCCACAGGAAGAAATGGACTCTAATCCTAATATGACACAAAATCCTGGGTATTAATATTCGAAGTTAGTTTTTCAATTAGTTTGTTTGTTAAAAAGAGGGGCACTAAAGGCTCCTCTTTTTTTATTGTTTACACCAAAAACTGGAACAGGTCGGGTTTGTTGTTCAAGTAATTACCGTAAAAATTGTGTTTTTTCATCTTGGAAATAAGTGGTTCCAAATCAGAAGCAGCTTTTAACTGAACACCAACTACCGCAGATCCATTTTCACGATTGGTTTTTTTGGCATACTGAAAATAGGTAATGTCGTCGTTTGGCCCCAAAATATCAACTACAAACTCTCTAAGAGCACCCGCACGTTGGGGAAACTTCACAATAAAATAATGCTTTAAATTAGCGTACAACAAAGCGCGTTCCTTAATCTCTGGGGTACGGGTAATATCATTGTTACTACCACTTACCACACAAACCACGTTTTTACCCTTAATATCAGCAGTATAAAAATCCAATGCCGAGATGCTTAAAGCGCCCGCAGGTTCTAACACTATAGCATCTTTATTGTACAGTTCTAAAATTGTTTGGCATACTTTACCTTCTGGAACGGTTACGATATCATCAAGTTGGGCTTTACAGATATCAAAGGTTAAATCACCCACACGTTTTACGGCAGCGCCATCAATAAATTTTTCAATGTGTTCTAACTCCGTGTTTTTGTTATTCTTAATACTGATTTGCATGGCGGGGGCACCTTCTGGTTCAACCCCAATAATCTTTGTATTAGGTGATAAGATTTTAAACACTGTCGATAAACCTGCGGCCAAACCACCTCCTCCTATGGGAACAAATACATAATCTAATGCGACTTTCGATTGCTCTAATATTTCCAATCCTATGGTAGCTTGTCCCTCAATAACCTTTTCGTCATCAAAAGGATGAATAAATGCTTTTTCCAATTCATCACATTCTTTCATGGCAGCATAATAGGCATCGTCGAAGGTATCACCTACTAGTTTAATATCTATATAATCCTCACCAAACATTTTAACCTGCTCCACCTTTTGATTAGGTGTTGGTGCTGGCATATAAATGGTTCCATGTATCTGTAATAATTTACAAGATAAAGCTACTCCTTGGGCATGGTTTCCCGCACTTGCACAAACCACTCCATGGTTTGCCTGTTCAGAATTTAGAGAATTAATTTTATTGTACGCCCCTCTTATTTTATAAGAACGTACTTGTTGAAGGTCTTCACGTTTAAAATAGATATTAGCATCAAACTGTTTGGAGTACCTAAAGCTAGGGCTTAAAGGCGTAACTGCCGATACGTTTTTAATCGTATCAGCAGCTAGCTTTATATCACTAATATTAGGAAAATATGTGATTTTTTCCTGATTCATGACAAACTGTTTTTTTTGAATTCTCGAGCCTTTATATTACACTATAGGCTTCATAGCCGTCATCGATGCCCTTAAAAATTCACCTATTTTTTCAACAGGATGGGATCG
Organism: Aestuariivivens sp. NBU2969; assembly: GCF_019931125.1. Lineage (NCBI taxonomy): Bacteria > Pseudomonadati > Bacteroidota > Flavobacteriia > Flavobacteriales > Flavobacteriaceae > Aestuariivivens > Aestuariivivens sp. NBU2969. The sequence goes on from NZ_JAIOUU010000002.1 coordinate 274,754, forward strand.
TAATGCTTTGTTCACTGCTATAAGTTTCGCATTATCAACTGCCTTACCGTTATCTTTTGCATAAGCCTTTCCTATTACATCGGTGTCAATGGTTTTCATGAAATCTGACAATAATGGCTTACAGGCATGATCAAATAAATAACACCCATACTCCGCCGTATCAGATATTACACTGTTCATTTCGTATAATTTCCTTCTTGCAATAGTATTGGCTATAAGTGGTGTTTCGTGTAATGACTCGTAATAAGCTGAAGCATCAATAATTCCAGAATCGGTCATAGCCTCAAAAGCCAATTCCACACCTGCTCTTACCATAGCAACCATTAGTACGCCATTGTCGTAGTACTCTTGTTCTGTGATTTCAACATCACCTGCAGGCGTTTTTTCGAAAGCTGTTTCTGCAGTTGCTGCTCGCCATGTTAATAGTTTCTCATCACCATTAGCCCAATCTTCCATCATGCCGCTAGAGAAACGACCTTCCATAATATCATCCATATGCTTTTGGAACAACGGACGCATGATGTCTTTTAATTCTTCCGATAACTCAAACGCTTTAATTTTAGCTGGATTAGAAAGCCTGTCCATCATATTGGTGATACCACCATATTTAAGACCTTCGGTAATGGTTTCCCATCCGTACTGGATTAATTTTGATGCATATCCAGGCTCAATTCCTTTTTCAATCATTTTATTGAAACAAAGGATAGATCCTGTTTGCAACAAACCACAAAGAATAGTTTGCTCACCCATTAAATCTGATTTTACCTCAGCCACAAAAGAGGACTCCAAAACACCTGCCCTATCACCTCCAGTTGCAGCTGCATACGCTTTTGCCTGCGCCCAACCTTTTCCTTCTGGGTCATTCTCAGGGTGTACTGCTATTAGTGTTGGCACACCAAATCCTCTTTTATACTCTTCCCTTACCTCAGATCCCGGACACTTAGGTGCCACCATGATTACGGTTAAATCCTCACGAATTTGGGTTCCCTCTTCAACAATGTTAAAGCCATGAGAATAAGATAATGTTGCCCCTTTTTTCATTAAAGGCATAACCGCGTTTACCACACTAGTGTGCTGTTTATCTGGTGTTAAGTTTAATACTAAATCGGCTGTTGGAATTAACATTTCATAGGTTCCTACGTTAAATCCGTTTTCTGAGGCATTAACAAACGACTTACGCTTTTCTGCTATGGCCTCAGCCCGTAAAGCATAAGAAATATCCAATCCAGAATCCCTCATATTTAATCCTTGGTTAAGGCCTTGAGCCCCACAACCTACTATAACTATTTTCTTTCCTTTAAGAGCATTTACACCATCTCCAAATTCTGAAGTTTCCATGAATCTACACTTCGATAACTGCTCTAATTTGTCCCTTAATGATAAGGTGTTAAAATAATTTCCCATTTCTAATTTTAATTACTATTGATTATTGAATGCTAAAAGCATTTCGGTTATTTTCATTTCTTCTTTTGTTACGGCTATTCGACCCGAGCGCACAAACTGCATAATCCCAAAAGCACTTAAGGCCTTACGTAAATTTTCAATCTCGTGACGTCTTCCAGATTTTTCCAATACAAAAAATTCCTTGTTTACCGTAACTATTCTGGTATCACTGTCTTTTATGATATTTTGAATTTGTGGTTCTTCAAACAATAAATCGGACTTTATCTTAAACATACAAGACTCTGTAAAAATGGTCTCTTCATCGGTATGATAATAGGCTCTAATGGCCTCAACTTGCTTTTGTATCTGACCAATGATTTTCTTAGCCTGAGATTCGGTAATATTCACCACGATTACAAAACGATTAACCCCTTCGATCTCTGACTGAGACGTGGTTAAACTTTCGATATTGATATGTCTACGCTGAAAAATTGCTGAAATACGATTTAGTAAACCGATGTTGTTTTCGGTATAAATCGATATCGTAAATGTTTTTATTGCTTCGTTCATGTTTTCAAAATTTAGCTTAATCGAATATCTGAAACCGATGCTCCTGAAGGAATCATAGGGAATACGTTATCTTCTTTTTCTACGCAAACCTCTAAAAAGTATGCTCCTTCTGAGGCCATCATTTCTTCTACAGCTCCAGCCAATTCTTCTCTTATTGTTACGCGTTTTGTTTCTAAATGATATCCTTTAGCTATAGTTATAAAATCTGGATTGGTCATTTCGGTCGAGGCATAACGTTTATCGAAAAACAATTGTTGCCACTGACGTACCATACCTAAAAATTCATTGTTCAAAACCACAATTTTTACTGGTATTTGCGTTTGAAAAATGGTTCCTAACTCTTGAATATTCATTTGGAAGCCACCGTCACCAATAATAGCAACCACATCGCGTTCCGGCTCAGCCATTTTAGCACCCATAGCTGCTGGTAGTGCAAATCCCATAGTGCCCAAACCTCCTGAGGTAATGTTACTTTTTGTTTTATTAAATTCAGAATAGCGACAAGCAATCATTTGGTGCTGTCCCACATCGGAAACAATAGCTGCATTACCACCACTTTGTTTATTAATTTCCTTGAGTACCTCACCCATGGTCAAACCTTCTTTGGTAGGCGTAATATCATGCTTTATTACTTTTTCAAACTCGATGTCGTAAAGCTTTTTAAACTCTTGTAGCCAATCTGTATGCGAATTTTCATTTAGTAAAGGCAATAAAGCTTGCAAACTAGCTTTGGCATCTCCTAGAACAGCCACATCAGTTTTTACATTTTTATCGACCTCAGCAGGATCGATTTCAAAATGAATTATCTTAGCTTGTTTTGCATAAGTATTTAAATCGCCCGTAACACGATCATCAAAACGCATACCTATAGCTATCAATACATCACATTCGTTGGTTAAAACATTTGGTGCATAATTGCCATGCATCCCAACCATACCTACATTTAGCGGGTGAGATGTTGGTATTGCCGAAGCTCCCATAATGGTCCAAGCTGCTGGTATACCCGCTTTTTCAATAACGGCTTTTAGTTCGGCTTCGGCTTCTCCCAAAATAATGCCTTGCCCCCAAACAACCATTGGTTTCTTGGCTCTATTAATTAAATCGGCTGCCGCTTGCAAAGATTCGGGAGCTGTTTTTGGCACTGGAATATAACTTCTAACACCCGTGCATTTTTCATATTTAAAATCCAGTTCTCCAAACTGGGCATTCTTTGTAATATCAATTAATACGGGCCCAGGGCGTCCACTTTTCGCAATATAAAACGCCTTGGCTATAACTTCAGGAATATCTTCTGCCTTGGTTACTTGGTGATTCCATTTCGTAACCGGCGTAGAAATACCAACAATATCTGTTTCCTGAAAAGCATCACTACCTAATAAATGGGATGGTACCTGCCCCGTAATACACACCAATGGCGTAGAGTCTATTTGTGCGTCGGCAATGCCCGTAATTAAATTGGTTGCCCCAGGACCAGACGTAGCCATTGCTACACCTACTCGACCAGATATTCTAGCATATCCCTGTGCGGCATGGGCAGCCCCTTGTTCATGTCGGGTAAGTACGTGATGAATCTGGTCTTGATATTTGAATAACTCATCGTATACCGGCATAATAGCCCCTCCAGGATAACCATAAAGCACATCAACACCTTCGGCTATTAAACATTTTATAACGGCCTCGCTTCCACAGATACGTTCGGTTGAACGTTCTGAATTTTTCTTTGTTTCTAAAGTTTGTGTTTCTTTCATAAGCTTAACTATTTTGAAAGATTCCTTGCTTTCGCAGGAATTAAAATGCATCAGTAACACAACCTTTTGAGGCCGAAGCTACCGATTTTGCATATTTATATAATATTCCTTTTTTATGTTTCAATTCTGGAGCTTGCCATTGTGCCTTTCTTTCAACCAATACTTCATCGGACAAAAGGACGTTTATGGAATTGTCTTCAGCACTAATGCGAATACGGTCTCCTGTTTTAATCAACGCGATAGCTCCTCCTGTTTGTGCTTCGGGAGTAATATGGCCGACCACAAAACCATGTGTTCCACCAGAAAATCGGCCATCAGTAATCAAAGCTACCGACTTTCCTAATCCTGCACCCATAATTAACGACGTAGGTTTTAACATTTCTGGCATACCTGGCCCACCTTTGGGACCAACGTATCGGATAACAACCACATCACCTTTCTCAACTTCTCCATTAGATATTCCTGTATTGGCTGCCTGTTCGCCATCGAAAACCACAGCCTTACCTTCAAACACCAAACCTTCTTTTCCTGAAATTTTTGCAACAGCACCTTCGGTAGCTAGGTTTCCATAAAGGATCTGAAGATTACCAGACGATTTTAAAGCTTTGTCCGTTGGGTAAATGACATCCTGATCATTTTCAAATTCAAGTGGTGCCACATCCTTTAAGTTCTCAGCCAATGTTTTGCCCGTTACAGTTAAACAATCACCATATAAATAGCCTTTATCCAATAAATATTTCATTACTGCTGGTGTTCCTCCTACGCCATGAACATCTTCCATTAAATATTTACCAGATGGTTTTAAATCGGCTATTAATGGGGTTCTGTCACTAACACGTTGAAAATCCTCCAATGTAAATTCAATATCGGCTGCATGAGCAATGGCCAAAAAGTGCAATACCGCATTCGTAGAACCACCCAAGGCATTAACCAATGTAATAGCATTTTCAATGGATTTTTTAGAAATAATATCCAACGGTTTTAAATCCAATTCCAGTAGGTTTTTAATAGCCCTTGCTGTTCTTTCTGCTTCAGAAAGCTTGTTTGGATTTTCAGCTGGAATAGATGAATTATAGGGTAAGGCTAAGCCCATACATTCGATTGCCGAAGCCATAGTATTAGCCGTATACATACCACCACAAGCTCCAGCACCAGGAATGGCCCTTTTTATAATTTCACGGTATTCTTCTTCATCTATTTCTCCTGCTACTTTTTGTCCTAACGCTTCGAAAGCCGAAACGACATTTAATTTTCTACCTTTATAATTCCCAGAAGCTATGGTACCACCGTACATCATTATAGACGGTCTATTTAAACGCAACATGGCGATAATCGCTCCAGGCATATTTTTGTCACATCCAACAACCGATATCAACGCATCGTAGCTTTGAGCATTCATTACCGTTTCTATAGAATCTGCAATAATATCTCGAGAAGCCAAGGAATAGTTCATACCAGAAGTTCCCATAGATATACCATCACTAACACCAATGGTATTAAACCCTAAACCAACCATGCCCGCTATGTTACACTCAATCTTTATTTCACCTGCCAAACCGTTTAAATGCATATTACACGGGTTACCATCATAACCCGTACTGGCAATCCCCACTTGGGGTTTATGCATATCCTCATCAGTCAATCCTACGGCGTATAACATGGCCTGTGATGCAGGCTGCGATTCATCCTGTGTTAGTCTTTTGCTATATTTATTAAGTTCCTTCATTTTTATTACAGATAATTTCAGGTTCTGTCTTATTATGATTTATTATTCTTTGCGTTTTAAGTTTTTTTGTAAAAAATCTTCAATATTTTAAAATACTTGTCGAAATTAAATTATTGATCACTTATACATTGTTTTCTTTATAAAACTAGGTTAAACCCACAACACTAAAATTTTAGATAAAAAGCTATATATCAATAATTTAAATTGTGTTTTTTATGACGTTCAAAAAATCAAAAAATATGCACTCAAACCCATAAGCTATTACTTGAAGAATAATTCTTTAAATAGTTCTATATATAAATCCTAAAATGAATTCAGGATTATTGCTTTAAGGCAATAACTTAAAGCAATAAAAAAAGCCTTCCTGTTAAGGAAGGCCCAATACACTTTATATTATCATATATCATGTTTTTTCTATTGACATAAGCACAATAACAGAAATGATATGAAACACTTGTTCATTAATCTTCAAGACTACAAATTTTCAAAAATAAATTTTAAGCTCAATTTTAATTTTGAAAAAAAAGTTAAAATCGATATGTAATTCATCTTCATTTCTTTTTATTTTTTTAATTTTGCCTGAGTAAAACAATAGAGGATAGATTTGACTGATTGCAACCTCAAGAAAAAATGCTAAAGGCAGTGTAAACTTCCTTTGACGCTATCGTCAAATCTCCCGATAAATTTTATTTTATGGCTTATTTATTTACTTCAGAAAGTGTTTCTGAAGGACATCCAGATAAAGTTGCTGACCAAATTAGCGACGCCCTAATCGATAACTTTTTGGCTTTTGATGTAGAGTCGAAAGTGGCTTGTGAAACCTTGGTTACCACGGGACAAGTAGTACTTGCTGGTGAGGTTAAATCGCATACCTATTTAGATGTGCAGAAAATTGCCCGGGATACTATTAATAAAATAGGATATACTAAAGGAGAATACATGTTTGACGGAAATTCCTGCGGGGTGTTTTCGGCTATTCATGAACAATCGGACGATATTAACCGTGGTGTAGATAGAGCAACTAAAGAAGAGCAAGGTGCTGGTGACCAAGGGATGATGTTTGGATATGCTACTAATGAAACTGAAAATTATATGCCATTGGCATTAGATTTATCACATCGTATACTAAAGGAGTTGGCTGAGCTACGACGAGAAAACAAAGACATTACTTATTTAAGACCTGATAGCAAAAGCCAAGTGACCATTGAATATAGCGATGACAATATCCCTCAGCGAATTGATGCTATTGTAATATCTACTCAACACGACGATTTTGCCGATGATGAGACCATGTTGGCTAAAATACGAAAAGACATTGTTGACATTTTAATCCCACGTGTGGTTTCCAAATTACCAGAAGCCACACAAGCTTTATTTAATAAGGATATTAAATACCATATCAACCCCACAGGGAAGTTTGTTATTGGCGGCCCTCATGGTGATACGGGATTGACCGGGCGAAAAATTATTGTTGATACCTATGGAGGCAAAGGTGCCCACGGCGGTGGTGCATTTTCTGGGAAAGACCCTAGCAAGGTAGACCGTAGTGCTGCCTACGCAACTCGGCATATTGCTAAAAACTTAGTCGCTGCTGGTGTTGCCGACGAAGTTTTGGTACAAGTAAGTTATGCTATTGGTGTTGTAGAACCTATGGGTATTTTTATTGACACCTATGGCACTTGTCCGTTTAACATGACCGATGGCGAAATCGCAGAAAAAGTATCACAGATTTTTGATTTGCGTCCTTTCGCTATTGAAAAACGTTTAAAACTACGCTCACCCATGTATAGTGAAACAGCAGCCTATGGCCATATGGGGCGCACCAACGAAACTGTTACCAAAACCTTTACCCAACCTAATGGAGAAAGTGTAACCTTAGATGTTGAGTTGTTTACTTGGGAAAAACTGGATTATGTTGATAGGGTAAAGGAAATTTTTGGACTGTAAAAACTAAACTATTATCCTATACATTTTTAAATATAAAGTGAGATAAAAAGTCAGGTAGGATTGCATATCCTTTTTATCCACTCCCGAAAATAAAAAGCCTCACTACTATAGCAAATCTTTATTTTCAATAAGTCAATGAACAACTTGTAATAGATACAAAACGAGATAAAAAGCCATGCAGGATTGCATATCCTTTTTATCTCGCTTTGAAAACAAAAAAGCCAAACTTACAAATTCAAACAAGCTTGATTTGACGTTTGGCTTTTTTGTTTATTCGTGGGAAGAGCAGGATTCGAACCTGCGAAGGTGAAAACCAACAGATTTACAGTCTGTCCTCGTTGGCCGCTTGAGTATCTTCCCTAATACCATTTCTAACTTAAAATTATTCATTAAAATTTGCCCTTTTTCTCCTATGCTTCAAAATAAAATTTAACCGTAGCTTAGGCTATGCTTAAATTTTCTTTCTTGCCTAGATAAAAAAATTACTGTGTTTTATTTGAGCAATTTTAAATCAGAACCGGTATAACCGAGCGCAAATATATTATTGTTTCTCTATTATGCAAAGGAAAATCCTGTTTTATAAAAATATCTTTTAGCAAGAGAAATTGACTATAATTCATAACGTAATCTAAACGTAATAAATCGGGGCTGGATAAAATACTCGGTAGCACTTACTGAAATATTCCCCGACCTACTGGTGTTCTGTGATTGGGTATCCAATAAGTTTGTGGCTTTAATTTCATATTCCCATTTGCTGTCTGCATTTTTCCTGTAAGCTAGCGAGGCATCCCAAAATTCGAAGGAATTGATTTTTCTGTCTTCGTCACTAAAACTATTATAGGAATAGTTAGTTTTAAACGTGAAAGTTTTAAAAATAAGCGCATCAAATTCTACCGAAGGTGCTTTAGTAAAAAACTTGGTGCGTCGATCGCCTTGGTCATTATCTTGTATGCTATAGCGATAGCCCAGTTCAAAATTAGGCGCTTCCCTAAAATTAGTTCGTAGTTCTGCCCTATAGCTATGGGAATAGTTTTCATTTACCGAGGTTTGTCCATTAATAATCTGGTTAAACTTACTATAGTTAAAGTTGCCGTTAAGCGTTCCCCTAAATTTACCCCATGTTTTTTGGATGCGTGCATTGGCTCCTGCACTTTCATCGGCCAAACCAGAATTAAATGGTGTACTAACCCGCACTACACTATTGGTCAAAAACTGGGATGTGGTTCTTATTCTATCTACCGCTTTGCTATAGTTTATACTTGCATTTACGTTGGTATAGTTAAACATATTAAAACTGAAATAGGACAAATTCACATTATGGGACAAGGCACTCTCCAATTCCGGATTTCCTGAAAATATTGAACGATAACTATTTAAAACCAAACCCCTTGCAAATTGGTTGACATCGGTAAATTGGGTTTGCATTCTATAGTTGAAAATAAGCTGTTCACTCTTTTTTAATTGGATTCGAGTGTTGAAATCGGGCAAGAGTCTGAAAAAGTTATCGGTATACGTTTCATTAAACTGACTGTTCTTAGCACTGTAAGCATGCGCTGAAAAACCTGGGGTAAACGTAAAAATCCCCAATTTCAAACGGTAATGAATACCCAAATACACATCAGAAAAGCGATAGGCAATATCATTTATGTCCAATCCGTTATTTTGGGTAGGCACATTGTCATATTTGCTTCCATTATCAAGATATTGGAAAATATCAGAATTATAATCCTGCTTGCTATAAATGGTCCCTAAAGTGAAATTAATGTCGCTTTTGGTGTTTAAAATATTCCAATAATCCAACTTGGCATCTAATTGGTTAGATTTTACACGCTTTTCCTGTGCTACATCATAACCTATTTGGGTATTATCAAATCCTAAAACTTGAGCAGTATTGATATAACTATCTTTGTCTTCTAGAAACGCATTATAAAACGGATCTTCATCCTGCCACAAATGCTGAACCTCTAGAGCAAAAATATTAGCGTCATCCAAGGTATAATAATAATTCACATTTTGATTGATGCTAAAAGGCTTTGCGTTTTCCAATTCATTTATGTTACCATTTACAGAAGAGTAAAACAACTGGTCTTGTGATTCTTTTGAAGTCCGTGCCAAAACGTCATAATCCAACTGATTGTTGGTGTTGGGTTTGTACTTGGCACTAAACTTAGCCATAGCCAAATCACTACGTTGTGTGGTGTTACTTTCTGTGGTTTCATCTGGAATGTTTAAATCTGGGTTAGTATAAACCACTGAGCTATTTTCCTGCAAATCGGTTCTACTACTTAAAAAAATGGCAAACCCGCTTAAATCTAATGTCTTTTTTGGTGAGTAACTGAAATTAGCTGCGCCAAACTTGGTATTAATATCCTTTGCCCTGTTATTTTGAAGGGACAAAAAACCTAAATTATTACTACCTAAATTAATGTTAGTACCACTGCTTCTACTGGGACTCCTAAAACCTCCCATAAAATTGAAATAATCACGTCGGGTAAAGGCTATTTCGCCAATATTGTTCATGTCTCCTATAAAATTTAAACTGTACTCCGGACTATAATAAAACATTTTTGGCTGAGCCAAATACAATGTTTTATCATCAGCTCCACCTGCACCAGCTGTAATATTACCAAACCAAAAATTCTTTTTGCCTTCCTTAAGTTTAATGTTTATAGCAATATTATCTTGATTATTTGTTACACCACTTAACTGCCCAATTTCAGCATAATTCTTAAGAACTTCTACTTTATCGACCGCATTAGCCGGTATGTTTTGGGTAGCCAATTTAGAATCGCCGTCAAAAAAATCCTTGCCTTCAACCATCACTTTACCTACCGCTTTACCTTCTACCTCAATTTGTCCTTCGTCATTCACTTCAACACCTGGCAGCTTATTAAGCACATCACCCAATTTACGCTCTGTACCCGATGTAAAAGAATCGGCATTGTAAACTATGGTATCGCCTTTAACGGTAACGGGCATTTCGTAAATCAGTTCAATTTCGTCTAAAGTATTGTCATTTTGAAGGATGAAATTTTTAACTAAATCAATTTCGGTAGTTTGAACATCTTCTTGAGCAGTTTTCATCCCTATATAACTCACTTGAATTTTATAATTGGTATTTTTTTCCAGTGATAACTTATAATAACCCTCGTTGTTAGTTATCCCGTAAGAATCTAGTTTTTGTGACTCTTGATTAATGGCTATAACATTTGCTAATTCGAGCGGTGTTCCAATACTGTCTTTTACGACTCCTTCTAGTTTAACTTGGCCTTTAGCGATGAAACTAATACTAAAAAGCAAAATATAAAATGTACTATTAGCTTTATTCATTTGGTTATTATTTGGTTGAAAACATAAATGAAGCCCTTACCTTCTTCCCAGTCGATTGTCCCTGAACTCTCTCATTTTATTAATAACAATCTCTTGATACTCCTTTTTGGTAACCTCTTCTCCTTTACTAGGCTTATCAATTTCTTCTTTTTCATCAGGATTATAAATTATCTTGGAACAAAGTATAACGGTATTACCTGCACTAACCTCCAAAATCAATCCAGGAAGCCCATTATATTCCAATGGACCATGGGCAGCAGGTATTTGCGGAGAGTACCAAGCTAAAACCTGGGTTAATTGAATATTATCCTTATCCATTAAATCCATATTTGATTCAGCTTCCTTATTTATAGTATCATTATGCTGGGCATTTGTCCTATCTATGTTACTCAATCTATCCCAAGAGAACGACCACCATTCTAATTCTGAACTAGGTACCACTGCAGTAGCCTTAAAACAAGTATAGTTTCCAATCTGTTTTGTTTCAGAACCTAAATTCCATTTTAGTGACTGTAAATTATCTTTAATTAAAAACCTCTTACCATAAAATTCCTGATGTTGAAGTAATGTATTTGTTTTTACATTTTTATATAACTTACCAGGAGAAAAGTTTTTGCCCCAAGAGTCTGTTGCTCCCGATATTCCATCCAATTTTTCAATTTCTTTATAAATTGACTCTTCTTTATTGAATGCTAACAGATATGTCTTTTCAAGTCTATTTTTCAGTCGTGACTCTATTTGCTTTTTTTGTTGCTCACTCATACGAGCACCAAAACTACCAAGTTCCATTTTGGTCTTCTTATAATAATATGCTTTACCTTGAAAACTCTGAGCACTAAGAGTTTTATTTATAAATAACACTAACGAAAAAGCTAATAATCTTATTAATATTTTCTTCATAATTAATATAATTTTTTGTTTAACAAATATAAGTATTTATTAAACAATATATTAGCTTTAACATTTAATTATTATTTTCAAGACTAATCATCTTTCTATACCTTATCTTCGTCCTCCTCTGCCCCTAAACATCTCTCGCATTTCCTCAGTTTTTTTATTTACAATCTTATCATATTCTGTTTGTGACACTTCTTTTCCTTTTGATGGCATTTTTATAACCTCTTTTTCTGATGGATTCAAAATAATTTTAGAACACAAAATGGTTGTTCTATCAACATTTAGCTCCAATATTAATCCTGGTAAACCCCAATATACATCAGGACCCTGATTAACTGGTATTTGTGGTGTATACCAAGCAGTTACAAAAACTTTTCTAGGCGTTTTGGTATTATCATTATTTTCATCGTTTTGAGTATTTGTTGAGTCTTTTGGTTTTTCGTTACTTGGTCTTCTCCTGAAGCTATTAAAATCGAAACCCGTTACTTGTTTTACGGCGGTGGCCTTAAAACAAGTATATTGACCAATAGTTTTAGTTTCTAAACCCAATTGCCAATCCAGCTTGCTTAAACTATCCTTTACCAAAAATTGCTTTCCAAAAAACTCTTGTTCTTGCAACAACTGTTGCGATTTCACATTTTTATATAAATCGCCTCCAGTACTACTCATCATACCAAATCGGAAGCCTCGCCCTTGTCCAGGTGCATCCAAACGCTCTTCTTCTTTGTATAGGGATTCCGACTGATTAAAATTAAGTATGAAAGTTTTTTCTAAGGCACTTTTCATACGGTCGGCTATTTGTTTTTTACGCTCTTCACTTAATTGCCCACCACCAAAATTACTCATGTCTACAGTAGTTTTCGATTCATAATAGGCCTTTCCTTGGAAATCTTTTTGGGCAAATGAATTTAAAGTAGTTAGGATAAAAATAATTGAAAGTCGAATTTTAATTACACGGCGCACCATTGGTCTAATTTTTTATTAGTTTTTTAAAACTAACACATTATCCCTCTTAGACCAAAACCAGAGTACTAGGTTTAATTATTAAAACGTTAAATTATTCTTAAAACTAACCGCTAATTCTTATTTCAAGTTCCTGAGCACCATCATCCCTAACTCTACGGTTATCGCGCATACGATCCTGCATTTCGTTCATCTTCTTCTCCATAATTGCATCGTATTTCTCTTGATTCATTTTATCACCCTTTTTAGGCTCAACGATACGCACACCTTTTTCTGGATTCAACACAATCTTACTGCAAATTATAGTTGTTGTGCCATCATTAATCTCTAAAATCAACCCGGGTAAGCCATGATAATTTGCTGGTCCGTTATTTACTGGAATTTTAGGTGCATACCAAGCCACAACTTCCTGCATTCTTGTTTCTGGATCATTGTTTTCCTCTTCAGCATCCAAATCCCTATCTCCATTCATACTAATTCTTGTACGCATTATGGGTACTTCGATCATTTTAGTCGCCTTAAAGCATTCATACGCTCCAATAAATTTCTTTTCATTGGTTAAAGTCCAATCGTGTTTTTGTAATTCATCTTGAATTAAAAACAATCGACTAAAGGATTCATTCTGATTGGTAAATCGATTTTCTTTTAAGTTTTTATACAAAATATCTGAATCTCCCGAACTTACAATAATAACTTCCATACCCATTGGTTGTCGGGGTCCTAGCTCTTTATCCTCCTTGTAAATAGATGCCGATTTGTTAAAGCTCAAAAGATAAGTTTTCTGGAATTGCTTTTTCATCATATCCATCATGCGTTGGTGCATTTCAGAATTCATCTGGGTACTGTCTAATTGAATATCCAATTTGCGGGACGATTTGTAGGTAGCAATACCCTGAAAATCCTGAGCAAAAGTATGTTGCATTTGGCAGAACGCCAGGCATATAATAATTAACTGTTTCATTTTTTGATTTGATTTTGATTTAACAGTACAAAAATGGAAGATTCATATCAATAAAAGCGTTAACTAGTGTTAACTAGTGTTAAGCGATTAGTTTTCTTTAGTTTTTACTTCTATTTTTGAATTATGAAGAACATGAAATACAGTTGGTTGCTCTACTCTATTGTACTTGTAATTATAACCACAATTGGCATTCAGGTGTATTGGAATTACAAAAACTATCTTATAAACAAACAGCAATTAACTAATGATGTGCAACAGTGTACTGATGGTGCTATTGAAACCTATTTTGCCAATCTTGCAGAAAAAAGCACTATTGCCTATGCTATAGAAAGCGAATCGACTGACAGCCTGTTTGACAACAACAAAGAGATAGACAGTATTTTAAAAACTATTAGATTAAAAGCTCATAAAACCATAAATATAGATTCAATTCCAAGAGAATTCACTGAAAATGTCTCCATTTTTAAAAGCAAAAGTGTTGATTCTTTATTTGGTATTTTACATAACGGTTATAGTGATTCAACACAACTTACTACAAGAAAATTTTCTGTAAAGGATTCTGGATCAATTTTTAATTACAAAGATTTTCGAAGATTAACCACTAAAGTCATTATTTCAATGACCAATGACAATATACAACTTAATACCATAGATAGTCTTTTCAACAAAGCATTACTAAGAAAACAAATTGACCTTGATTATGGAATAACCCTAGAATCGCCTTTAAAAATAATTCAGAAACTAAAACCTGAAAATATTAATTCCTCAAGCTTAAATGTTATTTCTAGTTCTAATTATTTGCCTCAAGACACTAAACTAAAAGTATATTTTAACAACACCACAAAAACCATTTTAAAGCGAAGCCTGTTTGGCATTTTAATATCTACTCTTTTAGTACTAGCCATTGTAAGCTGTTTATTTTTCCTATTAAAAATCATAAAGCACCAAAAGCAACTGGCCGAAGTAAAAAACGACTTAATAAGCAATATTACACACGAGTTTAAAACCCCAATAGCTACTATTGGTGTAGCATTAGAAAGTATCAACAACTTTAATGTTATTAATGATAAAGCTAAAACCAAAACATATTTAGATATGTCTTCCAACCAACTAAACAAATTAAATATTATGGTTGAAAAACTATTGGAAACAGCAACTTTAAACAGTGAGACCCTAGAACTCAAAAAAGAAAATCTGAATTTGGCCAACTTACTGGAAATCCTAGTGACCCGCTATAAAATGCAACATCAAGATAAAGCATTCATTCTTAGCAACTATTCTGATATACAAAATATTTATGCTGATGCCTTTCATATTGAAAATGCACTAAACAACATTTTGGACAATGCTGTTAAATATGGTGGTAACAGTATTGAAATCTATTTAACTCAAGACAAGGCCAATCTCAACATTTCCATTTTAGATAATGGAAACAACTTAAAAAAAGCCAACAAAGACAAAATATTTGAAAAGTTTTACCGCGTGCCTAAGGGAAACACCCACGACATTAAAGGTTTTGGCATAGGACTTTACTATACCAAAACCATAATAGAAAAACACAATGGCTCAATAAAAGTTGATGTGTCTAACCACAAAACCACTTTTAAAATTATTCTTCCAAATGGATAATACGACCACGATACTTTTAGCAGAAGATGAACCAGCATTGGGACAAATTATAAAAGAGAGCTTGGAAACCCGAAATTTTAAGGTACTGCTGTGTGAAAATGGGATAGATGCATTTGACGTGTACCAAAAGGAAAATCCCGAGCTGTTGGTTCTAGACGTGATGATGCCAAAAAAAGATGGATTTACTTTAGCAAAAGACGTAAGAGCTTTAGATGACACCATTCCCATTATTTTTTTAACGGCCAAATCGCAAACCCAAGATGTGGTTGAAGGCTTTACCATTGGTGGCAACGATTATTTAAAAAAACCCTTTAGTATGGAAGAGCTTATTGTTCGTATTAACAATTTATTAAACCGAACTAAGCTACAGAAAGCAAGTACAATTTTACATTTAGGGCACTATAAATTTAATTTCCCTAAGCAGTTGCTTCAATACAAAGAAGAAACCCAAGTACAATTAACCCACAGGGAAGCTCACTTGTTGTTCCATTTAATTAAAAATAAAAATCAGGTATTGGATCGCTCATTAATACTAACAAAACTATGGGGCAATGATGATTTTTTTAGTGCGCGAAGCATGGATGTGTTCATCACCAAACTACGTAAAAAGCTAAGTTCGGACGAGAACATACAAATCATTAACGTACGTGGATTTGGCTATAAGTTAATTTGCTAAATGTGGTTTGATTTTTGTATTTTTCATGTCGCACATGAAAACGCTATTTTACTTATTTTTATCATTTCCATTATCTTTAGTTTCCCAAGAAACTATAGCAACCACACTTATCAAAAAAACGAAATTAGAAATCGAAACCTTCGTAGGCATTGATAATTTTAAATCGACTTACTATATTCAAAATAATGTCTTTTATAAAAATTCGGCTTTAAAAACCATAAGCTATAATAATTTACAGTTAGGTAATCTAACCAGTATTTATATTTTTAATCCACTTAAAATCAATTTGTTTTACAAAGACTTCAATACCGTTATTATTTTAGATAATAGATTGGCCGAAATATTTAAAATCGATTTTAATACCGTTTCAGAATATAGAAATGTGACACATGTATCTACCGGACATGACAATACACTTTGGCTGTTTAACCAAGATACCCAACAATTGGAGCTTTACGATTATAAAGCCAATTATACAAAAGCCAAAACCCTACCTGTACAAACCGAGACTTTAGATTTAAAAAGTAACTACAACACCTGTTGGTTACTCACTAAAGAGTATTTATATGTATACAATTATTTTGGTAGTTTATTGGCAAAAATGAAAAACAACGGTTATACACAACTCTCTGAAAACAACAATAATCTCTACTTAAAAAAGGAGAATAGTTTATTTTATTTAAAGCAAGGCAAAGGAACCCCTGCACCTATTGAAACCTCAAATTTGTTGATAAATCAGTTTTTTGCAACCAACGAAACCTTGTATATTTACGATTCTAAATTTCTTTACGAATACCATTTAAAATTAAAGTAACATGCACATTGCAATTGCTGGAAACATAGGAGCCGGAAAAACAACACTCACAAAGCTTTTGGCTAAACACTATAGGTGGGAACCTCAATTGGAAGATGTTGTAGACAATCCCTATTTGGATGATTTTTACAACCAAATGGAACGCTGGAGCTTTAATTTGCAAGTATACTTTTTAAATAGCCGTTTTCGTCAAGTGTTACAAATAAGGAAAAGTGGTAAGGATATTATTCAAGATAGAACCATCTATGAAGACGCCCACATTTTTGCTCCCAATTTACATGCTATGGGCTTGATGACCAACAGGGATTTTGAAAATTACCGTCATCTATTCGATTTAATGGAGTCCTTGGTTCAGGGACCCGATTTATTAATTTATTTACGAAGTTCCATTCCTAATTTGGTATCTCAAATACATAAACGCGGCCGTGATTACGAAAACTCTATAAGCATTGATTATTTAAGTCGTTTGAACGAACGCTATGAAGCTTGGATTCATGGTTACAACAAAGGTAAATTATTGATTATAGATGTTGACAAACTTAACTTTGTAGATAACCCTGAAGATTTAGGAAATGTTATCAATAGAATTGATGCCGAAATACACGGCTTATTTTAATTTATAAACCCATGTTTTTTGGCATGTATTATGGCTTGTTCACTACTTTCCATAAACAGTACGGGAGTGGATTCAAAACCTTCATATAAACTAGAGACACGCAACGTTCTCTTTTGGTGGTTTACACTTCTTAAATAAATTGCCAAAATACGGTTAGGGTACTGCCGAGCAATTTCCAAATAAATATCCGGATCATATTCACCACTATCTCCCATAAGTATAAAATTTAATTTTGGATAGGTCTTTAAAAGGTTTAAAATTTCTTTTTGCTTTTGAGGTTTTTCCGTTTTCTTTTTTGAAAACGGCTTCGGGAAATTTCTTAGAATTATAGGTCCTTTTGGAAAATGATTTTTCTTTAAAAAATATTCCAAATAACGATATAAGTTCCATGGGCTATGGCTTACATAAAAAATAGGATTGGCTTCTTCTCCTGTTTTACCTTGGTGCAATAAATTATAAAATTCTGGTGCACCTTCCAAAGGCAAACGCTTAGCTGCTGAAGTCAATAATGTGTTAAAGACAACACGCCATTTTAAAACAGACACCAAACCTGTATGCAATATAGTATCGTCTATATCGCTTATCACTCCAAATGAAGCCGTTTGGGAGGGAATAAGCATTTCTCCCGGGAAACAATTTTTAGATTGTATATCCCTTTTCAACTGACTTTCTTCATAGGAGAGTTCAAAAGTCACCCAACCCTCACTATTGGCAAAATTACCAATACCTTCTATCGTTTCATCAAACAAAAAATAACCGTCATTATCGGTTTTTACATAAAAAGGATGGTTGTCACCCAATCTAATTCTAATTTTTGAATTTTTTATTTCGTCTGTTTCAAATCGTTTCCAAGCATTAAAAAGTAACTTAAAAGCTCCTTTCTCCTCTAAATTGATATTCTCATCTTCAATAGCCCTTCCCCTTAAGTAAACATGATTAGAAGTTCCATAAGTTTGAAAAACAATAATTTGAAGCGGATCTTTTTTAAACATATAATCGTCTACTAAATCTTAATTTGGTGGTTAAAAAATAAAAAAACCACATCGTTCCTTTCTGGTTAGCGGAAAGAAGATGTGGTTTTAATTTTAAACTTGAAAAGGTTAGCGCGTAACCTCTTCTTTAATGTCTTCAACAACTTTGTCTTTTACCGTATGCACATTAGTTTTTAAAGCTTCTATACTGTTTTTAACCTCACCTTCTGTACCCTCAAAAGTTTCATAAGCTGTGAACGTTTCTCCATTTTTAGTAGTTACTGTAGTTACAACAGCCGTAACAGTTCCATCATCGTTAGTCGTCATTTTAACTTTAACTTCCTTAAACACCTCTTCAACTTCGCTTGTACTGCTATTATAAGCTGTTAACGTATCGGATGTCATTGCAATACTAGGGGCAATTACCAAGGCCACAACACTCATTAATTTTAACAAAATATTTAATGAAGGTCCTGAAGTATCTTTAAAAGGGTCACCTACTGTATCGCCTACAACAGCTGCCTTATGGGCATCGGTTCCTTTACGACCTTCTTCCTCTATTGTTTTTTTAGCATTATCCCATGCACCTCCAGCATTGGACTGAAAAATTGCCATAAGTACGCCACAAGTAGTTACACCGGCCAAAAGACCACCTAACATTGCTGCACCTCCTAAAAATCCAACGGCAACAGGTACCGCTAATGCCAATAATCCTGGTAATACCATTTCTTTAATGGAAGCTGTTGTAGAAATTTCCACACATTTTTCGTATTCAGCATAACCATCGGCCTCGTCAAATATTTTTCTATCTTCCTCAGTAGCTTTGCTCATATTCGAATCATACTTACGCATCACTTCTAAAGCTTGTTTTAGTTGAGGGATATCCCTGAACTGGCGACGTACTTCTTCAATCATGGCCATAGCCGCACGCCCAACAGCATTCATAGACAGAGCAGAAAAAACAAATGGCAACATACCTCCCACTAATAACCCTGCCATGATTTTAGGTTGAGATACATCGATTGCTGTAACACCTGCAGTCTTCATAAATGCAGCAAATAATGCCAATGCGGTTAGCGCTGCTGAAGCGATAGCAAAGCCTTTTCCAATTGCAGCAGTTGTATTTCCTACAGCATCCAATTTATCGGTACGTTGACGCACTTCACTTGGCAATTCTGCCATTTCAGCAATTCCACCAGCATTATCTGAAATCGGTCCATAAGCATCTACAGCCAATTGAATTCCTGTATTGGCAAGCATACCAACAGCTGCAATAGCAATACCATATAATCCAGCATAGTAGTGCGATACTAAAATAGCAGCAGCAATCAATATTATTGGAAGTGCTGTTGACATCATTCCTACACCCAAACCGGCAATGATATTTGTAGCAGATCCCGTTTCAGATTGTTTAACAATAGACGATACAGGTTTTGTTCCTGTTGCTGTATAATACTCTGTAACTTTTCCAACACAAAAACCAGCAATTAAACCTGCAAGTGTGGCACAAAATACGCCAAAAGAACCATAAGGCAACCCTTCAACAGTTTCAGGCAGCATTATATCAATTATAAAATAAGATGCAATAATCATTAATAACCCAGAACCAAACTCACCTAAATTAAGGGCTTTATGAGGTGACCCTCCGTCTTTAACCCTTACTAACAGTGTTCCTATAATAGACATCACAATACCAACAGCCGCAAGCACCAATGGCAAATAAACGGCGCCCAATCCTCCATATTCTGGGGTAAAGATAAAAGCTCCCAATACCATAGTACCAATAATAGACCCTACATAAGATTCAAATAAATCGGCTCCCATACCAGCAACATCGCCTACGTTGTCTCCCACGTTATCTGCTATAGTTGCAGGATTTAATGGATGATCCTCAGGAATTCCAGCCTCAACCTTTCCAACCAAATCGGCTCCCACATCTGCCGCTTTAGTATAAATACCGCCACCCACACGGGCAAAAAGCGCAATAGAAGATGCCCCAAGAGAAAAGCCAGAAAGCACATTTAAAACCATAGGGATATTTTCTGAACCCGGCCATATATTTTGATAAATTATAAATAAGCCGCTTAGGCCCAACACACCTAATCCAACCACACCAAGCCCCATAACTGAGCCACCAGCGAAAGCCACTTCTAAGGCTTTTCCTAAGGATGTTCTAGCTGCTTGTGTTGTCCTTACATTGGCTTTAGTAGCTACACGCATACCAATAAATCCTGCTAAAGCTGAACAAATAGCTCCAACCACAAAAGATAAAGCAACCATACCATGGGAACCTTCTTCAGAATTTCCCTTAAAGAATAACAGTATGGCTACTGCAATCACAAAAATTGCTAAAATTCTGTATTCGGCTTTTAGAAATGACATAGCACCATCTGCTATATGTTTTGCGATATTGGCCATCTTTTGCGAACCAACATCTTGTTTGGTAATCCAAACGTTTTTTATAAAAACAAAAAGGAGACCTAAAGCTCCAAAAGCAGGTAAAAATCTTAATAATAATTCCATTTTTTTAGATTAGTTGTTAGTAAAAAAAAATTAACGGAGCTAAAAATAGGAAAATATAAGTGATAAAAAAAACCACCTTAAATTAAAGATGGTTTAATTTTTTTAGGCTGAATTATTAATCTTTCAATTAGATAGTAAACGTTCTTTTTTTCTTGTGTTCACTTTCTTCATAACGCTTCACACATTTAAGGTAAATTTCCTCTGCTTCTTTAGCATTACCCCATCCACCAACATCAACTTTTTTCTTTTCTAAATCCTTGTACACTTGAAAAAAGTGTTCTATTTCCTTTAAACGATGTGGATTCAAATGGGTTATATCACTACGTTGACTCCAAACAGGATCAGATACGGGCACACAAATAATTTTCTCGTCTGGTCCTTTTTCATCTGCCATATGAAATACCCCAATAGGCCTAACCTCCATAACTACCATAGGGTAAGAAGGCTCTGTTGATAAAACCAATACGTCTAAAGGGTCTTGGTCCAGCGCCAATGTTTCTGGTACAAACCCATAATCTCCAGGGTACATCATAGAAGAAAACAAAGTACGGTCGAACCTAATTTTATGTAAAGTAAAATCGTATTCGTATTTATTTCTACTTCCTTTGGGTATCTCTATCAATACATCAAATGTTATTTTTTTATTTTCGCTCATATACTTTAGTCTTAAAAGACTGCAAATGTACTGAACACTTCAAGTTTAAACAACAATTAAAGCCTAGATTTATACTTTATTTCTTACCTTGGCAAACTTATTTTATTTTGAATGTGACTAACTCAAATACTATGAAAACTATTTTAATCTGTTATTGTGCTTTATTTTTTCTGAATATGCAAGCACAAACACAACCTTGGCAAGGTAAATTTGAACCCATTGACCATATGATTGCGCCGCCTAATAGCTACCGAACGGCCAGTGGCGCCCCTGGAAAAGCCTATTGGCAACAACGTGCCGATTATAACATAAAGGTAACTTTAGACGAAACCAATAACACCATTTCAGGTAATGAGACCATAACATACTATAACAACTCCCCAGACGATTTAAACTATCTGTGGATTCAGTTGGAACAAAACGTTAATAAAAAAGGGAATCAGGATTTTGGGGGTATTAGCAATGATTTAAAAGATGGCATCACCGCAAGGAACATGCAATTTTTAACTAGAGCTATAGATTTCCCTGCTGGTTATTCCATTAAATATATAAAGGACAATTCAGGCAACTCTTTGAAATTCTTGATAAACAATACCATGATGAAAGTGTTATTGAACACACCGTTAAAATCAGGAAGCTCTTTAACGTTCTCAATTGGGTGGTCTTATACTATTACCGATCGCAGTATGTTTAAACTATCCAGGGAAGGTTACGAATATTTCCCTAGTGATGACAATACCGTTTATTTAATTGCACATTGGTTCCCAAGAATGGCGGTATATAATGACACCGAAGGCTGGCAAAACCAACAATTTCAAAGGCTGGGTGAATTTGCTCTGGAATTCGGGGATTATGAGGTTGAAATCACCGTACCCGAAGACCATATTGTAGCTTCAACAGGAACATTACAGAATGCAGAAGATGTACTTAGCAAAACACAGCGTGACCGATTGGAGAAAGCAAGGCAATCGTTTGACCAACCCATTTTAATTGTAACTGAAGAAGAAGCCAAAGCCAACGAAAAGACAAAAACAAAAAAACAGAAAACATGGCGATTTAAAGCTAAAAATGTACGTGACTTTGCCTTTGCCTCATCACGGAAATTTATATGGGACGCCCAAGCGGTTAAATTACCTACCAATACGGTTATGGCCATGTCGTTTTACCCAAAGGAAGGCATGCCTGTATGGCAAGAAGAATCGACCAAAGCCATTAAACATGCTTTAGAAGTTTATTCTGAAGCGACTTTTGATTATCCTTATCCTGTTTGTATTTCGGTAAACACTTCTAATATTGGCATGGAATTTCCCATGATTAGTTTTAATGGGGGAAGGCCGAAAAATGGACAAATGACCAAAAATGCAAAAGCGGGTATGATAGGCACTATTATACATGAGGTGGGCCACAATTGGTTTCCTATGATTGTTAGCTCAGACGAACGTAAGTGGATGTGGATGGACGAAGGTCTAAACACCTTTTTGCACCAACGTACAGTTGCAGAACGTTATCCCGATTTTAGCAGCACCACGCCTAAAAGCATTGTGCCTTTCATGAGTGGTGATAAAAATATTTTACGCCCTATCATGACGACTTCCGATAACGAACTGCTGAGTCAGTTTGGATCCAACTTCTACAGAAAGCCTACCGTAGGGTTGCAAATGCTAAGAAACTCTATTGTTGGCAAAGAATTGTTTGATGCCGCCTTTAAGGAATACGCCAACCGCTGGAAATACAAGCATCCCAATCCAGGAGACTTGTTTAGGACCCTTGAAGATGCGACAGCCACCGATTTGGATTGGTTTTTTAGGGGCTGGTTTTTTACCACAGACCATGTGGATATGGAATTAAGCAATGTTACATGGTTTAAGGTGTATGAAGCTGAGCAAAACATTGAAAACCGCAAGCAAAACATACAATTAAAATCAGAAAACCAAGACACGCGAGTAGCAACACAAGATTTCTCAGATGGCCCTGAGGTAATTAAAATGAGCGCCACACCAGATGATGCTTATGGTGGTTTTTTATCCAGATTGGACGAAGAAGCAGTAAGACAGCAGCTATTGGGCAAAAACCTCTATGAGGTTAACATTAAAAATGTAGGTGGCTTGGTCATGCCCGTCACCATTGAATGGACATACACCGATGGCTCTACCGAAATAGACCGATTGCCAGCCGATATATGGCGCAGAAACGAATACGAAGTCAAACACACCTTTGTTAAGGATAAAGAGGTTAAGACCGTAACACTCGATCCCAATTTTGAGTTTGCTGATACCAATACGGACAATAACAGTTTTCCAAAAAGTGAATCGCAAAGTGTGTTTGATCGATTTAAAAACAATCAATAACTCGAATTAATGCCGTAAAAAGATTCTGCATCATCATGCCAACCGAAATAGTAATTGTCTTGGGATCGCCCAATGGCCCTCATGGTGAGTTAAGTGATATAGCCTTAAGTCGGTTAAATTGTTGTTTAGCCCATTTTAAGGACAATATGAAAATCCTTTGTACGGGTGGTTGGGGCGAACATTTTAATACGTCCCAACAACCTCATGCCTTTTATTCCAAGCAATACCTTATAAGTAAAGACATACCCGAAAGTGCTTTTTTAGAATTTGCATTATCAAAACATACAGTGGAAGATGCCGTAAAAGCTCATGAGATTATCTCTAAATTGGATGCTGTTGCTTTAACTGTTATTACATCGGACTTTCATTTAAAACGAGTGAAACTGATCTTTAATGCCGTTTTTAAAAAATATGCCATAGAATATATAGGAGCCAAAAGTAATCTAGACCAAGCCCAGTACAAGTCCCTATTGGCCCATGAAGAAAAAGCGGTACAGTCTATTTTAAAACATGGGCTTTATTTTTAGAAGGACCCGTTGGCTTTGTAAAAATTTTCGGCTACCTTCGTTTTGCTTTTGTATATATCATTAAAGCGACTCTATATCCACTATAGTTAGGCATTATTAAATAAAAAATATAAGCTCCAAGTTTTAAAATTTCTATACAATAAACTAAATTTATTTAATGAGAATTTCATCTTTACTAATCGTATTTCTACTTTCATTCACTATATCAAATGCACAAATTTCTGTTCAAACAGTTGCATACTGGGACTTGAATGAAGAATATTCTTTTTCGGGAAGCTATGACAATTACAAGGTCAAAAATCAGGACACCATTTATCTCTCAAAAATGAACTATGATGTAAACATTAAAGTTTTAGGCCAAACAGATTCAACATACACCATTCGATGGATATACCATAATCACAAATTTATTCAAGGAACGGAATTAGCTAGAAAACTCTCTGGAGGTAAAGACACAATTCAAGTAGTTTTTAAAACAAATGAACTTGGAGCTTTTAAAAAGATCCTGAATATTGAAGAATTAACTGAATATTACAGAGAAAAATTCAATTCATTATCGAATACATATGCTGATGACAAACAAACATTAGAAGCCATAAATTCAGCTCGAAAACAATTTGAAAATCCTGAATACATATTAACGAATTCAATTAAAGACATATCAAGTTTTTACACATTTCACGGAGCTAAGTATGATTTAAATGAAGAATACAATGGAAATTTGAAAACAGTAAACAACTATGACACCAATAATCCATTTGATACAAAAGTAACGGTTTGGCTTGATGAAATTGACTCCGAAAACAACAATTATATCTTAAGAACTTATCAAAATGTTAACGAAAATCAGTTAAAAAAAGTCGTAGCAAAAAAACTGAATATCCCAGAAGATCAAATACCAGAATTAAAAAACGAAACCTATGTTACTAATAGAATTCATGGATCTGGATGGACAACGTATATGATTTTCACTAGAGAGGTTACATCACTTGATGATAAATCTGTTGAGGAGTATATTATCCAAATGAAATAATAACACTTAACATAGCAAATAAAAATAGTTTATTTACTCTAGAACATCAATTAAAATCGAAAATCAACTAAATGATAAAAACATTCTGCATACTGAATGAAATTATTTTTCATAAACCTGAATGCTAAACAACCTTTAAAAATAAAACCCAAAACTACCCGTTACGCCAAATTTTCGAGCATCGGGGTTTAGCACAGGATCTTTATAATTGCCCCTAAAGTTAAAATCGATACGAAAGACCTTAAAAATATTACCCACCCCTAAACTGTACTCGTAATAGGGTTTATCGTTAGGGGCAATTAACGGAATGTTATTCGGGTTGTTGGTCGTGTTTAAAGCAATATTTTCTTGGGAAATCTCTCCCCAAACACCTCGTATACTAATAATCTCCCTTAAATTAAGCTTACGCAAAAGTGGCACTCTGGAAAAGAACCTGCCATTAAAATTATGTTCAAAATGAAAGGACGTATAGGTATCACTTACAAACTCATAAAAATCGAGTTGTGAAAAGGTATTGTAAATGGAGAAATAAGATTGGTTTCCAGGAATAACGCTCAGTAAGCCCAAGGGCACTTCACCAAAGGTTTTTCCAGCTTCCACGGTAGTTACCAAACGTCCAAAACCGCCCACTTGCCAAGGCTGCACATAAGAGAATTGTACTTTGGTATAATCGAAATCACTATTAAATAGGCTTTTATCGCCTCGACTCACTTGGGCAAACAAACGTGCAAAATCATCATTGGCAGTTTTGCGTTCCACGCCAAAACCGGTCATTTTACGCTTAGGAAAATAGGATAAGGAAAAGGTGGTTTCATATTGTTTGATCTCAGATTCTACCCCGGTTGGTGTATTATAATCTAAGCTAAAAGTTGGTGATGCCGATTCTAAAGTACGGTAATTACCGCCCAATCTAAAAATAAGGTTTCGCCAAGGTTCTGCTTCAACAGCAAAACTCGTTAGGTTAATAGAGGTTAACTTATCGTTGGCACTGGTGCCCACTACCGACGATGATGCCAAACTACGCCCCAATACATCGGTAGAGGTGGTTAAACTGGCTCCTATTTGTTCCACATCGCGACGGTTCCCTCCAGAAATAATAAGTCGGCTTTTTTTATCCAACAACCATTTCCCCGAAATACCATATTTAAATTTATCATCTCTAAAACCATAGGCCACAAAGCCTTCCATACGCCAAAGGTCATTTCTTCCAAAATAGGTGCGTCCACCAGTTCGTAAGCGTAAGCCTTCTACCTCATTAAAACCAAATGTTGAAAAGATGGGGCCATAATCTAAGGGCAAGCTATTAAATTCAATATAACCCGATGCCAAAATACTTCCCAAATTGTAAAGCTGTTTAAACTTTTTAACCGTCTTTAGGGTATCCAACATTTTATAAACCCCTTTTTCATCTTTGCTAAGTGCTTCTAACCTATTGGCATCCCAAAACGCATCGTCCCTATCGTAAATATCCTGATCGTAATTATAAACCTCGGTATCGTAGAACTTTTCGTCTTTCTTAATATCAAATTGGTAATTGTCGTAGAGTGTGGTGCGCTTACCATAAATACCGCGGGAGGCTTCCTTTTTGTTGAATGCAAAGTCGCTCATCATATAATCGCGCTTTACCAAAAACAGTGAGTCGTTCAACACTTCAAACTCCTGCTCAATATAAATTTCCTTTACCCAGTTAATGTTTGCACTTTTGGAAGCCTGCATATTGATTTCCTTGATGGCATAGGTGGTATCTGCTACCCAAAAATCACCTTTAAAGGTGAGTTCGTTTTTTCGGCGCGGGTAATAAATAATATTATAGCACCATTTATTGTCGATATAGGTGCTATCGGACAACACATAGTTATAGGTATTAATTCCTGTTCTAGACAGTGGACTCACAAAACTTTTATCGAAAAATTTTAAATAGTTATCGTATACATTAAAATCGGAGTAGAGGTCACCTACAAAATCAATAATAACCTGATTATCACTAAAACCAGAGTTTTTATTTCCCTTTAACACCTCCTTTTTCTTATTAGAGTTATTATCGCCATAAACTTTCGATATAGCCTCATTAATAAACATAGGAAGGTATGTCTTTCCTGTCACCCGAGACGTATCCACCTCATTGAAGACAAATTCCATACCCCTAAACAATTTGCTTTTTATTAAGGCACTATCGATGGTATTGATGTCGAACTCTACTTTTTCGTATTTATCGTATTCGTACTGCTTAAACTGCTTTAAGCCATTGCTACGTTTATTAGCCCATATTTTGCGTAAAATATCTATGGCCGGATTATTTTTTTTAGATTGTTTCCCAGAAATAATAACCACCTCACCCAACTGTGCCGTTTCTTCTTTTAATATAAATCTTAAATTGTAGTTTACCCTTTTTTCTAAAGGAATATTTAAGATCTCATAGCCTATAAACGATACGGTTAAGGCATCCCATGTTTCATCGGACTCCAAATAAAACTTACCATTTTCATCGGTAATCGTCCCTTTTGTAGAGCCTTTAAAAATGACATTGGCAAAGGAAATTGGAGCATCATATTCATCAAAAACATAACCACTTACCTTGGTTTGGGCAAACGTAGAACTGCTTATGAAAAAAAACAGGAGTATAAGTCGTTTTATGTTCATCATACAAAAAAACTCCATCAACAAATATGCTAATGAAGTTTATATAACGTAAAAAAATTATATTTATTTGTAAAGCACCTTTTTAACGGCCTTTATAACATCGTTACTATTTGGCAACCATTCTTCCAATAATACAGGAGAATATGGTGCAGGCGTATCGGCTGTGTTTAATTTAATTATTGGTGCATCTAAATAATCAAAAGCTTCGTTCTGTACCACATAAGTAATTTCAGAAGCGACATTTGCAAATGGCCAAGCTTCTTCTAAAATGACCAAACGATTGGTTTTTTTAACCGACTCTATAATAGCATTCTTATCCATAGGTCGAACGGTACGCAAATCGATTATCTCACAGGAAATACCTTCCTTTTCCAATACATCTGCAGCTTTATGGGCTTCTTTTATTATTTTCCCAAAAGATACAACAGTTACATCGGTACCTTCTCGCTTGACATCGGCAACACCAAGTGGCAAAATATATTCTCCTTCTGGCACTTCACCTTTATCTCCGTACATCTGCTCACTCTCCATGAAAATCACTGGGTCATCATCTCTAATAGCTGCTTTTAATAAGCCTTTAGCATCGTAAGGTGTAGAAGGCACAACCACTTTTAAACCAGGAGTGTTGGCAAACCAGTTTTCAAAAGCTTGTGAGTGAGTTGCACCAAGCTGTCCCGCCGAAGCCGTTGGCCCACGAAATACGATAGGACATTTAAACTGTCCTCCAGACATTTGTCTAATCTTAGCGGCATTGTTTATTATTTGATCAATTCCAACTAGAGAAAAGTTAAAGGTCATGTATTCTACTATGGGTCTATTGCCTGTCATAGTTGACCCCACAGCAATTCCTGCAAACCCAAGCTCAGC
This sequence comes from Aestuariivivens sp. NBU2969, assembly GCF_019931125.1. Lineage (NCBI taxonomy): Bacteria > Pseudomonadati > Bacteroidota > Flavobacteriia > Flavobacteriales > Flavobacteriaceae > Aestuariivivens > Aestuariivivens sp. NBU2969. The sequence goes on from NZ_JAIOUU010000002.1 coordinate 303,578, forward strand.
AATAGGAGTATCTATAACACGCTTAGGTCCAAACTCGTCCAACATACCTTTAGACGCTTTATAGGCACCATTGTATTCTGCTACTTCCTCTCCCATTAAATACACACTCTCATCCCGGCGCATCTCTTCACTCATGGCCTCACAAATAGCCTCTCTAAATTGAATAGTCTTCATTTAATCTGTTTTTTATCGAATTGCAAAAATAATAATTAATGCCATAATCTCTTTAAAAGAATTATGTAATTTTATTATGCGTGCATAGTAAATAATCGAAATAAAATATTTACCTTCGTATCCTAAAATTAATCGTTCTTTTTTAGCTTTAACCCGCAATTTTTTCTTGAAATCAAATATAAAAGCACTTGGCTGGGTTACGGTTAAATACAATCTTTAAAAAGTATTTAAAAAATGAAGATATTAGTATGTATTAGTCATGTTCCGGACACTACATCGAAAATCAATTTTACAGAAAATAACACCAAATTTGATACTAATGGTGTGCAATTTGTTATAAATCCTAACGATGAATTTGGTTTAACCCGTGCCATGTGGTTTAAGGAAAAACAAGGTGCAAATGTAACAGTTGTTAATGTTGGTGGCCCAGAAACTGAACCTACCCTACGCAAAGCCTTGGCCATTGGTGCCGATGCAGCCATTAGGATAAATACCCCGGCAACTGACGGATTTTCTGTAGCAAAGCAATTGGCGAAAGTGGTTGAAGATGGCGATTTTGACTTAGTAATTACCGGCCGCGAATCTATCGACTATAACGGTGGCATGGTACCAGGTATGATTGCAGGGTTGACCAATATGAATTTTGTAAATAAATGTATTGGCTTAGAAATTAATGATGGTATCGCCCAAGCTGTTCGTGAAATTGATGGCGGTAAAGAAACGGTTTCTACAACATTACCATTGGTCGTTGCTGGTCAAAAAGGGTTGGTGGAAGAAAGTGATTTGCGTATACCTAATATGCGTGGCATTATGATGGCGCGACAAAAACCACTAACAATTACTGAACCCATAGAATCTAAAGTACATACAACTTCAGTATCTTATGAAAAACCTGCACCAAAAGGCGCCGTTAAGCTGGTAGCTTCAGATAATTTGGATGAATTGATTGATTTGCTTCATACAGAAGCTAAGGTGATTTAAATTGGTAAAACTTGTTCTTTGAGGCTCTCGAAATGAACAATTAAACAATTTCAAGGCACTTCAAGAGCCTCAGTGCCCAAACAACTGTAATAATTATGTCTGTTTTAGTATATACCGAATCCGAACAAGGAGCATTTAAAAAAATAGCTTTCGAAGTGGCATCTTACGCTAAATCTGTTGCCAACCAATTAGGCACAACCGTTACTGCGGTTACTATTAATGCCGATAATACCAATGAACTGAGCAACTATGGTGTTGATAAAGTTTTAAGTATAGTCCATTCACAATTAGATTCGTTTAATGCAAAGTCTTACGCTGAAGCCATACAACAAGCTGCCGAAAAAGAAGGTGCTAAAGTGATAGTTGTTAGCGCTTCAGCAAACAGCAAGTATATGTCACCGTTTTTGGCTGTTGGACTGCAAGCAGGTTATGTATCAAATGTAGTAGCCGCTCCCACAAGCTTATCACCTTTTGTTATAAAACGTAGTGCTTTTACCAATAAGGCTTTTGAATTAACACAAATAAATACTGAGATAAAGATTATTGGTATTTCCAGTAACTCTTTTGGGTTGGTTGAAAACAAAAGTGACGCTACTAAAGAAGCTTTTTCTCCTACACTTTCAGAAAACACCATTAAAGTTGAGTCTGTTGATAAAGCCACAGACAAAGTGACCATTGCTGATGCCGATATCGTTGTTTCTGGAGGGCGTGGCTTAAAAGGTCCTGAAAACTGGGGCATGATAGAAGAACTAGCCAATATATTGGGTGCTGCCACGGCATGTTCCAAACCTGTATCCGATTTAGGATGGAGACCACATAGCGAACACGTTGGGCAAACAGGTAAACCTGTAGCTTCAAATTTGTATATTGCTATAGGTATTTCTGGTGCCATTCAGCATTTGGCAGGAATAAACGCCTCAAAGGTTAAAGTCGTTATCAATACAGATCCAGAAGCACCTTTCTTTAAAGCTGCAGACTATGGTGTTGTAGGTGATGCATTTGAAGTCGTACCAACTTTGATTGAAAAATTAAAGGCCTTTAAAGCACAACAATAAATTATTTTTTTATAACTTGTATAACCGTATTAGAACTGCTTAAGTTAGCATAAAATTTCCAAATTCTGCCTTGGCAGTTGGTAAAGTCCTAATTTAAACAGTTCTTTGCGTTTTTATAATTTATGAGCTTAGTAAGGTTAAACATAAAAGGCATTTCGTATAGCCAAACACAAAACGGTGCTTATGCACTTATTTTAAATGAAGTTGATGGTGACCGCAAATTACCCATAGTTATTGGTGCCTTTGAAGCGCAATCTATTGCCATTGCACTTGAAAAAGAAATTCGTCCACCCAGACCCTTAACCCACGATTTGTTTAAAAATTTTGCAGATCGATTTGATATTGTTGTAAAGCAAGTGATTATTCACAAATTAGTTGATGGCGTATTTTATTCCAGCTTAATTTGTGAACGGGACAAAATTGAAGAAATAATTGATGCACGTACGAGTGATGCCATTGCATTGGCATTACGTTTTGACGCCCCTATTTTCACGTACAAAAACATTTTGGATAAAGCTGGCATTTATTTAAAAGTCAATCCGAAAAAAGACGACGATGAACAAGAAGACAGTGTTTTGGTTGACGATTTAATGGCAGATGAATTAGAGGAAGTTCCAAAAGAAACCTACAAAACCAAAAGTTTAGAGGAGCTCCATAATCTTTTAGATGAAGCTGTTGCAAATGAAGATTATGAAAAGGCTGCCAAAATTCGCGACGAGATTTCCAAACGATAACCCTTGATTTATGAAGCAGTTTCGATTATTCTTTTTCATCTTGTTGCTATGCTTTTTCACTAATTTACACGCTCAAGATGGTAATACTCCTATTGCTTCGGATAGCACAATTACAATAGAAAGTACTGCGGTAAAAGATTCCATCGCCCAAATGGAAAACACAATAATAACCGAAACTACTGAGACCCAAATTTCATCAAAAATAAATTCAGAAACGCCTCAAACGTTGATTCCTAGTCAAGGCTTTTCTTTTAAAAGTTTATGGCATGGTGTTTTAGGAATGATTTCCTTAATCTTTATTGCGTTTCTATTTAGTAAAAACAGAAAAGGCATTAATTGGAAAACCGTTGGACTAGGATTAGGAGCTCAAGTCTTACTGGCCATTGGAGTTTTAAAGGTTTCTTTTATACAATTGACTTTTGAGTGGGTAGGAGGTCGATTTGTGGACATACTTAACTTTACAATGGCTGGCACAGAATTTTTATTTAACTCTTTTGTTTCTAAAGAACTGGAAAGCTCTCTTGTCAATTTTGCAATAACCATACTACCTACAATAATATTCTTTTCTGCCTTAACGTCCGTTTTATTCTATCTAGGTGTTATCCAAAAAATAGTTAAGGGTCTTGCATGGTTGTTAACTAAACTTTTGCAAATTTCAGGAGCGGAAAGTTTGAGTGTAGCTGGTAATATCTTTTTAGGTCAGACAGAATCTCCCCTAATGATAAAAGCTTATTTGGAAAAAATGAATCGTTCTGAAATACTGCTTGTCATGATAGGCGGTATGGCAACTGTTGCTGGCGGCGTTTTAGCTGCTTACATAAAATTTTTGGGGGCAGGAGATCCAGTGATGGAAATATTTTATGCTAAGCATTTATTGGCTGCCTCTGTTATGGCTGCCCCTGGTGCTGTTGTAATTTCTAAAATCCTTTATCCACAGACAGAAAAAATAAATTCTCAAATAAAAGTAACCAAGGACAACATTGGTTCAAATATTCTAGATGCAATTGCCAATGGTACTTCAGAAGGTTTAAGGCTGGCAGTTAATGTTGGTGCAATGTTGCTAGTGTTTTTAGCTTTTATCGCTATGATTAATGGTATATTAGGGTGGGTTGGAAATGTAACTACTTTAAATACTTGGATTGTAGATAATACAACTTATGATGCGTTTTCATTAGAGTTTTTGCTGGGCTATTTATTTGCTCCTGTTATGTGGTTAATTGGTGTTCCTTTGGATGACATGACACTTATGGGACAACTACTTGGCATTAAATTAGTAGCTAGTGAATTTATTGGATATATTCAGTTAGCCGATTTAAAAAACATGTCGAACGTCATTCACCTCAACAATGAAAAATCAATCATCATGGCCACCTATATGCTTTGTGGATTTGCCAATTTTGCCTCCATTGGCATTCAAATAGGAGGTATCGGCTCTTTAGCACCTGGACAACGCAAAACCTTATCTCAATTTGGCATGAAAGCCCTTATTGGTGGTACTATAGCCTCTTTGGTTTCTGCTACGATTGCTGGGATGATTATAGGGTAAAACACTTTCTGCGAAAGCAGGAAATCTAGTCGACCAACTCTCTTTTGCAACGTTAATAACTTTTTAATATTTAGGCTTATTAAAATCCATTCTGAAAACATCATTTTGTTTAAATTCGTCCATGCCTAATCATGTTTGATTATACAACTAATTTTTAACTAATTGAGAGATTCCTGTTTTTCACAGGAATTTGGCTTATGAAACAATACCACGATTTAGTAAAGCACGTTTTAGAAAACGGAAACGAAAAAAATGATAGGACAGGAACGGGAACCAAAAGTGTTTTTGGTTATCAAATGCGTTTTGATTTGAGTGAAGGGTTTCCTATGGTCACTACAAAAAAATTGCATTTAAAATCAATCATTTATGAATTACTTTGGTTTTTAAAAGGGGATACCAATATTAACTATCTAACTGAAAATGGGGTACGAATCTGGAATGAATGGGCCGATGAAAATGGTAATTTGGGCCCTGTATACGGACACCAATGGCGCAACTGGAATAGTGATGACATTGATCAAATAAAAGAGGTTATCCATACCCTTAAAAACAATCCAAATAGCCGCCGTATGTTAGTATCGGCATGGAATCCATCTGTACTTCCAGACATATCAAAAAGCTTTAGTGATAATGTAGCCAATGGTAAAGCGGCATTACCGCCTTGCCATGCCTTTTTTCAGTTTTATGTAGCTAACGACAAACTGTCCTGCCAATTATACCAGCGTAGTGCCGATATCTTTTTAGGTGTGCCGTTTAACATCGCTTCCTATGCCCTATTCACCATGATGATGGCGCAGGTATGTGGCTATGAGGCAGGGGAATTCATCCACACCTTTGGTGATGCCCATATATACAGCAACCATTATGAGCAATTGGAACTACAACTATCAAGGGACATAAGACCTTTACCAAAAATGATTTTAAACCCAGAAGTAAAGGACATTTTCGCCTTTACGTTTGAAGATTTTACTTTAGTCGATTATAACCCGCATCCCCATATCAAAGGGGTGGTGGCTGTGTAAAAAAGAGAAAGGCTTCCATTAGGGAAGCCTTTAGTTTTTTAATGAGATACATCATTATACAGCTACTACACTATTTTCAGAGCCTGCATAATCATTCCAAGCATAAGCATCTGCATCACTGTCGTTAACGTAGTCACCATCAACGATGTACTTGAATTCATAAGAATTGTCTTTTTCCAAGTCAAGCGTCCCTTTAAAGGTTCCATTTTTTAATTTTTTTAAAGGTGCTTCTTTTGCATTCCAATCGTTAAAACTTCCAACAACTGAAACTTTCTTAGCTTCTTCAGCTTCTATAGAAAAAGTTACTTTACATACCGGTTTACTTTTTAAGTATTGTTTTTTAATAGCCATAATTCCTTATTTTAGACATTAAACATAGGGCAAATTTACAATAAGAAGTGAGGCAACTCATACGCTATGATACTAAACCCTAAAGAATTATCAATTTCATAATATGCCTTTACATTAATTTAATGTTTAAAAAAATTTAAAGCTTAAATTATAAAATTAGCATACTGAAAATAGCCTTTTTATTGATTTACACATCCCTTAATAATTAATTGATTCCCCAATTAGACTTAAGGAATTCGGTAAAATGTTCTAAATTTACAGCAATTAACCTAATAGTATGTTTGGAAAAAAGAAACCAGAAATAAAGATTGATAAAGACCAATTAGAGCTTATAGAAAATGCTCAAAAACGGATTAGGCAGAAAAAATGGCTATACATACACTTTGTCGGTTTTCTTATTGGCACCATATTGCTCATAATAAGCAATACGCTATTGGGTATTGGTAAAGAATATACCTTATTTGGTAAAGCATGGTTTCTTTATGCTATTTTATTATGGACTTTCTTTTTTCTATATCATGTTTTCAATGTGTTTATTACCAATAAATTTATGGGTAAACCTTGGGAAAAACGACAATTGGAAAAATTGGTTGCCAAACAACAGGAACGTATTGAAAAACTAAAAGCTAATTTCATTAAAGATGAATCTGCAGCAGTAAAAAATGAATTGACAAACACTCAAAAGACTTCGAATAAAAAGCCTGAAATTACAATTATTGCCGCAGCTGCCAAAAACAATGCTATTGGAAAGGACAATAAATTAATATGGCATTTGAGTGACGATTTAAAACGATTTAAAAACCTAACAAATGGTCATTTTATTATAATGGGTCGCAAAACCTTTGAAAGCTTCCCTAAACCTTTACCCAATAGAACCCATGTAGTTATTACGAGGCAAGAAAACTATACTGTCCCTGACGGTGTTATTGTAGTAAACAATTTAGATGATGCTCTAGATGCTGCTAAAAATGATTCTCAACCTTTTATCATTGGAGGTGGAGAAATATATAACCAAGCTATGGCTATTGCCGATAAAATTGAGCTTACCCGAGTACATGAAAATTTTGATGCAGACACCTACTTCCCAAATATTGATACAACCATTTGGAAAGAAATGGCACACACTTTGCATGACAAAGATGAAAACAACGACTATAAGTACTCCTTCATTACTTATAAACGCCTATAAAAAAGCTATTATGGAAACCAAGCCCCTACAAAAAATGTTTCCCTTTTTATGTATTATTTTGCTCATGGTTAGTTGCGCTTCGACTAACAGATTAACCATAAGCGTCACTGAACCAGCCCCTGTAAGCATACCAAAAAACATTAGCAGGGTGGGTATCTTAAACCGATTTAACAATACCTCAGATAATGTTATAAGTAAAATTGATGAAGTCTTCTCTGCTGAAGGCAAAAACTTTGACCGAGACGCATCAAACAAGGTTATTGAAGGCTTAAACGAATTACTGAAACAACAAGACCGATTTGATGTTGTTATTGTAAACGATTCATTGTTAGTTTCAAACAATACTGTAGATTTCCCAACAGCTTTAACTTGGGATACAGTAGAACAATTGTGTAAAGCTAGCGATGTGGATGTACTTTACGTTTTATCCTTTTTTGATACCGATTCCAAAATAAGCTATAACACAAAACAAGCCTTTTCACAAAATGTACTGGGTGTAAAAATTCCTGTTTTAGAACACCATGCTACGGCAAACACCCTTATAAAAGGTGGTTTTAAAATTTATGACCCTACCAACCGATTGATTTTGGATTCATTTTCATTCTCTAAAGGGATTACCACTTCAGGGAAAGGCATAAATCCTGCCAAGGCACTCGAGGCCCTTAAAATGCGAAAAGACCTTGTTATGGATGCTAGCAGGCTCATTGGAGAAAACTACGCATTAAGCATTGTACCTTACAGAACCAGAGTGGCCCGAGACTATTTTGTAAAGGGCACAGATCAATTTGAAATAGCCAAACGCAAGGCCCAAACAGGAGATTGGGATGGTGCTGCACTTCATTGGGAACGGGAACTTGCTAACCCTAAATCCAAAATCGCAGGGCGCGCTTGTTACAATATGGCAATAATCAATGAAATTAATGGCGATATAGAGACTGCTATTGAATGGGCATCAAAAGCTTATAGTGATTACAATAACAAAGAAGCATTGCGATACTTAAATATTCTTAAGTATCGGGTATCACAAAACCAAAGGCTGGCAGAACAAAATTACAATACATTTTAGTTCTAATTTATTCCTATTTTTCTAATGAGAAACGGCTAGGCTTGTACATGTTTTTTTTCATTTATACCAGAATTTATAAATAAAAAAAAACATGTACTTTTGCTGCACTAAAAATGAACTAAAATGAACGCATATATATTTCCTGGTCAAGGTGCCCAATTTACAGGCATGGGGTTGGATCTTTATGAGAATTCACCTCTAGCACAAGAGCTGTTTGAACAAGCCAACCATATTCTTGGTTTTAATATTACTGATATTATGTTTGAGGGCTCTGCAGAAGACCTTAAAGAAACCAAAGTTACCCAGCCAGCTATATTTTTACATTCTGTTATTTTAGCTAAAACATTAGGAAATAGCTTTAAACCTGATATGGTTGCTGGTCATTCTCTTGGTGAGTTTTCTGCATTAGTAGCTAATGGCTCTTTAAATTTTGAAGATGGTTTAAAATTGGTTTCCCAGCGTGCTTTGGCCATGCAAAAAGCATGTGAACTGCAACCAAGTACTATGGCCGCCGTTTTGGGCTTGGATGATGACATTGTTGAAAAAATCTGTGCTACTACTGAAGGTGTTGTGGTTGCTGCTAATTACAACTGCCCAGGACAATTGGTCATCTCTGGAGAAATTGAAGCTATCAATAAAGCCTGTGAATCCTTAAAGGCAGAAGGTGCCAGACGAGCTTTAGTTTTACCTGTTGGAGGTGCTTTTCATTCTCCATTAATGGAACCAGCCAGAGAAGAGCTTGCAGCAGCTATTGAAAGCACAGCGTTCAAAACACCAAACTGTCCTATTTACCAAAACGTGACTGCGAATGCGGTTACTGATTCCTCTGCCATTAAAGCAAACTTAATTTCACAATTAACTGCTCCAGTACGTTGGACACAATCTGTACAACAGATGATTACCGATGGTGCCACTTTATTTACTGAAGTAGGTCCTGGTAAGGTATTGCAAGGTTTGGTTAAAAAAATAAACCGGGAAGCAGAAACCGTTTCGGCAACTTTTGAAATGAATGCCTAGATGAAGTTATCCAATCGAAATATTTTTATTATTGCTTCAATAATAATAACTATAGTTATAGACCAAATTACTAAAGTTATTGTTAGGGCTTCTATCGAAAAAAATGAAGTTATCCCTGTAATTGGTAACTTTTTTTCACTGCATAACGTAGAGAATGAAGGGGCTTTTTTGGGTATGGGAAGTGAATTAAATGAACCTTTACGTGTTATTTTATTACTCATTTTACCCGTTGTAGTATTAGGTTTTGTCTTGCGCTATATCATTAAAGACAAAGCTTTGGATAAATGGTCTTTATTTGCCTTTTCTGCTATTATTGGAGGTGGTATTGCAAATGTTTTTGACCGAATAGCCTTCGGGTCGGTAACCGATTTTCTATTTATTAAGCTTACAGATGTTCTAAGAACAGGGATTTTTAATATGGCCGATATGTTTGTTACCACTGGAATGGCTATTTTAATTATAGTTAATTTTAAAAAAGATAAAAAATAACAAGCCACCCAAAACCAAACTTGGACGGCTTGTTATGAACGTTGGTTAATTAAACGTTGGTATAAAAGAATCGTCAGTTCGTTCTGGCTTAGCCGCTAAATTGTAATGTGGCACCCTTCCCGATGGGTCTGCATCGGTTCCGCCCAAAGTATATAATGCTTCAGATAGCACTTCCAATTCGGTTGCAGGTACTGGTAAATGTCTAAAGGTTCCTACTTGCAGTTGATTAATCCTTCTCCTATCAAAATACCCACTTCCAACAGCGGTATTAAATAACTCTATAAAACGCTCGTAGAATATGGCATCAAGTATATCTTGTTGCATTGCATCCGATGGCAAATCGGCTAATCCTCCTCTAGCCGTCCTCGAACCAGCATTAACATCGGCAATGGCTCCAGACAAATCATTAGTACGTGCTTTGGCCTCAGCCATTAACAATCTGTTATCCTCAAAAGTAAAAGTCTTGATCTGTTTTGCATCAGCACCGTCAGAAAAGGTTGGGTCGTTTTGGAATCGCGTATGGATATAATGCGAATAATGAAATCTACCCCTTTCCGACCTAAATAAAATATCGGATCTAAATTCAAAATCCCTACCGGGACCAACCCTAGCGTCGTTGGTGGTCATCTGTGGATTATCTAATGTAGAACCTGAACCGGCAGGGAAAAATTCGGGCTGACTTGGGTCTAACAAATGTACAATCCGCATATCCAACCGTGCACCAAAAGGTCCAAAGCCATTGGGCGAATCCATTAATACATTGGCATTGTTCCACCAACTGATACCGTTATCTCCGGTTGGCCCGAAATCTGCTGTGATACCATTTTCAGTTAGGGTTTTAACTTGGTTCCAATCCACCGCGTTGGTTTCGGTCATATCCCTAGCCGATTGCACCATGAACCTAGCCTTATAGGAGTTGCACAATTTTATTAGTTCTGACGAAGGCAATGAAACTCCGTTAATGACCGTATTAGGGATTTCAAAACTGTTGGAATTGGCCAATTGAATCACTTTATCTAAATCTGCAATTGCTAATGCAATCAAATCTTGGTAAGGAACAAATTCCAATTTTTGGGAAAGATCTGTATTCTCATCAACCGAAAATCCTTTTTCAAATAAAAGTCCCAAATTTCCATAAGAAAGCCCTCTAAGTAGATACGCTGCCGCTGAAACCATAGGTGTATTATCGGTACCTGCAACTACCCAAGTCACTCCATTATTATTTATGGCACCCAAAACGTCATTAGCAGACGATATGGCACCATAACATCCTTGCCATGGTTGTTCCAATACACTAACATCTGCCCATGATGCGGCATTGATAATTGGGTTTCTAGGTTCGGCTGACAATACACGCATCCCAAAGTTACCCCAAGAACAAGTGGCAATATCACCGGCTACGGCCAAAGGCGGGTAAAGATCCCTACTCGTAGATTGCCACCAAGTAACAAATCCGCCGCTCACTACCCCTATTAAATCTGAACCATTAGCGATAACTTGATTCCTATCGGGGTTATTCGAATTTACAACATTATCAATCTCATTGCTACATGAAAAAAACAGCAACAAGAAATTGGCAAAAACCAATTGTAATTTTATAATATTATTTTTTTTCATTTTCAATTTTTTTAAAAGGTTAATTGTACAGAAAAACTAAATGTTCTTGTTGAAGGATATGGGAAATTATCAATCTTAAAAACATTAGGATCACCTCCAGGGGTATTCACATCACTACCAATACCATCTGTATCCCTAGACGTTAAATTAGCTCTGTTAGTTTCAGATTGCGTTGTGATTTCAGGATCAAAACCAGAGTAATTTGTAATGGTAAATAGGTTCCTTCCAACAAAGCCAAACTTGACATTGTTGACAAAGTTTCCAACGTTTCCTAGCGCATCACCTTTAAGAGTGTAATAAAGTGAAAGTTCTCTTAACTTAACAAAAGTACCATCCTCTACAAAAGCAGAGCTCGCCAAATTGGTATTGTATAAACCTTGGAAAAAGTTATACGGCAAGCCACTGGTAATATCTAAATGTCTACCATCCCTATATAACCACTGCTTGGTTTTATTATAAATATCGCCACCCTGTTTCCAATCGACAAGAGCATAAAATGCTAAATTTTTATACTTTAAAGTGGTATTGAATGCCATTCTAAAATCTGGCGTAATATCACCCATAACAAAGAATTCATTACCTCCACTATCTACTTGTTTTACAGCTGTACTTCCTGTAGCGGCATCAACCACATAACCAAACTCATTAATGGCATAGTTATTAGGATCCAACCCAGTAGGCAAATCGGACAAACTTCTAATAAATATATTACCGTACATGACACCAAAATTTTGACCTTGCTCAATTCTAAACAATGTCGTTTCCTGTGCTCCAGGCCCAGTTAAGTATGATGGAACATCTAGACGACTAATCTTTTGTTTGGATTTGTCCCAAATAATGCCCAAATCCCATGAAAAATCATCATTTTTTATAATATTGGCATTAAGAGACGCCTCATAGGTGGTGGCGTCTATTTCACCTGCATTACGCCACTGTGCTCCAAAACCAGTTGCTGCCGATAAGGGTACTCTTAAAATTTGATCATCGGTTTTTGCTTTCACATAATTGAATTCAAAAGAAAAACGATCCAAGAAATCCACATTAATACCAAGTTCCAACTCTCCAGTTTTTGCAGGTTTTAATTCATTATTTCCTAAAGTGGATTTGGTAGGAGATCCATTTTGCAAAGCAAAAGTTTCAAAACGCATTTCGTATGTTGGCCTAATACCGGCAGTACCATAAGAACCTCGCAATTTTAATTCCTGAATGCCAGGGATTTCTATATCTTCTGTTATACGATAGGCCAAACTTGTTCTAAAATAGTTTGCCCATCTGGTATCCGGACCAAATAAAGAAGAACCTTCACGTCTTATAACACCACTAAATATGTATTTCTTTTGATAATCGAAATCTGCAACAGCAAAATAACTGTCCGTTAAAATTTCTTGGGTGGCCGAAGAGACAGAAGGTCTATCTGAAATATTATCTAAAGAACGGATATCGGATACAGCAAGATTATACCCTTCTGCATTATTAAATTCATTAATATAGCGTTCATGCAGATAACTCAATCTTAAGCTTAGGTTATAATCATCATCAGCTCCAAAAGATTTGGTTATTAAACTGTTGAACCTAATGTTTTGAGCCCTACCATTAAATGTTGATCGCTGAATAAATCCAATATTCTGTGCTTGTCCATCTGGACTGGCTGACAAATACCCCTTAGGGATATAATCTTCAAAGGCGTTGTTTTCGAAGTCTACTGAATAGGCACCGTTTAACTTTAACCAAGGCAATACCTGATAGTCTAAGGATACATTGCCTAAAAATCGGTTTCTCTTTTCAACCAAATCCCTATTGGCCAATTCATATAGAGGATTATAAATGTTTGGATCGAACGTATTACTATCAAAATTGTAAGGTGATCCATCTTCTTCATTCAGTGCTTGCCAATCGTAAATAGGCTCCGTAATCAAGGCTTCGAACAAAGGATTTTCAGAGGTTGTACCTCCATTTATGGATGCATCCCTATTGGAATTACTATAGAAGAATGATGTTTTTAATTTAATTTTTTCTGAAATGGTATTATCCAAGTTCAACCTAAAATTATCTCTTCTATAGTCCTCTACTAACGCTAATATACCTTCATCCTGAAGTCTTTGATAAGAAAATAGATACCTAGCATTTTCATTTCCTCCAGTAACAGAGGCATAATGTGTATTATAAATCCCCGTTTCAAAAACTTCACCTTGATAGTCGTAATTAGTTCCTGGGTAAGGGTTATCGGATAAACCATCTGCATCTACTTCTCGTGAGCCACTAGTTAAATCGAATGCAGAAGCATCAGCCGTTAACTTAAAGCGGTGTGTTGTTGCTAAATCATACTTATCGAGTATATTTTTCCAACCAAGTTCCGTTCTATAAGTCACATTAACCTTGTTATTTCCTTTTCCTCTTTTAGTGAAAATCTGAATAACCCCATTGGAAGCCCTAGACCCATATAAAGAAGCTCCCGCAGCGCCCTTGGCTACTTCAATTCTATCAATATCTTCAGTGTTAATATCGGCCAATCCACCTTCCAAAATAACGCCATCAACAATAACTAAAGGATCTTGTCCTGTGGCCAATGAGTTAGCTGTTCTCAATTGAATAGACACATTACTGCCTGGATTACCCCCTGAAGGCGTCACAGACAAACCAGCAATTTTACCTTGCAATGCTGAAGCGGCATCGGTTGCAGGAACATTCTCCAAAAGATCATTTTTAACCTGCCCAACCGAGAAACTTAGTTCTTTTGTTGATTTTCCTTGGGCACTACCTATTACAACCACTTCTTCCAAAGACTCGGCATCTTCTGTTAAGGTAACATCAATGGTATTTGATGAGCTAACAGCAATTTCTTGGGTAGTATAGCCCACAAAACTAAAGACTAGTGTTTGTCCTTGTCTAGTTTGAATGGAATAATTACCATCGAAATCAGTTGAAGTACCTGTAGTAGTACCTTTAATTAAAACGGTTGTCCCTGGCAATGGTAATCCATTTCCATCTGAAACCTTACCCGTAACCGTTTTTTCTTGTGCAAAAGAAAATTGCACAGCTAACGCTAGGAACAGTGCCAGCATTCTGTGAAACTTTGTTTTCATATTATTTAAATTTGAGTTAGTCTAAGCAGATTGTAAGAAAGGTAGGCGGCGAAGATTTTTTTTAAGGACTAATTCAAAAAAATTCGATACTAAAAAATAAAAACTAAAGTTTAGCGAAAACCTCAGCGTGTATAAGTAAAGTTCTAAACCACCTTACCTTTTACAATTGCATTAGTAAAGGAAATGGTTTAATTGTACGCTTAACAAAATTATGATTTGACCTATTTATAAAATGGGGTAGAATAAGCTTTTTATGATACAATTAAACTTAAGTTATTATAAATTAACCTTTGAATATTTAAATTTCGAATAAAAATATTTTAACTCACTTATATTCAGTTATTTAAAAATAATAAACCGTTTTTACAACTAGCAGAAATAAATTGCTCCAATATTGATGTGAACATATATTTTTTTGAAGTTTGTAGTGATTAAAATGATATGAGTTGCTTATTAATTGATGCAAACAACACAAATTCACTCATGCTAAGTCATTTTTTTATGCTAGTTTAGACCTTGATTAATGCCAATTCCTATGGTTAGTCCTATTAAAACAATAATAATTGATGATGAATTTTTGGCTAGAAAGCGTGTTTCTAACCTATTAAATGATATTAAGGACATTGAGGTTATAGATGAGTGCAGCTCTGGAAAAGAGGCTATCGCAAAAATCAACTCAATAAAGCCAGATTTAATTTTCTTAGACATTAAAATTACAGATATGACTGGGTTTGATATTTTAAAGGAAATAGATCAAAACAATATGCCTTTGGTCATATTTATAACCGCTTTTGATGAATTTGCCTTAAAGGCTTTCGATTTTTTTGCTTTTGATTATTTGTTGAAACCTTTTAAGGATGAACGCTTTTTTCAATCTACAAACCGGGTTATTGAACTTTTCAATTCTAATAAATCCAATGGTTTAAGCAAAAAAATAACCAACCTATTAAAATATATTGAAAATCCCAATCAGGAGTTTTCAGAAGTAAAACAAACCAAATTGGCCATAAAGGCCAACGGGAAAATCTCATTTATAAATAAAGATGATATAAAATATATTCTAGCATCGGGTTATTATGCCGAAATTTATACCGAACAAAAGAAATACGTTTTAAGAGAGTCCTTAAATTCATTATTCGATCAACTTAAAGCAAATAAGTTCCAACGTATACATAGATCGACAATTATTAATATAGCCTTAATTAAGGAAGTATTATATTCCAATTATGGTGAGATTGATGTAAAAATGCAAGATGAAAAATTATTTAGGATAAGTAAGACTCACAAAAAAGAGTTTCAGAAAAAAATGGGTATATAAATTTCACGATGAGAAACTTAAAAAAACACATCGACTTTAAGCTTATAGGCATTTTGTCTCTTGTATATGCTGTTTTCGTCATTATTTACTCATTTAAAAATGCGTATTTGAGAATTTATCATGGTAGAGACACAGCCTGGGGAAATTTCATTTTTGAAAATGTTTTGGATTGGTGTCTTATTACCGTCTTTATGATTTTTATAGCCATGACAACCAAATACTTATTTGTTAAAAAAGTAAAATTTTTACATATAGTTATCATTCATTTATTCTTCTCATTCTTTATTGGTGCTTTCACTCTAGGAATTTCATGGGGAATTGATTTATTAAGTACCACAGAAGCTGATATGAAAAATGACTTAAGTGATATGGTTATACATTTTATTCGACTTATAGATTTACATTTTTTAATTTATATCTCTTTAGTAACCATTATATACATGTATTACTACTTTAAAAAAACGCAAGAGAGCGAATTAAGAACTATAAAATTGCAGGATAAATTATCTCAAGCCCATTTAAGGTTTTTACAAACACAAATGCATCCCCATTTTTTATTTAACACCTTAAATGGCATTCATTCATTGATAGATATCAATACTGAAAAATCTAAAACTATGATTGTCGATTTAAGCGATCTCTTAAGAAATGTTTTGGATAAAAAAGACCAAAACTTAATTGAATTACAGGAGGAGTTAGACATACTTAAAAAATACATCCATATAAAAAAAACACGCTTTTCCGATCAACTAACCTTTACTATTGATGTTGAAGATAGTTTAGAAAACGTATTAGTGCCTAATATGATTTTGCAACCCATTATTGAAAATGCCACCAAACATGGCTATAGTAACGTCCATAAAACCATTGATGTTAATATTTCAATTAAAAAAGCCAAGGAAAAACTTAAAATTAAAATTGAAAACACTGGTAAACAAATAAACGAATCCCTTTTTGCTTTATTAAAAAAAGGTAATGGGATAAGCAACATCAATGAACGACTGAAAACACTATACAAAACTGAATATGATTTAAAAATCTATAATCATGAGAGCAGGGTGATAACCGAAATTATTTTCCCTATTCAATATTCAATCTCCGAAATAAGTGAAGACTATCAATAACAAAGAAAGGGCTGCTTAATAAGCAGCCCTTTCTCAATATGTAAAATTTAAATCAGCTTCTTATCTTCTGCTCCCATTTCCAAGCAGAGCGCATGGCATCGTCTAAGGTTAGTTTTGTTTCCCAGCCTAATTCTTCATTAGCTTTTGTAGTATCTGCATAAGCCGAAATAATATCGCCTTCCCTTCTGCCTACAATTTTATAATTGAGTGTTTTACCTGAAACACGCTCAAAGGCCTTAACCACTTCCAAAACTGAACTACCCTTGCCTGTTCCAAGATTAAACGTTTCATAATTGGCTTTATTCTTATTTTCCAACAAACGCTTAAGTGCTACAACGTGAGCTTTTGCTAAATCAACCACATGTATATAGTCTCTAATA
The DNA here is from genome assembly GCF_019931125.1 of Aestuariivivens sp. NBU2969. Lineage (NCBI taxonomy): Bacteria > Pseudomonadati > Bacteroidota > Flavobacteriia > Flavobacteriales > Flavobacteriaceae > Aestuariivivens > Aestuariivivens sp. NBU2969. The sequence continues at coordinate 320,724 of NZ_JAIOUU010000002.1, forward strand.
CAAGTACCATCGGGAGTTGGGTAATCATCTCCAAAAACAGACAGTTGCTCGCGCAAGCCTATTCCTGTTTGGGTGATAAAAGGCACTAAATTTTGAGGAACCCCTATAGGGAGCTCTCCTATGTTAGCTGATTCATGTGCCCCTACAGGATTAAAATAACGCAGGGCTATAGCTTTTAAATTTGGTGTAACCTTGCAAGTATCTCTAATTATTTCCTCTCCTATTTGCTTGGTGTTACCATATGGTGACTCTGCTTGTTTTACCGGCGCATTTTCTGTTATTGGCAATTTGTCTGCCTGACCATAAACCGTACAGGAGGAACTAAAAATAAATGAAGCTGTTGGTAACTCTTTTAATTGTTTCAGTAAGTAAACTAAGGTATTTATATTGTTTTCGTAATACAATAACGGTTTTTCAACACTTTCACCAACGGCTTTACTAGCAGCAAAATGGATAACTCCTTTAATATCATTATGGGTATTAAAAAAAACATCTACATCTGCTTTATCTTTTAAATCCAACTTTTCAAAAACAGGTTTCTTACCTGTAATCGAAGTAATACCGTCTAAAACACTAATTGACGAGTTGGATAAATCATCAATAATAACAACCTCGTATCCTTCATTTTGTAATTCTACAACGGTATGTGATCCTATAAACCCTAATCCTCCCGTTACTAATATTTTATCCATTTATAAATTTAATTATTGTTGATGTAATATATTCAATTTGCTCGTCGTCCAATTCAGTATGCATAGGCAAAGAAATAACCTCTTTAACCAATTGATTGGTTACAACAAAATCAGTTTCATTGTATCGCACATCGGCATACGCCTTTTGTTTGTGAAGTGGTATGGGATAATATATCCCAAAAGGAATGCCTTTTTCATTTAAATGTTTGGCTAAAGCATCCCTATTTATATCTTTTAATTTTAATGTATACTGATGGAACACATGATTATCTATATCTCCTGTTCTTACAGGAACTTCAATATTAGGTACTTGATTAAAAGCCCCATCATACTTATTGGCTGCTTCAATTCGTTTTGTATTATAGCTATCTAAGTGCGGTAATTTTGCATCTAAAACTGCGGCTTGAATACTATCTAACCTAGAATTTACACCTACTACATCATGATGGTAACGCTCGTACATCCCATGGTTAACAATTCCCCTAATGGTATTAGCTAAGGAGTCATCATTGGTGAAAATAGCACCGCCATCACCATAACAACCTAAATTTTTGGATGGAAAAAAAGAAGTCGCCCCAACGTGTCCAATGGTACCCACTTTTACCTTTTCCCCATTTTTATAGGTATAATTAGCACCAATGGCTTGTGCATTATCTTCAATCACATACAGATTATGTGCATGGGCTATCTCCATTATAGCTTCCATATTTGCACATTGTCCAAATAAGTGTACTGGTACAATGGCCTTGGTTTTGGGTGTAATAGCCTTTTTAACAGCCTCAATATTAATGTTGAAATCGTCTTCATTTACATCAACTAAAACTGGTGTTAATTGCAATAAAGCAATAACTTCTACAGTAGCTGCAAAAGTGAAATCGGCAGTAATAACCTCATCGCCTGGTTTTAACCCAAGCCCCATCATAGCTATTTGAAGCGCATCCGTTCCGTTGGCACAAGGTATAACATGCTTTACGCCTAAATAATGTTCCAAGTTCTTCTGAAACTGGTGGACTTTTGGGCCATTTATAAAAGCAGTGTTTTCAATAACTTCTTGTATAGCAGGATTAACGACATCCTTTATTTGGGAGTACTGACCTTTAAGGTCAACCATTTGGATTTTCTTCATATTTTATGTTTAAAGAACCAAAATCTAACCTGGATGACCATAATTAGATTTGCATTTTGTATGTCATTTTTGAGCCCACAAAATTACAAAATTCATACTGTTTATTTATAGTTTTCTTCTAAAGAAATGTATTTTAGCACAAACAATATAGGATTGGGGGTTTTATATGACAATATTATAAGATTAGCTAATTTAGGACTAAAATCCATTGCAAATTTTAACCTAAAAATTGCTTTGGGAGTTAAAGGTCGTTCTAAAACCTTCAGTATTCTTAAGGAACATTTAAATCAAGGAGACAAAACCTTATGGTTTCATTGCGCATCGCTTGGTGAATACGAACAAGGGCTACCTGTTTTTAATGAGCTAAGGAATCATTATAAAAGACATAAAATAATACTTAGTTTTTTTTCACCGTCCGGCTATGAAATTAGAAAGAATTCCCCAGTCGCAGATTGCGTTGTTTATCTTCCATTGGACACCAAACAAAATGCGAGACGCTTTTTGGATATTGTTAACCCTGACCTTACAATATTTGTAAAGTATGATATTTGGCCCAACTATTTGAATGAAATCAACAAGAGACACTTAAGGGCCATCTTAATTTCTGCTGCATTTAGAAAAAATCAACGTTTTTTTAAATTTTATGGTGGATTGTTTAGGCATGCATTATTAGCTTTTGAACATATTTTCACCCAAAACGAAAATTCAAAGACACTTTTAGAATCTATTAATTACCTTGATGTCACTGTTACAGGAGACACACGATTTGATAGGGTTTCCAATCAGTTGAAACAAAATAACGCTCTTGATTTTATGGAAAGCTTTAAACAAGACAAACTGTGTGTTGTTGCTGGTAGCACTTGGCCTGAAGATGAGGTACTACTTATAAATTACATTAATACAGAAGCTTCAAAAGACACTAAATTTATTATAGCTCCACACAATATAAAAAGTAATCAAATACAAAGACTTAAAAACCAGATCAATACTACGTCTGTACTATTTTCTGAAAAAAAGAAAGATGCATTGGCTAATAGTCAGGTCTTAATTATTGACACTATTGGCTTGCTTTCTAAAATTTACAGTTATGCAGATATTGCCTACGTAGGTGGTGCCATAGGCAATACAGGATTGCATAACACCTTAGAACCTGCTGTATTTGGCGTTCCCATTATAATAGGAAACCATCATCAAAAATTCCCAGAAGCCAAAGCTATGATTACCAAGGGTGGGATGTTTTCGATTAAAGACACAAATGGATTTAATTCCATTCTAAACAAATTACTTCAAAACTCTAATTTTCGATCGATTAGTGGCGCAAAAAATCAAGACTATATTAAAGAAAATAAAGGTGCCGTCATCCAAATACTGGATTATCTACGTATATAGTATGCCTAGAAATATAATTGTCAATAAAAATTTATAATTGGCTTTTGACTTAAAAACAATTAACCTAAATTGAAAATTATGAAAAATACATTATTAAGTATGGTGCTTGTACTTGCACTAGTATTATCTTTTACTTCATGTCGAGATACTAAAAAATCAGACACTATGGAAGCTACTATTGAAAATGCAACTGAAGCTACCGAAGGAGCATTAGAAGAAGCTGGAAAAGCTATGGATGAAGCCGCTGAAGCTACTGAAAATGCTGTAGAAGCAGCCGAAGATGCTGTTGAAGCAGTCGGCGATGCCATAAAAAAGGAAGAATAAAAAACTTCATAGTATCCATATAAAAAAGACCGTTTTAAAACGGTCTTTTTTATAGGTTGAAACCAATACTTTAAACAAACGCTACCAAAATATTGGAGGTGTTCTTTTTTATCGGGGACTATTCCATTTTGAATCATCAAAATAGATTTAAAACCTATCCCTGTCTACTTTTAAAATATATTAATGTCGTGGAGTTTGTTTACTCACTTATATCTAATTCTGTTATTTTTACAACAATAGGGTTGTTCCATTTACGGTCATTATAGATTCGCTGAGACCTTGTAATCGATATCTCCATTACTTCGTTTGTTTGTTTAATAACAGGAGCTGGATCCACATTCTTGTCATATTCTTTAACTATTCCATTGTGGCCCAAAACAAAAATTTGACTCTTTTTTGTAGCTTTCAATGTTTCAATACTAAATAATTTACGATCACCATATTTCCATTCGTCCGTATCTATAAACACATATGCTGTTTTTTTATCTTTAGATGTTAAAAACCACATGTTACCCTCCTTAATAGTATGATGTGGCTCGGTTTGATTAAATGCCTCTTGATTAATAAACATCCATAAAGAAATTTCATTTAAAGCACCTTGTTGTTCTTTTGGAAAATTACCGAATGCATCGGGACCAAAATTTAATAATAAATTACCTCCTTTTGCCTTTATTTCTATAAGTTTAAGAATGGCATCTTTAGCTGTTTTATAATTCTCATTTGTGGGCCTATATTGCCATTGATCTCCAAAGGTGTAGCACGCCTCCCAAGGGGAAGGAATTGGGGTTTCAGGAGTTTCCTGCTCAGGGGTTTCCATAGCTCCCCGGGTAACGACTACATCTGGATTTATATCCCAGCACACCTTTGCCAACTCCGTTTTTGAAAATTGTTCCATGCCATCCAAAAAGACAATATCAATTTTTCCATAATTGATCATAAGCTCTTTCATTTGTTTTTTTACATAGGCGTTTAACTCAGGATTACTACTAGCAAGAGCTTCCTCTCGCACCCTTGATATGAGTGTTCCTTGTTTATGTAGAAAATAAAAATCATCTGGAGAAAAGTATAGCCCTACTGCTATACCAGCCTCACGACAAGCATCAACAAGCATCTTTGTAACATCTTTACCATAAGGACTATTCATTATGTTGAAATCGGTTGTTTTAGTATCATACATGCAATAGCCGTTATGGTGCTTGGCTGTAAAAACAATATATCTCATACCTGCTAGCTTAGCTGCACTCACCCATTCTCTTGCATCAAAATTTACAGGATTGAAGGTTTTAGGAAGTTCATTTATATACCTGTTAAGATAATCGTTCGAAGCACCAACCATACTATGACTTATAACCATTCCTAATTGAACATCCATACTCCAATGGATAAACATTCCAAAACCCAAGTCTGTAAACCATTGCTCTCTTTCAGGCTTGTTTAGATTTAATGGTTTTACCTCTTGTGCATTAACCTTTACGGATATTACACTTAACCAGATAAATACTAAAATTATACGTAATTTCATGTTAGACTATATTTTATTTCAACTATTATACTTTATTTATACTAATTAAATCTCACTAGCTTAATGCTTACACACTATGTTTTGCATTAAGTTAGTTCGTTGAGCCCAAAAGAAAATCACTGATTTTTAATCCAAACTGCAAATTCGTTTTATATTAATTCCTTTTACACAACTAATCAAATATAGATAAAATTTCAAGTTTAGCATGAAACTACATATTACCAAGAAAACGGATCAATCTCAAAAGTTGGGTCTAAAGAGAAAAATAATTTTCTTTGTGCTTTAAATTACATTGATGAATAAAGGCACTGAGTTATCCTTG